>QIAL01000680.1 GCA_003225535.1 Acidobacteriota bacterium | reverse complement strand
TATCCGTTATGCCGATTTTCACGAACGCGCGCTCTTCAATCACATTCTCGCGTCGCAGGATCCGAAGGACGGAACGGTCACTTACATGCTGCCCGTCGGACGCGGAGTGCAGCACGAATATCAGCGCATGTTCGAGGATTTCACCTGCTGCGTCGGCACCAGCATGGAAAGTCACGCGCTGCACGGCGCGGGAATCTACTACTACAAAGGCTCCGAGGAATTCTGGATCGGCCTGTATGCACCGTCGATCGCAAAGTGGGATTCGGCTGGCGTCGAAGTAGAAACGACCACCGACTTTCCGATCGGGTCTTCTGCCTCGGTGAAAATTCGGACCATGACTCCGAAACAATTTACGCTCGCGCTGCGCAGGCCGTACTGGGCCGGGGACGGCTTCAGCGTGAAGGTGAATGGTCAACTGGTGAAAGATCTTCCACCGGCGGATTCCTACGTCAAAATCAACCGAGCCTGGCGGCAAGGCGACACGGTTGAACTCAATCTCCCGAAAGTGTTGCGAACCGAACCACTGCCCGACGATCCCGGCCGTATGGCATTCCTGTGGGGGCCGCTGGTGCTCGCGGGAGATCTTGGGCCCGACGTTCGTCAGGACGACGAGGAGAACATGCCGGCTCCGTCGGCACCGGCGTTGGTCGTTGCGAAAAAGCCAGTCGAGCAGTTCCTCAAGCCGGAAGCCGGAAAGCCCGGATGGTTTAAGACGAGCAACGTCGGCTTGAGCCATGACATCGAGTTTGCGCCATTCTATGAACTCCCACGCCGGAAATACGCCGTGTACTGGGATGTCTTCACCCCGGAAGCATGGAGCAAGCGTTCGGCCGAGTACAAAGCCGAGCAGGAGAAACAACAGAAACTTCAGGCTGCGACTATCGCTCTTGCCCAACCGGGCGAGATGCAGTCGGAGCGCGACTTCAATGAGCAAGGCGAAGATTCTGCTCCACTGCTGTGGCGAGGCCGACACGGGAGAGGAGGCAAGGGCTGGTTCTCATTCGACATGCCGGTTGAGAATTCGCGACCGATCGCATTGTGGGTGACGTTCGGCGGCGACAGATGGCGAAAGAGCACGCTCGACATCCTGGTCGAAGGCAAGAAGATTGCCGATCACGCAGAACCGCACCTCAGCCCCGATCAGGAAAAGCAATTCGTGGATATCAGTTATGTCATCCCGCCGGAGCTTATGGCGGGTAAGAGCAAAGTGACGGTCCGCTTCCAGGCCACGGATGGAAATGATATCGGGGCCATCTTTGGTGTCCGAACCGCCCGAGCGGATCAAACACCTTAGTTCGTTCTCTTTAATCTTTATTGATTCTCGGGAGTAGCTCATCGATGAGGCTTCAAGGCTGCTGAGAACTTATTCGAGGAGCCTACCAAAATCGCTCCGGTGTCATGAACGATCAAAACCGCCGATCGGTCGCCGCTTTCACTGGCGCCGTACTCTCTCAACATTGTGCGACTTCACACTAAGGACGACCTGCAATGATCAGCCAAGTGCGTCCCCGATTACGTCTGCTGGCATTGAAATGCTGTGCCGGACTTTTATTTTCCGCGAGCATTGGCGCGCTCGCGCAGGAACCGAAGAAACCTCCTCCGCAGCCGGGGCCGATGCTCGCCGATGGAGTCGAGAACTTTGACACACCAGACTTTCAGTTGTCGCTCGTGCGTTCATCGCAGACGGTGGCAGCTTTTCATCCAAAGGCAGACGCACAATTTGATTTCACGCCCGGGGATCGCCTAACGGAACGTTCCCACGACGGCTACTACCATCTGGGCGACATCGACATTCGCCTTAGAGTCGAGAAAGGCGAGTGGAAAGATTACTCAACCGCTCTTCACCGGACTCCCGTAAGGAATATGCCACACGAGGGCGGCGTCCTTGGGGCGGCGGATCTGACCAGCGCGTTTTCGGACCCCATTCCGCTACAGGTAATTCGCGCCTGGGGCGTCATCGACGGCAAGCTCACTCTGCGTTTCACCCTTGCGAATCACACGAACGCTCCGATCGAGATCGGCGGCCTTGGCGTCCCCATGGTCTTCAACAACGACATGAACGAGCGCACTCTGGAGCAAGCACATGCCACCTGCTCGTTCCCCGACCCCTGCATCGGGCAGCAGGGAGGCTATCTTCAAGTCACCAGGTTGAACGGCCACGGGCCTGCCTTGCTGGTGATTCCGGAAAGCAAGACCTCGTTTGAAGCCTACAAGCCGATTCTGAGTCCGCGCTGGAGGGAACATCAGAAGCCAAAGCCAGAAATCTACATGGACTTGACCCCTCGCGGAATAACATTTGAGGGCTTCTACGATTGGATGGTTGTCAGTCAAGCCTTCGCTGAGAACGAATGGAAAAAAGCGCAACCATGGAATCCGCCCACATCGAAAACCCTCGCGCCCAACGAAAGCTGGACCGTGGGCTTCCAGTTCGTGGTTGTCAGTTCCATCCAGAAC
>QIAL01000373.1 GCA_003225535.1 Acidobacteriota bacterium | reverse complement strand
AACCTCGGTCGCGTGCTGACCCGGCGCAACGGTAAACGGATCTGAGCTCACCTGGATCAGATTCGGTCCGACAGGATTTCCCTGTTGCGTCGAAGAACCACCGCACGCGGCCAGTGCGAGCGTGAAGGCAAAGATGGCGCACAGTGCCCATCCGCGGGAACAGAACAAGACTGGTTTGGTCATACGATGCGATGTAGATCTTCTGGGACTGCTCCCATCATCTGCGGAATTGGATGCGGGCGCAATTGAATTTAGTGGTCCGTATCGCGATCTCTGTCCGCCTCGACTTCGCTTCGAACGAACACGATCGCCACGTCATCGGAATAGACAGGCTTCCACTCCGGTATTTTGCTGAGGATCGCGGACCCACTTGAAGAAGTCCTCCCATCCTGGTTCTACGTGCATCATGGTCAAATATGACCTCAGGAAGGGCTCGCCGTAGAAATCGTGCCGATCATCGATCACAACTTCGTTGCGCGGATACAGGCGGTAAATCAGATAGCCGCCCCAGTAATCGGGACTGAGCACCGGACCGTGTACACCGCTCTGTGCGACAAAACTCACGGCGTCGACCGGCATTCTCCCTGCGTCAAAGTGTGCATCCATCAAAGAGGTTGAGCCCACGCGCCCGCCGTTGAGAGCAATCATCAACGTCGCGACTGTAGCTATTACTGGCCATAGATGACCACGCCGAGTCGAGTCCATCACGCCCATCCTTCGCACGAATCCCTTGGTGACCGGCAAAGAGATCAGCGGTCCGACAATTGTTGCCAGAAAAATGGAAGAGATCGGGATGTTGCGTGAGGAGTACAGCGCCGTGTAGACCGCAAAGATCATCAGCAGAGTCTGGCTGAGCCTGAGCCATTTGCCACGGCAAGCCAGGGCTGCGATCGTAACCAGCAGTAGCACGAGAAAGCATCTCTGCGCGATGCCGTGGAAGTTGGGCGACTGGAACTCGTCAATGTGATCCATGAAGAAACGGTTGGAGAGGTAGGAATAGATGTGGGCGTGCAGATGCCATCCGTAGGGATTCACCAAGCTCGCGCCTGCTGAAGCCAGCCCTACCAGCGTTATCTGTCGCACCCGCTTCCCGGCGGCGATCTTCTGAAGCGATTCCTCGATGCGTGACTCCTTCAACCGCAGCCACGTCCACACGGACCCAAGCCCGAAAATTCCCAGAAGCACAAAGGCGAGTAGAAAACCTCCGTGCACGTTGACCCAAATCAGCATTAGAAGCGGCAGCAGCCATAGACGCTTATCGCTGTAAGCACGTGTGGACGAGCAAGAAAGTGGATCGTCGAGGCCGACATGGCCAGCAACGTCAGCAGCAACGCGACCAGCACGTCAGTACCGCGTTTGACCAAGAGTCGAAACACCGCAGCAAATACGGTAGCGATGACGACAGCCGTGAACCAGACCACTCCATTCAGACCGGCAGAGAGTTCCAGGCGGCCCACGATGACGTCATACAACCATTCCCAGGCAATCCAAGGCTTCTGGATTTGCGCAGAGAAGGGATCGACACGCGGAATCGCGTGCGTCGTGAGAATTTCCTGCCCGGTCCGAATGTGCCAGCCGATTCCCGCATCCCCCAACAACTTCACCGATAGCGGAGTGAATACCAACGAGGCCAGCAGCGCGACGAAAATCAAGTCCGCGACGGATGGCATCAGCCAGCGCAGTAAGGCGTTCTCCTGGGTACCTGCGAGCAAAGAACTTCTGGAACCGTCTGTCATCGCGTGAATCTTATATATGTAGGCCGCGTGCAGCAAGGTGACGGAGCAGGAACATGACTAGCAAGGCTCGAGTTGTAATTGTAGGTGCCGGCTTTGGTGGCCTGAACGCCGCCCGCGCTTTAGGCAAGGCCGCGCTGCAGATCACCGTGATCGATCGCAAGAACTTCCACACCTTTCAGCCACTTCTCTATCAGGTCGCGACCGCTGGCCTGTCCCCGGGCGAGATCGCGGCCCCGGTCCGCTCCATTCTTCGCTCCCACAAGAATGTCGAGGTGCTGATGGCCGAGGTTACAGGATTCGATCTCGAGCGACGAATCGTGCAAACTCCGGACGCAGACATTCCCTACGATTACCTGATTATCGCGGCGGGTGCTACTCACTCGTATTTCGGGCATGAAGACTGGGAACCTCTGGCCCCGGGGCTCAAGACAATTGAAGATGCGCTCGAGATCCGGCGACGCGTGCTGTTGGCGTTCGAACTGGCGGAGCGACAGGCGGCAGCGGGAGAATCGGAATTGCCCCTGAACTTCGTGGTTGTCGGTGGAGGCCCAACGGGCGTCGAACTCGCGGGCACGCTCGCCGAGATCAGCCGCCACGCTCTGGCTCACGAATTCCGTTCTATCGATCCGAGGCGCACGCACATCCTGCTGATCGAAGGCGGCCCCAGGGTTCTGCCGACGTATCCCGAAGATCTTTCGCGCAGCGCGGAGGAGCAACTCCGCGGACTCGGAGTGGAAGTTCGGACTTCAGCAATGGTGACCCTGGTTGAACCAGGAGCGGTCGACATCGGCGAAACCCGCCTGCCGGCGACAGTCGTGCTCTGGGCCGCCGGAGTCGCAGCGTCTCCGCTCGGGAAGAAGCTGGGCGCTCCCGTGGATCGAGCCGGAAGAGTACCCGTCCAAGCCGATTTGAGCCTGCCAGGGCATCCGGAAGTATTTGTCATCGGCGACCTCGCGGCAGCGAAAGACGAGCAAGGCAAAATGCTGCCAGGCGTTGCCCCGGTCGCCATCCAGGAGGGCAAGTTTGTCGCAAAACTGATTCGAGAAGAGGTGGAACGCCTGGGCAGTAATAGAAATCCCGAGGGTGCCGCACCCTTGTCGCGTTCTGTGCGGCAGGGTGGGGGTTTTGACTCCCGCCCCACCTTTCACTACTGGGATAAAGGCAGCCTCGCCACCATCGGACGAGCCGCTGCCGTGGCGCAATTCGGAAAGATTCACATTTCTGGATTCATCGCCTGGCTGTCCTGGCTGTTTGTGCACATCCTGTTCCTGATCGGATTCCGCAATCGCCTGCTGGTTTTCATCCAGTGGGCGTGGTCCTACGTAACTTATGAGCGGGGCGCGCGTCTGATCACCGGCAGCACGTATCTTCCGGGATGGACTGCACCGAAACCGGCAGCGTCGGTTACCTCCGAACGGCCAGTGGCGCAAGAAATTCACTCCGGCACGTCGAAATAGGTAGACAATGTTGGTGAGCGCCGCCATTGAGCGGTATTCGGCGCGTGTGACCCCATGAAGAAATTTGCCATCATCAGCGCATTAGTTTGCCTTCTGCTCGTCGTAAGTTCGTCGTCTGCGTCGGCTGAGGTCCTCAAGGTCGTGGTGAATGACACGATTCAGCCCATCAGCGGGGAATACATCGCGCGCGCCATCGCCGAAGCCGCCCGCCGCAACGATCAAGCTGTATTGATCGAGATCAATACTCCGGGAGGCATGGTCAGCTCCACGCGGGAGATTATGGAGAAGATTTCCACCTCCACGGTTCCGGTGATTGTGTATGTGACACCAACGGGTGGGCACGCAGGTTCGGCTGGAATTTTCATTCTTGAATCCGCCGACATCGCGGCTATGGCGCCCGGCACGGCGGCCGGTGCCGCGCATCCTGTGATTCTGATTGGTCCAGTACAACTCAAGCCCGACGAGGAGATGAATCGCAAGATCGAGAACGACGCTGCCGCGCTAATTCGCTCGGTGGCATCGAAGCGCGGTCGCAATATCGAGGCGGCAGAAGGGGCAGTGCGCGAGTCGAAGTCATTTTCTGATCAGGAGGCGATGGCCCAGCACCTGATCGACTATGTCGCATCGAGTCCTGAAGATCTGTTTCGGCAGATGAAAGGAAAATCGTTTAAGCGATTCAACGGCGAATCGGCGACGCTCGACCTCGAAGGACAGCCGATTGTGCCCTTCAACATGACGTTGAAGGAGCGAATCCTCGACGCGCTGATGGAGCCCGATCTGGCTTTTCTGCTTCTCGCTATTGGCGCCCTTGCCCTGTACATCGAGTTTAATCATCCGGGTGCAATCATTCCGGGGACGGTGGGCGTGGTCTTCATCCTGGTCGCCGCGTTCGCACTCAATCTACTGCCGACACGCTTTGCCGCGCTTGGGCTGATTCTTGGCGCATTCGCGCTCTTTGCCGCCGAAGCCAAATTCGTTTCGCACGGAGTGCTCACGGCCGGAGGCATCGTTCTGCTCACACTCGGCGGGCTTCTCCTGGTGGACGCGCCGATTCCGGAAATGCGGGTGCATCTGGCGACGGCGCTGGCAGTGAGCGTTCCCCTAGGCATTATTACGGCATTCCTGATGAGCATTGCTCTGAAGGCGCGGCGCAACAAAGTTGTCACGGGAGAACAGGGACTGGTCGGCGAAACCGGTGTCGCGCAAACGGCACTGGCGCCGCAGGGAAAAGTCTTCGTCCACGGCGAACTCTGGGATGCGATCGCGCCATCTCCCGTACCGATTGGGCAGCTGGTAGTCGTGCGCCGAGTCGACGGCCTTACGCTGCAGGTTGAACCGCTAGCCGTCCCGTCATCAACGCCCGAGCCTCCCGTATTGGCGTAGTTCACCACAGAGGACGCAGGGGATCACAGAGGAACTCGATCAACCGGAATTCCCCTGTGTACCTCCGTGCGCTCTGTGGTGAGCCTTTCTTCTACTTCAAATTGAACAGTGCATTCACGTGCGCCGAGACGGTCACGGTTTGGGCCGAGAAGTCTTCTGTCGGGGCGGGAGTGGCAGCATTGGGCGCAGCTGCAGACATGGCGCGCGCCATCCGCGGCATCACAATTCGCGGATTCTCGAAGGTGTCGACGGAGGCATAGGAAAGATCACCCAGAGCTCTTCCGCTGGCACGGGCCACGGTTTCAGCGGAGTTTCGCGCACGCCGGTAGGCGTCCTCCACCGCATGGTTCTTGGCCTCGTCCATATTTTCCAGAATGTAGTTCAGCGTTTGGGTTTCACTGACGTTGGCTTCGGCAAGCTGCTGCGTGATGGGCCCGATCTTGGAAAAGTCCTTCAGCTTTAGTGTGACGTCGGTCGTGACGCGATAGCCGATCACGCGCTGCTTGGGCTTCCACTCGTAGATCGGTTGTACAGAGAGGAATCCAACTGTGGCGAGCTTAGTATCGAGCCCATTAGCGCGTAAGACCTGCCGCACCTGATCGACATTTTTCGATGCTCGCTGATACGCCGCCTGCGGGCTGTCATCCTGCACCGAGACGTTCATTTGAATCTGTGCGGTATCCGGAGCGGCTTCGAATTTGCCGTCGGCGCCCACATAAACGCTGTTGGGCTGCGCGCTGACCGCGGGATGCTCCTGCGCAAACATTCCGATGGAAAGGACGAGAATTGCGGAAAGAACGAATGCAGATTTCATAGCGTTCCTCATGAAGGGGATTATCGGACAGGGGAAGCGAATTCCCCAAGCCGTCCCTTCAAAAGAACGCCTCGTGAGGCAGATCTTGCGAGGTGGGAGTGGCCAGTCCCCGGCGTCAGGGAATCATCAAATTACGATCCAATCGGATTTCGAGGGCAGTCCCTTTGTCGAGCACCAGATCGTGACCAGACTCGAAGGCCGTATACGCCGAGTTCGCAGCACCGTTGCCCGCTCCAGCGGCCGCACCCTTCTTCCCTCCCGAATGCATTCCTTCTGCCGCACCTTCGCTCGCACCAATCACCACAGCTTCAGCGATGTCTTGCTTCGTCATTCCCTTGCGTCCGATCTCTCCCTCTTCTCCAATCTGCTTCAGACCATGCTCTCCCGGGACGCCGGTGACGGTCGCGATGAGAGGCAGCCATCCATGCGCAGTCTCGATCTCGTCAAAGCTCAGGAGCAGGCGCGTGTGCACGCCCGGCTCGACCGCGCTGACGTGCCCTTTGATCTTGCGTCCGACTTCAACCGTCGTTCCATTGGACGCCATCAAAGGCTCGGCTAAGCGAGCACGAAAATGATCACCGGCCTTCACCGTGTGGGTATCGAGCCGGTCAGTCAACTGGATCAGACCGATCGTGCCTTGCACAACGGCGTTGGGCGGAACGGGAGGCGCGTCTTGCCCAAACACCGTCGCGCAGAGAACGATCATCAAGGTGGAAATCATGGCTGCGGCCTGGAGCTTTAGATGAGACATAGGAATCCCCCTTCGACGGAGACGTCGTTATGCGAATTTGGATGCGAAGGAGAAGGGATTTACTGCCCGAAGATAAGACCCTGTATTTGCCTTGCTTTACGACTGAATTGTCGAATGTGGGCCGGCGACTGCGAGTGCATCGATGGCCAAGGGCGCGGCGTGCGACCGGGCAACCATTGTGGCGGAACAGTCTCCCGTCGCGGGTGACATTCCGAAGGCGCAATTCCTGCCAGCTTGCTTGGCGCGATTCAGTCCGCGATCTGCAATGGTCAATACTTCTTCATAACTGACTGAGCGCGGATCATCGAGAAACCACGGAAACGCCGCCCAACCCACCGAACAAGTTCTGCGCATGTTCTCGCCCGACGGGCCAACGCGGAAGGGTGTGTCGGCAATTGACGAGAGCACCCGTTGCGCCAGCAACTCGGCCTCTGCGCGATCGGTGTAGCGGGAAACGATCAGAAACTCCTCCCCGCCCCAGCGCACGAGCACGTCGGAGTGACGGATCGAAGAACTCAGACGCCGCGCCATCTCGACCAGTACGGCGTCGCCGACATCATGACCGTAGCGGTCGTTCACTTCCTTGAAGTTATCGGCATCGATCAGATAGAAGACCAGATCGCGCGTGTGAGGGTCATGACTGTCGGCGTGCGAGCGGAGGGCCTGACTCACATCTGCGTCGATGGTCGCAGAAAAATATCGCCGGTTGCGAAGACCGGTGAGCGGATCGGTGAGTGACGCCTCCTGAAGTACCACATTCGTGCGGCTTAACTCCCGGTTCAGGCGTCGATGCTGGATGAAGATTAAAAACGCCATCACAAATATGGTGGCCAGCGTAACCAGCACGCGGAAGTTCGAGGCCTTATGCGGAAGCCGCGGATCGAGTAGCGCAACCAGAGCGATGATGGGCAACGAGAGAACAGCCATCATCGCCAGGTCTGCCATCCACGCCCCATAGGATTCTTCTCCTGCAGTCTCCGGTGTCGCCGTTAGTCCGTGGCCAGCGAGCGCCACAATTGCGTAAACCGCAAAAGATGCGCAATAGGGGATGTCGTACCAACTGCCGGTGTAATACAGCCCTTGCCCAAGAGCGCGATTAATCAGGAAAAATGCGAGCGCATTAAAAATGGCCGCACCGCAGAAGAAAGCATAAAACCTCTTCCAGGCTCCCTGACTCTCGCGCCAGAACAGGAGCAAAACCGCAATCATAACCGCCGATCCTGCTTCAGAGAGGAGATCAAAGTTCCGGCTGTAGTTCGCCACGTTCGGGTACGGATACTGCCAGCACACCACGAGCGAAACATAGAGATCAAGCCACCAGAGCACCAGCAGGAGGAAGTCCAGCAATCCGAAGCGTACGCTCGCCGACGACGGCTGCCGATGTGGCCGGAGCAGCAGCCCGCCCAACATCGGCGCGCCGGCCAAAAAGAGCAAAGCGTCGGCCGGATACATATCCGGGAGTCTTCGCCGGATCACCAGATCCCAGACATCCCAGACAATCTGATCGGCCAGCCAGAGCGCCCAGCCCGCGGCCTGCAGCATCCAGAACCACCGCACCCTGCCTTTCGCCGCTTGGGCGTTCCAGGTAAAAGCCAGCATCGCGCAAACGATCAGCAGTGTGCCGAACGTGTCACTCACAACCGCGACCGTCATCCCGCGCGGCAGCAAAAGACACCCCGCCGTCAGCAGCGCGATGAACAGCACTGTAACCCACAAAAGCAGTTTTAAGTGATTGCGGCCCTGCACCCTTCCCCACCTTCGCGGGCGGACTTAGCCTTTGGCGCCCGCGGAATATGCGATGCGTGAAATTTGCGAATCTATGTCTTTTCGCAAATGGTTCCAAATATCTTCCGGTATCTCGACAAACGCTTTGACCACGTCCGGATCAAACTGCCTGCCACTCCAGCGCACGATTTCTTCACGCGCCGCCTGGTAACTCTGCGCCGGTCGATAGACGCGGTTTACCGTCATCGCGTCCAGCGTATCGGCTACCGAAAAGATTCGCGCTCCCAGGGGAATTTCCTCACCCTTCAATCCACGGGGATACCCGGTCCCGTCGTAGCGCTCCTGATGGGAGTAGACGATTTCGCATGCGTCCACCAGAAAAGGGATCTTCTTAACAATCTGATAACCCTTAAAGCAGTGCTCCTTCATGATGGCCATTTCCTCCGTCGTCAGCTTGCCAGGCTTGCAAAGGATCGCGTCAGGAATGGCCAGCTTGCCGATGTCGTGGAGGAATGCACCGCGGGCGATGGTAGGAATCTGCTCGGGCGGCAAACCCATGGCCCGGGCGATCACGATGGTGAAGGCAGTCACTCGCCGAGAGTGTCCTTCGGTCTCGGAATCTTTCATATCGAGCGCATCGCCCAAGGCCTCGAGAGTCATGTCATAGGAGCGTTCCAACTCGCGCAGGGTAGCCTGCACTTGTTCGGTGCGCGCCTTGACCAGGGATTCCAGATTCGTCTGATAATTCCGGTTTTCTACTTTGAGCCGACGGTTCTCGAGCGCCCGACTGACGGTATTGAGCAGTTGCTCACGCTCGAACGGCTTCAAAAGATAGTCATAGGCGCCGTTTCGGATGGCTGCCAGCGCGACCGAAATATCGTGCACGGCCGTAACCATCACCACCGGCATGTCGGGATATTTTTCCTTGGTGCGCTCGAGCAGTCCGATGCCATCCAGATCGGCCATCATCAGGTCGGAAAGCATCAGCTCAAAGTCTTCACCGGAAGTCAGAACGGCGAGCGCCTCCATCCCCGAACCCGCTTGTTTACAGGCGTATCCGGCGGTACCAAGCATGGAAGCGACGATTTCCCGAATCGGCTCTTCGTCATCAACAACAAGAATTCGGTCAGGCATGGTCTACACGAAAGGCTATCGGCGATTGTACCCTTTCGGCGAGATTCCGAAAGTAATCATTGAGGGTCGGAAACTCCATCGAGATTGCGGCCCTCCATGATATTCAGAGACGAGGACTCCGTACGCCCGGAACGTGATGAGCGATTTCCTCTTACAAGTTTGGAACGCGGTGGCAAGGCTGGGATTGGCCCGGCCCTCCGCCACCGAATGGACGCTGCTGATTCTGCTGGCGGCCTTGGTCCTGGTGCTGCGCGCGTTCCGTGACAACTACTTCAAGCTCTGGGTCCTGGGCTGGGCGGCATTTGTCGTTTCGCGATTCTCCGAGCATTGCTTTGCGCCCAGAATCCCGGCGCCATTCGATCTGTTGGTCGTGCAGTCGACCTTTGTCCTCGCCGTTGGCCTGCTGGCCGGATCCGTTCTGCTGTATGCACGGGTGCGCGATCTGATTATTCCTCTCATGGTGATCACTCCGGTGCTGGTCGGCTTCGCCGGCGCCCGGGTGCTGTTGTGGTCCGAATCACTGCCGCTGCGCTTCGCGTTGGAAGTCGGCTATCGCGTGGTGTTGCTGGTTGCGGCGGTTGCCCTGTTGCGGGCTCGCCGTGGCCGCTGGCAAGGCTCTGCCTGGCTTGTGGCTTTGTGCCTGCTGGCGCTGCATCTTTCCTGGACTCCGCTAACCGGGCAAGTTCCGGCCGTGGCGCTGATCGCGACTGACATTGCTCTACCGATCACCATGTTGATGCTGGTGCTCGGTGAAATGCGCGCCCGGACACGCCGCCTGCAAGCCATGCAGTCAATGGCGGAAAGCATTGCCAGCGCCCAGCAATACGGAAGTGTCGTACAGTGCGCGGTGGAAGAGCTGCAGAAAGTGTGCGGCGTCCGCGCGTGCTGGTTCCGGCTGATGGAAGGCGGCCATCTCGTCGCCACACACGCTGCCGGACTTTCTGGGGAGTTCCTGCGCGACGCCGGCTTTGCCGCAATCACCGATGACGTTTCGAAACTCTGGGAGAAACGTACTCCCAAGGCGGAGAAAGCGCAAAACGCCGCCACCGAGCCCGCCGAGTGTCTCGCCGTCGAGAAGATTCGCCAGCTTGTGATTGCACCGGTCGTCGGCAACAAGTCTCCGGTCGGGCTGCTGATGATCGGCCATTCCAGCGGACGCCAGTGGACGCCGGAAGAACTCGAGTTCGTGCAAGGCAGCGCCCGGCAAATCGCCCTGGCTGTCGAGAACTTCCGCCTGCTCGAGCAGGTTCTGCGTTCGCAGCGCCAGTGGATTATTGCTTGAACAGATTGGTCAGGCCCCGGCCGACGTCATTGGCAGTACTTGCGAGTCCGCCTTGCCGCACACCTTTGGCGAGTGGACTGGCTGTCCGTACTGTGCCATGGGTGGTGACGAAGAGTTCACCGAAGGAGCCGACCCATGCTTTGGCGGATTCTCGGTCGTCTCGACCTCCTCCTACACCGATCAGGGGACACAGCAAAAAGGAACGATTCACGTTGTCCGCGACATCACGGACCGCCGCTCCGCCGAAGAACGTTACCGGTTGCTGTTTGAACAGGTGCAGGAAGGTGTTTACGTCGCCGATCCTGCGGGTCGGCTCATCGACTGCAACGACGCCTTCGTGCACATGCTGGGCTACAGCAACCGCGACGAACTGCAAGTGCTGAATCTGGACAAAGAAATCTGCGTTGATCCCAATCAGCGTGAGGCTTTCCGTCGCGAGATCGAGACGCACAACTACGTTCGCAATTTCGAGGTCACGCTGCGCCGCCGGGATGGCACGCTGTTACTAGCGGTCGAGAGCAGCTTCGCGACGCGTGACGCCACAGGCGCAGTAGAGCGTTATCAGGGATTCGTTCTCGACATGACCGAAAAGCGGCGTGCCGAAGATGAGATGCAGCGCCGCAATCGCGAACTGAATGCGTTGAACGCGATGGCTGTGGTGGCGGCGCAATCGTTCGATCTGGACGAGATCCTAAACCTGACCCTGCGGCAGGTGGTCACTCTGTTTGCCGCCGAGAGCGGAACAGTCTATCTCTCGGACGTGGACAGCCCGACCTATCGCCGACGGGCCGCCTGGGGACCGCGTAGCCGCGATAAGGGACGTCCCGCAGAAATTTCCTTCCCTGAAGGCTTTGGCGACTTGGTAATCCGCTCACGCGCCGAGGTCGTTACTGCCGAATATCTGCCGCACCTGCCACCCGGGGTTGCCGAGTTCTTGCGATCGGAATCCGATCGCTCGTGGATCTGGGTGTTGTTCTGGGCCAAGGATTCGCCGGTCGGCCTGATGGGGTTGTGCAGCCATCTGGGATATCAGTATTCGTCGAATGACGAAAACCTTTTGGTCGCGATCAGCCGCCAATTGGCCACGACCATCGAAAAAGTCCGGCTGTATGAAGAAACCTGCCGCGCTTACGAAGACCTGCGCAAGACGCAGGAGCAGTTGTTGCAGAGCGAGAAGATGTCGGCGGTCGGGCAGTTGATCGCAGGCGTCGCCCATGAACTCAACAATCCGTTGACTGCAATTCTTGGATACGCGCAGCTGCTCGAGACCGAGGGCCTCAACCAGCGCGCCCAGGATTTCGTCACCAAGCTGTTCAAGCAGGCGCAGCGAACCCATCGCGTTGTGCAGAACCTACTTTCCTTCGCCCGTCAGCGCAAGCCGCAGCGGGATGAGGTCGACATCCGCAAGGTGCTCGAAGAAACGCTCACGCTGCGCGATTACGATCTCAAGATCAACAACATCAAGGTCGAGCGGGACGTGCCGTCGGAAGCTGCGATGGTCGTCGCCGATCCGCATCAGCTCGAGCAGGTTTTCCTGAACATCATCAATAACGCCGTCGATGCCATTCTTGAGACGGGACGCACTGGAGCGTTGAGGATTCGTATCAGCTCCTTTGGCGGAAACATCTGTACGCATTTCTCTGACAACGGCGCGGGAATTAAAGATCCAAAACGCATCTTCGATCCTTTCTATACCACCAAGAGTGTCGGCAAAGGCACCGGCCTTGGACTCAGCATCTGCTATGGCATCGTGAAGGAACACGGCGGAGACATTCTCGCCAGCAACAATGCTG
>QIAL01000679.1 GCA_003225535.1 Acidobacteriota bacterium | reverse complement strand
GTCTTGGTGAATCCGTTGCATGACGTGGCCGTACCGCCGCCGCCACCGCCGCCAGGAGGCGCTGTTCCCGCCGGCACCTGGATTGTCTGCCAGACCGTCGGCGCGCAGAGCGTCGTTGTGCAGGCGGTGAGGCCGTATGTGTAAGTGACCGTCGTGGTTCCGCTATTCGCCGGCAGAGTGTCGCTCAACGTCGTCGCGTTCGAGCCGATCGCCCCTAGGTTCTTGACCCACGCATACGACGTCGGCGTAAAGCCCGAGCAGGTTCCGGTCAGCAGGACGCTGCCGCCGGCGCTTGTCGAAGGGGTTGCATTCGCAGTGATCGCGCACGTACCGGAAGCAGGCGGGGACACGCTCTTGTCGCATGTCAATACCTGGTTCGGCGCACTGCCCGTCAGCGAGTAGCTGACGCAATCCGAGATGCTGAGGCTGATGCCTGCGGCGTGCGACCGCGATGCGTACATTGCGGCTGCCGCGAGGACTGTAATACCAAGACAGAACGCAAACAGGGGACGAGCAAAGACCGACGGGTTCGACGGGTTCATATCCACTCCATAACGCCGCTGAGGGCGAATTGCTACCAAGTTGGTAGCGTATCAAGCAACATAAGCGCCACGCCTGGGCGGTCCCCCAACCGCCCCACGACTACTGCAGGTTTAGAGTTCCAAACCCTTGAATAGCTTGCACCAATGCCAGGGTCCCCTGACCTGGAAAGGGACAATCCGCGACGCCAACAAAACTAGGGCGGAGACGCCGTCCCCGCCCTAGATGGTTCACATATGACCTGACGCGTCAGTTGATCAACTTCGTCGTTCTGTGAACGAAAGTACCAGCGTAGTTCGACTGGACATTCAACGGACCGACCGACAGCACGCCATTGACGAAATTCTGAGCCATGAAGCCGATGACCGGCAGGCCATGGAATGTCGCGGTCGGTGAAACCGAGACAAGCTGGTGTGCCCCGACCGCACCGGATAGCGAGGACGTGAAGTCAAAGAGAGCCCAACCGTTTTGCGCGTTGACCGGCAATGTTGCCGCCGTCAGATCCTTCAAGTTCGCCGACCCCAGCACGTTACTGCCCTTGAACGTGACGACGTTCGCTTCGAAGCACAGCGACAGCGGCGATTGCGCTTGCGGCGGCGAGAAGCCCGTCGATACCGTAACGGCACGCTCTTCGCGATCCCATGTCGTGACCGAGATGTCGTCGCACGAGATGCCGCCTGCGAACGGACGCTGGAACGGCGGCGATGCGGTGGTGCCGTTGACGTAGAAGCGCTTCGTCGGGAACGTCACGACCCAATCGGTGCCTGACTTCGTGGCCGTGTCCAGCACATACTCGTTCATCAACGTGTTGTGCATCAGCGCAGCACTCACTGCGTCGATGCCCGCCAGGAAAGTATACGTTGTCGCGGTCGTGCCATTGAAGATTTCAGTTTGCGGCGGATTCGCAAGCGTAAGGTCCGGTAGCGTAACGCCCGGGGCAAACCAAATCGGGGCACCGGCAGTGCGGAACGCTTCGAGCGCGACGGCGTTTGCCGAAATGTCTTCACCGTTCAGCACGTTGATCAGCGTGATGCCGCCGAACAACCCGCCATTGCCCAGGACCGTGTTCGCTTGCGCGACGCTGTCGCTCAGACCTGTGCACGGCGGTACGCCCGCGACGTGTGTCACACCTACAGCCGTCGTGCCGGTGACATTGCCCATTTCAATGATTTCGACGTAGCCCTCACGGGTGCGGTCGAGGCCATCGCCACCCGAATCGCCGACGTACGCGAAGTTGACGAACAGCGAAGGATTGTTCGGGTCCGAAGACACCGTCGGCGTCGTGCACGACTTGTCGTTCGTGTAAATGCCGGCGCCACCACCGGCCGCCGCACCCGCGCCAACAATGCCCGCGACCCAGACATCGCGCGGCGACAGATACAGGTTGAAGTCGAGAACTTCCTTGCTGTTCTTGCCTTCGAGGAAGCGAACCTTGACCGCCTTTGCCGATGATGTCGAGTTGACCACCGACAGCAACGAGGCGAACGTGCCTGGGGCCGCCGCCTGCACCGTGTAATACGGGTAGATCAGGGCCTGGCCCAGGCCGTCGGGATTGACGTGCACCGCATTCGCGGTCCCCGCCATACCCAACGCGCCGATGCCGGCAAGCGCGGTGTACAGCGTCGTCTTTTTGAACGTATTCATGGTGGGTGATGACTCCTTTGAGTTGCCGTGTGAGGTGATCACTTCGAAACCAACAGCGGGTGAATCTTAATA
>QIAL01000372.1:8664-13275 GCA_003225535.1 Acidobacteriota bacterium | reverse complement strand
GCTCGACGACGAGCCGTTGGAAGTGGAGATCGCAACGACGCTTCTCTACGAGCACTGCCATCACTCCTACCGCCAGATTCGCCAGGCGGTGCAGGTGGCGGGCGAGCGCCGCCGCCGCGAGATCATCGACCTCGGCCTGCGCCATCGCGGCAAGCACGACGAGATGCTGCGCGGGTTCCGCGCGGGTCAACAGTTCCGCTTCGACATCCTTATGGACACCGGCGGCTTCCGCGACATGCACCGCCACCGCCGCTGCATTCAGGTCATGCAGGCCTTTACCACCGCGCACGGCTACGAAATGCTCCACCGCGCACGGCTACGAGATGCTGCTTGATATGGAAGATGCCGGCGTCCGCGGCCGCTTCGACACGGCGATGCGCCGCGTGCAAACGGCTGTGCAGACTTTGGCTGCTCTAGGAGCCGGCAAGAACTCCGAGGCGGAAGAAAACTCCCAATACGCCATCCCACTGGCGTTCCGTAAACGGGCTCTCTTCAAGATGGACTTCGCCGAGGCGGTCTATATCTCTGAACTGCGTACGACGCCCTCAGGCCATGTTTCGTATCGCAACGTGGCTTACGCGATGTACGAAGCGGTGGCGAGAAAGTATCCGGCGCTGGCGAAGTACTTTCGGGTGCACGATGTGACCGCGCCCGTGGATTTGCTGCAGAGATGATAGTGCGGCGCGGGCACTGGTACCCCGCGAGAGCCTTGGGAGCCCAGCGAGCCTTGTAGTTCCGGTATCAGCCACTAGGGTTCGACTCCCTCACCCTCCGACGTCACTCGAACTTTGTAATCTTGATTGACAAGGCAGCCCTAGCTGATACGATTGAAAGTGACAGGCGTCGTTCAATATCACAGAAGCCCCGAGAGACTCTCGGGGCTTCGTTCTTGTGGTGGCGAAGTACCTCCGGGTGCATGATGTGACCGCGCCCGTGGACTTGCTGCAAAGGTAGATTACATGACCTCGGAATCGGGCTGGATTGTAGGAGGATGTTTCTTCCTTGCGATGGGGACATTGAACATTCTCTTTTACAGGAAGACTGGGCAAGACTTCTTCGCGAAGACGCAGTCCGGTCGTCCTTTTGTTGCGAATTTCTGGGCTCCGGAGAAAAGGGAGTCCAGTTTCTGTTTCTCGGACTCGGAATCATTCTCGCTGTCGCAGGTTGCGTTCTAATAGTTGTGAGCCTCGCGTAAGAAGGACAGTGTGGCGAGTGTTCTGGACTGAAGATGCCCGCAAAGAGGGTTGGTGAGTCCCAGTTTGGAACCTTCCACAGGTTAATTATGTTGATTCGCCTTTTCTTCGCTTCCATTCCTATGTATAATCCGACCAAACTTAGAGAGTACTAATATCTGCATTCTTCAAAGGAGCCACTTCCATGGCGGACGAACGGGGCAAGGCGATTGAACTGGCGGTATCTCAAATCGAAAAGCAGTTTGGCAAAGGTTCGATCATGCGGCTGGGATCGAAGGAGGCCATTGTCCCGATCGCGGTGATCTCGACAGGCTCGATCTCATTCGACGTCGCCCTGGGTGTCGGCGGATTTCCCCGCGGCCGCGTCGTTGAAGTGTTCGGACCGGAATCGTCAGGCAAGACGACCATCACTTTGCAGGTCATCGCGGAAGCGCAGAAGACCGGCGGCATGGCCGCCTTCGTCGACGCCGAACACGCGCTCGATCCTGGCTATGCCAAAAAACTCGGCGTGGACGTCGACAACCTGCTGGTTTCGCAGCCGGATTACGGCGAGCAGGCGCTGGAAATCACGGAAGCTTTGGTGCGATCCAACGCCATCGACGTGCTGGTGGTCGACTCGGTCGCGGCGCTAGTCCCCAAAGCCGAACTCGATGGCGAGATGGGCGACAGCCATATGGGCCTGCAGGCGCGCCTGATGTCGCAAGCCCTCCGCAAGCTGACCGGCACGGTTTCCAAGTCGCGCACCTGCCTGATCTTTATCAACCAGATTCGCGAAAAGATCGGCGTGATGTTCGGCAATCCCGAGACCACCACCGGCGGCCGCGCTCTCAAGTTCTACTCGTCGGTCCGCGTCGATATCCGGCGCATCGCCGCCATCAAAGAAGGCGACGTCGTCACTGGCTCGCGCACGAAGGTCAAAGTCGTGAAGAACAAAGTCGCCGCCCCATTCCGCGAGGCCGAGTTCGACATCCTCTACGGGGAAGGCATCTCGCGCGAAGGCGATCTGCTCGATCTGGCGGTCAACAACAACATCCTTGAAAAGTCCGGATCGTGGTTCAGCTACAAGAGCGAGCGCATCGGCCAGGGACGTGAAAATGCCCGCCAGTTCCTCAAGGACAACAAAGATGTGATGGCCAAGCTGGACACCGAAGTGCGAAAGGCGCTGGGATTGATCGCGGCACCGGCGCAACCGGCCGCCGCTGCGGCGACCACAGCCCCAACGGGCCGAGTGACCACCATGCCGGCGGCGACCGACACACCCAAGGCCCCAATCGTCGCGGCCAGACGCTAAGTTTTGTTGCCACCGGGCGGGGCTCATCCGTGAGTCGCGCCCGGGCCTCCCTTCCGGTCTTGTGTAGGGGCGGACGCCTCGTCCGCCCCGCGACCATGAGCGCAGCGAAGGGGAGCGTGCAAGCAGCCTGAGTGACCACGACCATTGTTTCATCACCAGCCGTTTGATTGCGTCGCTTCGCGACGCAACCCCGGACGAGGGCGTCCGGGGCTACACCCGCTCCGGGGCTACACCTGCGGGGAAGTTCGCTTTCCCACATTCCATTGCCATCTCCGCTCTCACCCGCATAGAATCTCTAAGTCGCTGCGCTGCTGCTCGCCGCTGCCAGGTGGGCGGTCTTCGACTGAGGATGATTGAATAAAGGCACGGCCATCTACCCGGGTTCCTTCGATCCGCCGACCAACGGGCACCTCGACCTGATACAGCGAGGCGCCAAGATTTTTGAGGAGTTGGTCGTCGCCATCCTCCGGAATTCGGAGAAGGTCCCGATGTTCAGCGTAGCCGAACGCCGGGAGATGCTGCGCGAATTGACCGCCGATCTGAGCAACGTCCGGATCGACACTTTTGACGGCCTGATGGTCGAGTACGCGAAGTCGATTGACGCAATGTGCGTCCTGCGCGGGATTCGCGCCATCAGCGACTACGAATATGAGCTCCAGATGGCATTCATGAACCGCAACCTGGAGCCCACGTTGGAAACAGTCTTCATGATGCCGGCCGTCAAGTACTCCTACGTGAGTTCGCGGCTGGTGCGGGAAGTGGCGCAAGCGGGCGGCCCGGTGAAGGGACTCGTCCCGGAAATTGTCGAACAGAAGTTGCGCGAGAAATTGGACCCGGCCTACAAGCTGGGCGAGACGCAACTCGTTGAAGTGCCCAGGAGAAGGAAGAAAAAAGCATGACCACGGCAACCATGGAAGCGGTGAAACTCACGGATAGGATCAACCGGATCGAACCTTCCGCCACGATGGCGGTCGTCGCGGAGGCGGACAAACTCCGCACGCAGGGCATCGACGTCGTCGATTTCGGCGCCGGCGAGCCGCATTTTTCCACGCCGCAGCACATCAAGGACGCGGCCATCGCAGCCATTCAAGCGAACTTCAGCAAGTACACAGCCGTCGCCGGCACCGCCGAATTGCGCGACGCGATTGCGCACCGTCATAACGTCGATTTTGATTCCGATTATCGCCGCGAAGAGATCATCGCCTCGGTCGGCGGCAAACACGCACTTTTTAATGCCATTCAAGTTCTGGTCGATCACGGTGATGAAGTCATTCTGCCGGTTCCGTACTGGGTTTCGTTTAAAGACATCATTCGCTACGCAGGTGGGAACTGCGTCCTGCTGCAATCCGACGAGGCGCAGGGATTCCGCGTCACCGCCGAGATGGTCGCCCATCTGATCACACCGCGGACGAAGGTCATCATCCTCAATTCTCCTTCGAATCCATCGGGCGCTGTCATGAAGCCCGAAGATATGACCGAGGTGATTCGCCTGGCGCACCAGCGCGGGATCTGGGTGCTGTCCGACGAATGCTACGTTTACCTAAATTATAGCGGCAAGAATTTCTCGGTGGGTTCGCTGCGCGAATACAAGGAACGCTTCGTCGTCCTCGGTTCTCTGTCGAAAACCTACGCCATGACCGGATGGCGCCTGGGCTACGCGATGGCTCCGGCGGCGGTCACTAGCGCGATGGCCAAGCTGCAGAGTCAGTCGACTTCGAATCCGACGTCGATTGTGCAGAAGGCTGCGGTCGCCGCGCTCAAGGGACCGCAGGAGTGCGTCGAGCAGATGCGCCGGGAATACATACAGCTTCGCGATCACGTGGTGAACGGGTTGCGCTCGATTCCGGGCGTGACCTGCACCAAGCCGGAGGGCGCGTTCTATGCCTATCCGAATATTTCGTCTTTTCTCGGTCGTGGAGGCCTGAAATCTGCATCTGATGTGGCCGGAAGGCTCCTGCGCGAAGCGCACGTGGCCACCGTTCCCGGGGAGGGATTTGGCACCAGCGATCACATCCGCGTCTCGTACGCGACCTCGAAGGCCGAACTGGATCGCGGTCTCGAGCGCATGCGGAAGTTCTTCGCGACGATTTAGTTTTACTCTGTGTTCCTCCGTGCCCTCTGTGGTGA
>QIAL01000372.1:0-8610 GCA_003225535.1 Acidobacteriota bacterium | reverse complement strand
TGATCCGCGCCCCTGGGGGACGCAGGACCTATCCCCGATCTACCCGAACCATCGGTTCGAGGAGAAGATCGGGGAATCCTGGCTGACGGGCGATGAATGCAAAGTCGCGAACGGTCCGCTCCGCGGCAAAACGCTAGCCGAGCTCAGCGAGCAATATCAACGAGAGTTGGTCGGCGATGCAGCACGCGATCCCAAACGATTTCCTCTACTGCTCAAGTTTCTCTTTCCTCACGAGAAGCTCTCGGTCCAGGTGCACCCGGATGACGCGCAAGCCCTTCGCGTCGGGCAGCCGTGGGGCAAGACCGAGTGCTGGTATGTGGCGCACGCCAAGCCGGGCACGCAAATAGCGCTGGGACTCAAGGCTGGCATAACCGCCGCGCAGCTGGAAGATGCGATTCATCAAAATTGCGCCGAGGAAGTGCTGAACTGGATCAACGTCTACCCCGGAGACATGATCTATGTTGCGGGGGGTACCGTCCACACGCTCGGTCCGGGATCGGTCATCGTCGAAACGCAGCAGCAGTCCGACATGACGTATCGTCTCTACGATTACGGCCGTCCGCGCGAGCTGCACCTGAAAGACGGCATGGCGGCTGTCAAAGCAAACGTGAAGTCGGGAAAGGTACTGCGCCCCGCGCCCCAGCAGATCAGTAGCAAGACGCGGCGCGCTCCTCTGGTCGCTGCTCCGTATTTTGTGGTCGAGATGTTCGAAGCGAAAGATTCGCTGCAATTAGCGGTTCGCGACGATTCCGGAAAAAGTTCGACACAGATTCTGGTTGCGGTGGAGGGTTGCGGAGTCATCGAAGCCCCGGGATTTGAGCCCGTCACCCTGGCGAAAGGCGACGCCGTTGTGATTCCCGCATCTGTGGGGGATATTGGCGTGCGACCGCAATGGGCCGTGGAATTCCTGCGGGCCTATGTGCCTGGAACAGCACTGCCCGAGCCGGAAACAAGAATGTAAGGATATTTCAGATTGAAGATTTTAGATTGCAGATTGAGATCGTCGTTCACGATCTCAGCGACGCAATCTGCAGTCTAAAATCTAAAATCTGCAATCTGAAATCGTAAGCATGAGCAAGCACCCCAACTTCTATCCTGTGATTCTGGCCGGTGGCCGGGGCACGCGTTTCTGGCCGCTCAGCCGCAAAAAGCGGGCCAAGCAACTGCTCGCGCTCGACGGCAAGCAGACCATGATCCAGCAAACGGTCGCGCGCCTCACGCCCCTGTCTCCGACCGGGAATTTCTGGGTCATCACCAACGAAGATCTCCGGCCTGCGATCGTCAAGCAACTCCCAAAGCTGCCGAAAGCTCACGTGTTGGCGGAGCCGGTCGGGCGTAATACCGCCCCTGCGATCGGGTTGGCCGCGTTCCTACTCCTGCGCGAAGATCCCGACGCAGTAATAGGCATGTTCCCCTCCGACCACGTGATCGCCGACGAGAAGCGATACCGCGAGACGATGGAACGCGGGATCGAAATCGCGGCCGCGGGAGCCAATATCGCGGTCCTCGGTATTCGGCCGACTCGCGCCGAAACTGGCTATGGATACATCGAAGCCGACGGCCTATACCAGGGTGATGCGCTGCGCGTGCACCGGTTCACCGAAAAGCCGAATGCCGATACCGCCGCCGAGTTCATCGCTGCAGGAAACTATTTCTGGAATAGCGGAATGTTTCTGTGGAGCGCGCGAACCCTGGCCGACGCCCTGCGCGAGCATCTGCCTAACACCGCGCCCATCCTCGAAGAGATCGCTTCGAAGTTCGGCACCTCCAAATTCGCCGCCGCGTTTCGCAAGCTCTACCCGAAGTGCGAAAACGTCAGCGTCGACTATGCCGTGCTCGAGCCGCGCTCCGCCAAGGGTGAACAAGACAGCAACATCTTCTGTCTCCCCGCCGATTTCGGATGGAACGACCTCGGCTCCTGGACGGCTCTGCACGAACATCACACTGCCAAAAGCACTCCGCCGGAAGGCAACTTGATCGATGCCGCCGGCACCTTTGTTCTGAACGCCCGCGGCAATTACGTGCATGCCCCGGGAAAATTCGTAGCAGCGGTAGGGGTGAGTGACGTAGTTGTGGTAGAAACGCCGGATGCTCTGTTGATCACGACGCGCCAGCACGCGCAGGACGTAGGCAAGATCGTAAAGTATCTGGACGAGAAGAAATTGCATAAACTGACGTAGTGGTTTCGAGTTTCAAGTTTCAAGTTTTCGGGAATGTCCGGCTGATCTCTCGAAACCTGAAACTCGAAACCGCTCTTCATGACACAAGAAATCAAATTCGGGACCGATGGCTGGCGCGGCCTCATCGCCGACGACTTCACCTTTGACAACGTCCGCCGTGTCGCGGGGGCGATTGCCGGCTATGTGTTGAAGAACGAGGATGCGAAGCGCGGCGTTGTCGCCGGATACGACGCCCGGTTCGCCTCTCCTCGGGCCGCGCAGATCGTCGCAGAAGTGCTCGCCGAAGCCGGCATTCCGGTCAAACTGGCCAACGACTACACCCCTACTCCAGCCGTTTCGTATGCCGTGAAGCATCAAGGTGCGGCCGGCGGCGTGATGGTCACCTCCAGCCACAATCCCTGGAACTGGAACGGTGTGAAGTTCAAAGGCAACTTCGGCGGTTCGGCCACTCCAGCGATCATGAAAAAGATCGAAGACGAACTTGCCGTCGGGGCGGCACCTAAAGGAACGAAGGCGAAGATCGAAGAGGTCGATCTGAAGAAGGAATATGTGAAAGCCGTCTGCGCCTTCGCCGATATGGACCTTATCGCGAAAACGAAATTAAAATTCGCCGTAGACGCGATGTACGGCTCGGGACGCGGCGTTCTGACCGGGATCTTCGCCGACCGCGGAGTGCACTGTGTCGCGATTCGTCAAGAATTGAATCCACTCTTTCCCGGCATCAATCCCGAGCCCATTGAACCGCACGTCGCCGTGCTGCAGGAGACTGTGGTGCGCGAGAAGTGCGATGCGGGCCTTGCCACCGATGGCGACGCCGACCGCATCGGAGCTGTAGCCGAAGACGGCAGCTTCGTCGACTCGCACAAGATTTTCTGCGTGCTGCTGTATTGGCTGCTCGAGCGCAAGAAGTGGCCGGGCGAAGTAGTCCGCGCCTTTAACACAACCCGCATGATCGATCGGATCGCGGCAAAGTACGGGCGTAAACTGCACGAGACCTCCATCGGCTTCAAGTACGTTGCTGACCTCATGATGGAGCGCGAAATCCTGATGGGGGGCGAAGAGTCCGGCGGCATCGGCTATTCCCGTTTCCTCCCTGAGCGCGATGGCGTTCTGAACTCGCTTCTGCTCGCCAATGCCATGTCTGAGGAGGGCAAGCCGCTGGGGCAACTTGTCGCCGATCTGCAACGCGAGTTCGGACCGCACTACTACGGCCGCCGAGACTTGCACATTCCGGACGAGATGAAGCAAAACGCAATCCAGCGCGCCCGCTCCGAAAGCACACAGACTCTCGGCAAGTACAAAGTGCTCAAGAAAGAGCACATGGATGGGGTAAAGTTCTTTCTCGATGCCCCGACGAACGGAAACGGGGCCGAAGCCTGGGCGCTGTTCCGCGCATCGGGAACCGAGCACTTGCTGCGGCTCTACACCGAAGCCTCATCGAAAGAACTGGTGCACGAATTACTTGTGACCGGCGAGCAATTTGTGAGAAGCAGCGCGTAATGTGGGCGATAATCAATTAGAGATGCCATCCGCACCCAATCCATCACAGCGTGATTCGCCAGAGGCGCACCGCTACAACCGCATCCGGCGATGGCTCGGAATTGCCGACTTCGCCGTCGGGCTCGTGTTTCTCATTGTGCTGTTAGCCATGGGCTGGTCCGAATCCCTCCGCGATTTGGCCTACCGCATGGGATTCCAGAACTATTCGCTGTCCCTGTTCATGTACATCGTGCTTTTGCTCGCCATCAGCAAGGTGCTCGGCATCGGTCTCGACTACTACGGATTTCGCGTGGAGCGGGGCTACAAGCTCTCGACCCAGAGGTTCGGCTCCTGGCTGTGGGACGACATCAAGGGATTCCTGGTCGGTTTGGTTCTGGGCACCATTGTGATCGAGTTGTTGTATTTCACGATCCGGCAATGGCCGCAAAACTGGTGGCTCCTGGCTTGGGCCCTGTTCATGGGCTTGTTCATACTGCTCGCGCAACTCGCCCCGGTTCTCCTGTTCCCCATCTTCTACAAATTCGAGCCGCTCGACGACGAAGATCTGAAACGGCGCCTGATCATGCTCGGCCAGCGGGCGGGCACGCAAGTCCGCGGAGTCTATCGCTGGAAATTGTCGGAGAAGAGCAAGAAGGCTAATGCTGCCCTCACCGGCCTGGGCAGCACGCGAAGAATCATTCTCGCCGACACGTTGCTCGACAATTACACGCCCGACGAGATCGAAGCCGTACTCGCCCACGAACTCGGCCATCAGGTCCACCGTCATATCCTGAAGAGCATCTTCGTGCAGGCTGTGATCACTTTCGTCGGATTCTGGGCGGCGAATTGGACCCTGCACTACGCCGTTGACCATCACATGTTCGAGGAGCTTTCCGACTTCGCCAACTTGCCGCTGCTGGCACTGGTTTCAGTCGTGCTTTCCCTTGTGCTCATGCCCGCGCTCAACGCCTACTCCCGCTATAACGAGCGCCAGGCCGACCGTTACGCCTTTGAATCGATCGCCAGCATCGAACCGTTCGTCTCTTCGATGAACAAACTGGCCGAGCAGAATCTGGCGGAGCGCGTGCCGTCGAGATGGGTAGAGTGGTTCTTCCATTCGCATCCCTCGATTTCCAGGCGACTCGCCGCCGCGGAGTCGTGGAGCAAGTCTCAGAGCGCAAGCCGCATCTATGAGTTGTAGGGGAATCAAGCACGGGGTAATTGCTTGCCTCCTTGCCGTGATCTGTTGCGGCGTGGCTTTGGGGCAGAAGGCGACACCATGCGCGAACTGCATTACCTTGAATAAGGCGCAGCCTCCCTTCCGCATCTTCGGCAGTACCTACTACGTGGGGACTCATGGACTGAGTTCGATCCTGATTACTTCGCCGGCTGGGCATGTGCTGATTGACGGGGACCTGCCGGAATCAGCCGGACTTATCGCCGGCAACATCCGGTTGCTCGGCTTTCGCATCGAAGACGTGAAGCTGATTGTGAATTCTCACGTGCACTCCGATCACGCGGGCGGCATCGCGGACCTGCAGCGCAGAAGCGGCGCTCGGGTGGCGGCCAGCGAGTGGAGTGCGGAGGTGCTGCGAAAAGGCGGCGTCGGAAAAGGAGATCCACAATACGGAACCTTATCGCCCCTTGCAGCGGTCAAGAATGTGAGTACATTCCGCGATGGCGAAAGCCTCAAAGTCGGTGAGATCACGATAACGCCTCACCTTACGCCGGGCCACACTCCAGGCGGAACGAGTTGGACGTGGAAAACCTGTGAAGGATCGGTATGTTACGACATGGTCTACGCCGACAGCTTGAATCCCATCTCCGCTCCCGGATTTCGCTTTACAAAGAGTCGCGAGTATCCCCAGGCAGTCGAGGATTTCGAAAAGAGTTTTACCTTTTTTGAGACAGTGCCCTGCGATGTTCTGATCACCGCGCACCCGGAAGTTTCAGGATTTTGGGATCGTCTGGCTTTACGGGAGAGAGGGGTGAAGCCTGATCCCTTCATAGATTCAGGGGCCTGCCGCAAACTTGCCGAGAGCGGGCGTGAGAAACTCCGGCAACGCCTGGCGGACGAGGGCAAGCGATAAGGCGGCCTCACCGCCTTTTCAGGATCTCGATCGCCCGCTGCAGATCTTCCTCGGTGTCAACCCCAACGCTGTCGTGCGGCGTTTCCCCGCAAAAGATCGGAATTCCATTCTCCAGAAAACGAAGCTGCTCCAGGCGCTCGCTCTTCTCGAGCGAGGATTCCGGCAGGGTCACGAAGCGGTCCAGCGCCGGCTTGCGATACGCGTAGAGGCCGAGGTGCTTGAAGTAACGTGGATTTGTCTTGTCCCGGTCGAACGGGATCGTCGAGCGCGAAAAATACAGAGCGCGTCCGGTCAGGTCCATGACCACCTTCACCGCATTTGGATTGGGAATATCAACTGCAGCGGCGGGCGTCATGAGCGTGCCGACCTGAGCCACCGGATTCTCCATCACCCGCAGCAGGGAAGCGATCTGCTCGGCCCGCACCATCGGCTCATCGCCCTGCACGTTGATATACACGTCCGCGGATTCTCGGCAGGAAATCTCGTGAACCCGCTCGGTCCCACTTCTGTGAGTAGCGGCGGTCATCTGCGCCTTCCATCCGTGTTTGCGGCAGGCGCTCATGATTTCGTCCGAGTCCGTCGCAATAACCACGTCGGCCAGCAGCGGCGACGATCGCACCGCTTCATACACCACTCCGATCAGCGGCTTCCCACCGATTTCGCGCAGCATCTTGCGGGGCAGGCGCGTCGAAGCCAGACGCGCAGGAATCACGGCAATGGCTTTCATGGACCTTCCGATTATTCCAGATCGCCGTTACTTCGAATTCAAATTCAAAGCCGTCTCGTGCCTAGGCTGGTACAGTCCGATGGCGCATCCGCCGGGCAGCGGAATGGTCGTGCTGCTTCCCCATGGCGCTTCCTGGATCTCGGTGCATTCAACATGCCTCCTCCGCAGCGACGCGATCTCCGCCGTGAGGTCGTCGCACATCAAATAGAGCACCGCCCCCAGCAGTTGTTGCCCGGCATGAGTTTGCGAGAAGTCGCGGTCGGCAGGGTGAATCGCCGCCTCAGTCGGAGGCATGGCAAAGATCAGCCACCCGTGCCCGACATCGACCGAGCGAAGTCCGAGGACGTCCGAGAAGAATGCGCGGTCTGCCTCAGGGTCCTGGCTATAGAACAGGACGTGCGCTCCAAAAATCATGCCGCAAAGTATACGCCGGTCGGCTCAGGCTGTCGGCGAGTGTGCGATCTCTCCGCGAATTGCTCAGCGTTCTCTGCGGTTACGAGTTTTTTCAGTTGATGGGAGCACGACAGGTTTGACCTATTCTCACAGCGCCTCTAAAATTAGATTGGGCGCAACGCCGAGGCCGCGTTGTTCTCATGCCGCGAAAGAGGCCGGTCCCACCCGGCGCGCCGTACTTTCGCATCTTCCCTGTTTCAGGCAAGTGGCGGTGTAGCTCAGGTGGTTAGAGCGACGGTCTCATAATCCGTAGGTCGTAGGTTCGAGTCCTACCGCCGCCACCAAATTCCTCAGTGTCCGTTCCGGAGACATGGGTAACAGAACGTTCCGGAGACATAGGTTACACTTTTGGCCCGAAGGGGTTCTCCAGGGGCTGCAAGGTTTTTTCCTCCAAATCAATATAGCCGAGATCGTAATCCATAAAACTGACCAGCCAGATGCCGTGGTCGACTTCTTTGACACCGACGGCCTGTCCGGCAAGGGAAACGCTGAGATTGATTTTTTTGTTGTACAGGCAAAGACGTCCGCAGCTGGTGACCACGACGGTGCGGTCGTGGAACGGGTAGTGCGGTTCGGGAATGCCACGATAAGGGCGAGAGGAAGCCGAGTAGACCTCGGCGGGGCATTTCATGGCGAGAGCTTCATGAGGTCTTTCGTGATTGAACTCTTCGAGGAAAGCGTCGAACTTGGCTTGCTGCTGCAGAATGTTGGCGCCCGCCGGACGGGTGGCTTCTTTCTTCAATGTGAGATGCATACGTTCATGACGGCCGTTCTGCTGGGGATGGCCAGGACGGATGCGCTCAATCGAGATCCCTAGGCGCAGCCACCATACCGAGAGTTTGGAGAGCTGAAACAGGCCATGAGGAGAGGCGAAGGGAACACCGTTGTCGGAGCGGATGGCCCGCGGCAGGCCGCGTTCGTGGAACAGGCGCTCAAAGGCGGGAAAGGCAAGTTCTTCCCGATTCGACTCCAGCGCTTCACACAGGAGCAGGTAGCGCGAAGAATAGTCGGTGACCGTCAGCGGATAACAATAGCGTTTATCGCTGAGCTGAAACTGGCCCTTGTAATCGGTGCACCAGAGATCGTTAGGAAGCAGGCCCTCGGATAAGGGCGTCCCCTCGGCTCGACTGCGGCGCCGCCCCATGGACTGGACTAGCCCGTGGCGATCGAGCACGGCGTGAATGGTAGAAGCAGCGGGAGTCTTGATGGCATGCGGCAGTCGCCGCAGCAGGCGCTCTCGGATCTTGCGTGCGCCCCAGTGCGGTTTCTCCCGCTTGGCGCTGACGATGGCCGCCTCGACTTGCTCGGGTAACTGGTTGGCATAGCGGAACGGCCGGCGTGTTCGGTCACTCAATTCTTCTAGTCCGCATTGCTCGTAACGTTCAAAGATCTTATAGCCGGTCTTGCGCGAGATACCGAACTCCCGGCACAGCGAAGCCATCGCCTCCCCGTCCTTGAGCCGGATCACAAACCGCATTCGCTCGTCCATCACAGAACGCTCCTTCCATGGCATCACCTCTCCGCCCCCTTCGGGCCGAAAAGTGTAACCTATGTCTCCGGAACGTTCTGTTACCCATGTCTCGGAACGGACACTGCCGAAAATGCAGTGGCGTTCGCCTGTTTACATCCATCGGCACACCTCCGGCGTGAGCGATCGCGTATGTCACCGTACTAGTCGTTG
>QIAL01000371.1 GCA_003225535.1 Acidobacteriota bacterium | reverse complement strand
CAGATTCGTCATCTCTACGGTGTGCGGAATAATGGCAACCGTGCACCGATTCTTCTTCAGCTGCGCGACGGTCAAGCTGATGCCTTCGATAGAAATCGACCCCTTATAGACGGTGTACTTTTCCACCTCGTCAGGCAGGTCGATATGGAGCCACCAGTTCTCCGAGTCGCCAATGCGATCAAAAGAAATCAGCTTGCCCACGCCGTCCACGTGTCCCTGGACAACATGCCCGCCAAAGCGCCCGTCGGCTTTCATTGGTAACTCAAGATTGACCAGCGCACCCTCGTGAATGCGTGAAAACGACGTAAGCCCCCAGGTCTCTGGAGCCAAGTCCGCACAAAACGATCCCGGCTTGATGTCGAGAGCGGTCAGACAAACCCCACTCACCGCCACGCTGTCCCCGGTGCCAAGCTCTTTCGGTGTGTTGTCGGCAGTAATCGTGATCCGCCGATTCTCCCCGCGCTGCTCAATCTTCGTAATCCGTCCAACTTCTGCCACAATGCCAGTAAACATGAAGACCTCCAGGATGAACGGAACATTTTAAACCCTGCAAGAAGGGGATCAGGGATTAGGGGTCAGGGCAAAACGATGCGCTGAAGGTGGTTCGCTGCTCCCTTGCCCCTGATGCCTGACCCCTGTTTCACTCCTCATACGGATCCCTCAGATACCCCTCCACCGCAAAGTCCTCCCCAAACCGGTGCAGATGCAAGTCCTTCACCTGCGCCGCCTGGCTCATATGGCGGAATCCCGCGCCCGCAGCAAAAGGGACTGAGCCCGTCCCTGCCAGAATTTTCGGGGCGTAATACAGGAATACTTTGTCGACCACATTCGCCGCCAGTGCCGCCCAGTTCACCGTGGCCCCGCCTTCGATCATCAGGCTGGTAATTTCCAGTTGCCCCAACCTTCGCAAAATCGCAGGCATATCCGGACGCCCATCCATCTCGATCGTGGCAATTACCTCGACCCGTACTCCCAGTTTCTCCAATTCCGCTTTCTTCTGCCCGTCCGCCGAAGCGCAGAACACGAGCACATCATTGTTCCGCTCCGCCGCGACACTCTTCACCAACCGCGAGTCGAGCGGCAGCCGCAGGCGTGAATCGAGAATCACTCGCAGCAGCGGACGCCTTCGCCGCTTCCCACTGCGATCGGTTAACAGCGGATTGTCCGAGAGAATCGTTCCCGCGCCCACCATCAGCGCGTCATTCTGATGCCGCAGTTCCTGTACGTGGGCCCGCGCCACCTCGCTCGTCACCCATCCCCCTGCGGGCGTTCCGTTCCCTTTTAGCAAAGTCTCAGTGGGTGGCGGGGCAATCTTCCCGTCGAGCGTCATCGCCGCCTTCAGTGTCACCAGCGGCGTCCTATGCCGTGTATACCGCGCAAACGCCTCATTCAACCGCCGCGCCTGATCCTCCAGTCCTCCAACCTCCACCTGCACACCCACCGCCCGCAGCTGCTCGAATCCGCGACCGCTGACTTTCGGATTGGGATCCACCATCGACGCGACAACTCGACGAATGCCAGCCTTGATCAGCGCATCGGTGCATGGAGGCGTCCGCCCCTGATGCCCATGAGGCTCAAGATTGATGTAGAGGGTTCCCGCGCGAGCCTTCGCGCCAGCCTGCTCCAGCGCCAGGACTTCCGCATGCTTCACGCCATCGTAGGTATAGGTCGCGCTTCCGACGACGTTACCGTGGGAATCGGTGATCACCGCGCCCACATACGGATTCGGCGAGGCAAGCCCCATCCCGCCCCGCGCCAGTTCAAGCGCGCGCTGAAGATGCTGTTCGTCAGAGGTGTGAGCGGACATTCTGGAGAAATCTAACGGACGAATCTAACACGCGGCGCCACAACAAAACGTGTCACACCGAACGGACGGACCTAACCCGTGCCGTCACACCAGTGGTTGTAATCCTGAGCGGCATTCTTGCCGCGAAGAACCGTGGAAGAGCGGCCCTTTAGGGCCGCGTGAACGTTCCTGACTTTGCGGGCTTTAGCCCCCGTGCCGCGGCGGGAAACTCCGGAACGACTCCTCTTCAATCTCCGCCACCGCCGCGCCACTCCGCCCCTTCGGCCCGCGCCGCACCGGAGCCATTACATAAGCATAAGGATCCCCCGGCGCCGCAGGCTTCCGGCCCAAAAGCCGCTTCAAGAAATCAAGAACGACGCGAAATCCCGACCGCCTTTCCCCAGCCTCACTCATAATCACTCCCCTGGCCCACGATTTTCCTTCGTGTACCTTAGTGTCCGTCAGTGTGCTTCGTGGTTCAAGCTTTTTGCTTCTACTCAAACAGCGAATCCACAAACTCCTTCGGATCAAACGGCAGCAAGTCCCCCGCTTTCTCTCCCACGCCGACATACCGCACCGGCAACCCGAGCTCTCGGCAAATTGCCACCACCACGCCGCCCTTCGCCGTGCCATCGAGCTTGGTCAAAACAATCCCCGTGACCCCAGCCGCCTCGGTGAACAGCCGCGCCTGCTGCAGCCCATTTTGCCCCGTAGTCGCGTCCATCACCAGCAGAGTTTCATGCGGCGCGCCCGGAATGATCCGCTGCGCCGTTCGCCGCATTTTCTCGAGTTCCGCCATCAGGCCGGTCTTGGTGTGTAGTCGTCCCGCCGTATCGACCACGACGTAATCCGTCTTGCGCGCGACCGCCGCCTGCAGCGCGTCGAACAAAACCGCCGCCGGATCTCCTCCCGCCTTGGTCTTGATCACTTCCGTCCCGGTGCGCTGTCCCCAGATTTCAAGCTGCTCGATCGCGGCCGCGCGAAATGTATCCGCCGCGCACAGCAGCACATTCTTCCCCTGCGCTCGAAATACCTGCGACAGCTTGCCGATCGTCGTGGTCTTGCCCGTCCCATTGACGCCGACCACGAGAATCACCTCCGGCGTCCCTTCCACTTTATTCACCGGGCGCGAATTAGCAGTGTTCAGAATGGCGAGGAGCTCTTCCTTCAACAACTTCTTTAACTCCTCGACATTCTTGATCTGCCTCCTGTCGGCCTTTTCCCGCAGTTTTCCCAGGACTTCCTGCGTGGTGGTCGAACCCAGGTCAGCCCCGATCAGCGTGGCCTCAAGATCGTCCAGCGTGTTGCGATCGATCTCCTTGCCGATTGAAACGATGTCGTCGATCCGCTCCGCAAGATTCTCCCGGGTGCGCGTGACCGCCTGCTTCATGCGGTCTAGGAAACTAGTTTTTTTCTCTTCCTCAAGACTGCCGAATAAGGTCTGGATCATAAAAAGCCTGGATCTGATTATACGGGGAGCATTCGCAGGCTGGCGCAAGTGATGAGCAGCGGCCTCCCGCCTTTTTGTCAGCAGTGGAATTGTCGGATTTTCTATAGAAAAATGAAAAGCGCTGGAGGGGGAACCTCCAGCGCTTCGCCATGCGGAATTACCCGGGTCTCGGGCGACTTACTTCACCATGATTTTAGACTTACTTCACCATGATTTTATTGGTGCTCGGGTCCAGGGTTCCCTGAACACGAACCCGCTTGCCTTCGAACTTCTTCACTTCGTCCTGATGATCGATGTCGTAGATCTTTCCCGAATCGTCCTTCAGAACACATTTGTCTCCCTGCTTCACTACCGTACCGGAGAAGGTCTGAGTTCCCGAAGCATCTCCGCTATCGGCCGCAGATCCCTGCGCGCCCGACTCCGGAGTCCGGCTGCTCGGCGGAGGAGCGGTCGTGTCCGGAGTTTGCGACGGCGACTGGCTCGACGGAGCCTGCGTTTCCGGCGTCGATTGCGGAGGGGTCGTGTCCGGAGACGAAGAAGGTTGCTGCGCCTGCCGATCCGGCGAGGTCGATGGTGCGTTTTGTGCGTTCAGCGTGCTACCCCAGCAAATCATGGCAAATGCGAAGGCGGCAAGAAACGAAAGAGTCTGAATCCGTGTTTTCACAAAAATCCTCCAGTAGCCAGTTCGGCTATTAGGCCACAAAGGATGCAAACGCCCTGCCACGAAATCGCCAAGGAGGCAGCGTACGCTGGTTGAGTGTTGTATCTGCAAGAGTTAGCTGTGCGGCTCAGGAACATTCGCAGCCGCTGTGGGCGAACTTCCGGCGTCCGCTACATAGAATGCCGTAGGACAAAAACATTCGTTCTTGCGCTCCGCGAAACCGCCGAGAGCATTTCCTGCTCACTTGCGCAAATTCTTCCCAAAAAAAAGAGCCGCGAACAATTCGCAGCTCTCCATCTTCGGGCGCCCCACCCTTGTCGCGTTTTGTGCGACAGGCCTTGCCCTGAGCGAAGTCGAAGGGGTGGGGATTTTGACTTTCCTAAAATTCGATCCGAGGCTTAATGCCTTCCGCCGCCGCCGTGGCCACCATGCCCGCCACCGTGACGACCGCCGCCCCCTCCACCGCGCCCACCACGCCCACGACGACCACCACCACCACCGCCGCCGCCCGGACGTCCTCCCCGGCCACCGCGATCTCCACGATCCCCAGCGTGCGCCGGACGATCTCCGGCGCCGACATGCGGAGCGCCTTCTCGATTGAAGTTCGGCTCCTCCGGATCATCCGGAAAATCGCCGCCGCCCTCGATCACAAGCGTGCCACCCTGCACCGGCTCGCTCTCGGCGACTGGCGCCACTGCAGCCGCTTCCCCGCCGCCCGACGCCGCCATCTTCGCGCGTTGCTCTTTCAGAATCGCCTTACGCGAGAGCCGAATGCGGTTGCCTTCCACCGCCAGAACCTTCACCAGCACCTGGTCGCCCTCTTTCAGTTCGTCGCGAACATCGGCAATGCGATGCTCGGCCACTTCACTGATGTGCAGCAACCCTTCGGTTCCCGGAATGATCTCGACGAACGCTCCGAAATCCGCCAGCCGCGTCACTTTTCCGAGGTAGGTCTTCCCTACTTCCGCCGTTGCGGTGATGTCGCCGATGATCTGCAGCGCCTTCGCCGCCGACGCCTGATCGCTCGATGCAACTTTCACCAGCCCGGAATCTTCCACATCGATCTTCACTCCGGTCTGCTCGACGATCGACCGGATCATCTTCCCGCCCGGCCCGATCAGATCGCGAATCTTGTCCGTCGGAATCTGCACGGTGTAGAAGCGCGGCGCGTAGTCGGAAATCTTCTCGCGTCCGCTGGAGATCACTTCCTCCATCTTGCCGAGAATGTGCATCCTCCCGCGCTGTGCCTGGGCCAGAGCCTCGCGCATAATCTGCGAGGTGATGCCCGACACCTTGATATCCATCTGCAGCGCCGTGATCCCGTCTCTCGTGCCGGCAACTTTGAAGTCCATATCGCCGTAGTGATCTTCCGCGCCCGCGATGTCGCTCAGGATCGCATACTCCTCGCCTTCCTTCACCAGTCCCATCGCCACGCCCGCAACCGGAGCCTTGAGCGGAACGCCCGCATCCATCAGCGAAAGCGAAGCCCCGCACACGGTCGCCATCGATGACGACCCGTTCGACTCCAGAATGTCCGAGACAACGCGCATTGCATAAGGCCACTTCTCTTCCGTCGGAAGCACCGCCGATATCGAACGCTCCGCCAGCGCCCCGTGCCCAATCTCTCTCCGCCCCGCTCCGCGTAGAAACGCCACTTCTCCCACCGAAAACGGTGGAAAATTATAGTGAAGCATGAATCGTTTCTTGGCCTCGCCTTCGAAGCCTTCGAGGCGCTGCATGTCGTCGCTGGTGCCGAGCGTGGTTGTTACCAGTGCTTGAGTCTCGCCGCGGGTGAAAATCGCGCTGCCGTGGGTTCTGGGCAACACTCCGGCTTCGATCCAGATTTCGCGGATCTCGTCGAAGGCGCGGCCGTCGGGACGCCGCTTCTGATGCGTCACCTGATCGCGGAAGATGCGCTCGCGCAGCGTCTCGTAATAATGATCCAGTTTCTTCTTCGCGTCTTCGTCGTCCTCGGGGAGCGCGGCCTCGAGCTTCTTCTTCAACTCCTTGACCAGCATGTAACTGGTGGCCTTCGGATGCTTCTTCGTGTCGAGCGCGTCCGCAAGTTCTGTGCCGATGCGCTTCTTCAAGTCGTTGTAATAAGCGTCATCGAAGGCCGGTGGCTCCACCTTTCGCTTCGGCTTTCCAACGCTATCGCGCAGTTCGTTGATTGCCTTGCAGATCTTCTTGATCTCGGTGTGGCCGAAGTCGATAGCGTCGACCACGGTCTCTTCTTTCACTTCCTTCGCTCCGGACTCGATCATCACGATGCCTTCGGCCGTACCGACGACCATAATGTTCAGCAGGCTCTCGCGCATCTCGTCGTACGTGGGATTGATGATGAATTGCCCGTTGATCAGGCCCACGCGCACCGCGCCAATGGGTCCAAGGAACGGAATGTCGGAAACATGCAATGCGGCCGACGCGCCATTGATGCCGCACACATCAGGATCATTCTCGCTATCGGCGGAGAGCACAAATGCGATGACCTGAGTCTCGCACTTGAATCCTTCGGCGAACATAGGACGGATCGGCCGATCAATCTGCCGGCTGGTGAGCACTTCCTTCTCGCTCATGCGCCCTTCGCGCTTGATGAAGCCTCCGGGGAAACGTCCGCCGGCGTAGGTGTATTCGCGGTAGTCGACGGTGAGGGGGAAAAAGTCGATGCCCTCGCGCGGATCGGCATTGGCCGTGGCCGTGGCCAGCACGACGTTTTCGCCGAGCCGGACCACGACGGATCCGTGGGCCTGCTTGGCTAATTTTCCTGATTCAAATGAGATGGTTTTGCCGCCGGCGAGGGTAACTGTGACTGTCGTTGGTTCTGGTTTCATAAGAGATTCCTTTGCCAGAGCTTGCTAGCTCCTAGCGAAACCACACGGACGGGTGCCCCATCTTTGTCGCGTTCCTTGCGACAGGGTGGGAACGTTGACTTTCGGTCCCGCGGACACAAAGTCAAAGGCCCCACCCTCCTTCGCAAAAAACGCGAAAGAAGAATGTGGCACCCCCGTTTGGGTGCTATCGGAGTAATTCGCTGCGCTTGAAAAACGCACTTGTGGAGAGTTCCTCGATGCTGGCCGTCTCACCAGAGACGGTGCTCAGAAATACCAGGGGTCGTAGATAGATCCGGGTGCCCCATTCCAAAATCGCGCTCTTTGCGATTTTAGAGCGGGGATTTTGGACTTCAAATCCAGCCGAGAATCTCCGCTGGAAGGACCCCAGGTCAAGCTTACTTGCGGATCCCGAGCTTGCCGATCACGGCCTTATAGCGCTCGGTATCGTATTTCTTGAGGTAGTCGAGCAAGCTACGGCGCTTGCTGACCAGCATGAGAAGTCCGCGGCGCGAGCCGTGGTCTTTCTGGTGCGTCTTGAAGTGCTCCGTCAACTGGCCAATCCGTTCGCTAAGCAGAGCGATCTGAACTTCCGGGCTTCCGGTGTCGCTTGCGTGGGTTCCGTACTGGTCAATGAGGGATTTTTTTTGCTCTCTGGCTAACACTAAACTGGTGCACTCCTGTTCTTAATCGATTGTCTATGTGACGTTTATGAGGATATCACGGCAGATTGCGGACGGTAAAGGATGGCTTGTCCGACTCATTGCTCCCGCCAGTCCTCGGGCGTGCTTTCAATTCCCCAGACATTCCCGTACTCATTCAGGGCCAGTCCCAACAACCAAAGGTGTTCGAACTCTCCGAGCGAAATACAGTTGACCACGCGGGCCACGACCTCGGCACCCGTTGGCAGACCTTTGAGTTGAACGACAGTTCCCGGGGGCACGGGAAGAGGGGAACGCACGGCGCACCCGCCCAAATTGGCAAGAATGACCTGGCACGGCTCCATGAAGGGATGACCAGGATCGAGGCTGGTGAGAGTCACAGGGATCTCACAGGGGATCCGAGTGCCTCCCCGCGAATCTTTTTCAGGCCTTGACCCCAGAGTTGCCAAGCGGAAGATTCTCACAAAATCTTGTCGGATCGAACGCGGAACAAATTTCTGTTCGGAATTTGTAACAGACCTACGGGTCTGATTGCGCCGCCGACCTATCCCCGCATTTCCAGGGCCCGTTAGTTTACCGGATAGGGGAACCCCAGCATCGGAAGGGATTGGCGTCTGATAATCGCTCCGGATGAGCTATCCTGATGGCATGAACCATTTAGAAGTGCTTCGGGAAAAGATCGGTTGTCTCCGCGCCGAGATCGCGCAGATTCAAGAGATGAACGACGAGTATCGACGACAAGGCCGCCATGAACCGCAGGCTCAGGTTGCTCACGGCCAACGGCATGAACGCTTACAAGCGATCCAGAACGAGCTGGCAAAACTCTCGGACCTTGGCCGACGAGTTCGTTCCGTAGAACAGATGAAGGAACAGCATCGCGGCCGTCTACACTTCGTCAAGAACGCGTCATAGATAGCCCCGCCCTACCGTTAGTCGAAAACATCGTCATCGCCTTCGAATTCGCCTGTGCGCCGCCAGCAGAAAAGCCCCGCTCAAGCTAAGCTTGAACGGGGCACCCTCGTTCTCGGAATGCGTGACCGTCCGGGCCTAATGGAAGAGCGGGCCGCAAGTCCCTAGCCCGAGTTTGGCTTGAGTGGGCTCTTCCGCACGCAATCCCATTTTTGAACAGGGGTGGTCCACAAGGCCTCTTTTGACTTTGAATGCGGATGTTCAGCAAACTACGCTGAGACGTAACGGGCGGCGAGGGACGAGTTGAAACCGAGTCCGAATGGAACGCACGCAAGCGGGAGCGAGAAGTGGGAAAACTCTGTCGAAGCGTGAAAATGCCCCACTCAAGCCAAAATCGGGCTTGAATGGGCCACCTGGCCAGTCGTGTTACTCAAACCGCAACGCCCTCATCGGGTCGACCCGGGTCGCTCTTCTCGCCGGCACCCACACAGCTACGAATGCCACCGCGCACAAGAAGATGGGCGTCAGAATAAATGCCGTCGGATCCCACGTCTTTACTCCAAACAGGAATCCCGTCAAGAACTTCGTCAGCCAGAATGCCCCGCCAATCCCGATGACGAGCCCAATCCCCGCCAGCAGCATTCCCTGGCGAATCACCATATTGCGAATATTCGAAGCCTGCGCCCCCAGTGCCATTCGTACGCCCAGTTCCTGTGTCCGCTGCTGTACCGAGTACGCCATTAGTCCATAGATGCCGATCGCCGCCATCAACAAAGCCGAAGCGCCGAAGGACGTGAGCAGCAGCATGTTGAAGCGTTCACGCGATGTCGTAAGCACAACGATCTCATCCATGCTGCGTATGTGCGCTACCGGCAGCCCGCCCGTAGCTTCGCGGATCGCGTTGGTGACGGCGGCCGTGAGCGTGTGCGGCTCCATGCGCGTGCGTACAATCCACCACAGCGGCGCAATCCGCGAGTTGAGCTCCGTAACTTTGTCCGGCATCTGTGCAACCGGGATATACATCGTCGGCCCCGGATCCTGATTGAGCCCGCCATCCCGCGTGTCTCCCACGACACCGATCACCTGCCGAGGTGGTTCGACAAAGACCGGTCCCATGCCCGCACCAATCACGACGCGTTCGTTCAGCGCATCACCCTTGGGCCAGAACTGTCGCGCCATCGCCTCGTTGATGATGACCACACCCGGCGCTGATCCGTTGTCCTGTTCGGTGAAATTCCGCCCGCGGACGACGGGCACTTTGAATACATCAAAATAGCTCCATGAAACCGGGAAATATCCTGCTCCTCCTGTATTGGGATTGTTGCCGTTCGCCCGCCCCACAATGTTGAAAGGCAGCCCGAAGCCACCTTGCAGCGGCAGACAGCACGCGGCGGCCGTAGCGGTGACGCCGGGAACCGCATTGATCCGCTCGGTGCCGTCGTGAATGACCTGCGCGACACCGCTGGTTTTCAGAAACCGGTCGCCGCTGATCGACATGGCCATGGTGAGCACGTTGTGCGTGTCAAAGCCAGGATCGACCGATTGCAGTTTCATAAACGTGCGAATGAGCAGCGCTGATCCGATGACCAGCACCAGAGCAAGCGCCATCTCGCTGATCACCAGAACAGACCGCACCTTGCCGCTGCGGAAGCCTACTCCTGCACGGTTGCTGCTCTCGTTCAAGGCTGCCGCAAGATTCTTACGGGAGGCGCTGATTGCGGGAACCAGGCCAAATAAAATTCCGGTCAGCAGCGAAACCCCAAGTGTAAACAGAAGCACATTCAAATCGACCTTGACCGCCGATCCGTCTTCGCCGATGCGCGGAATGCTCCCGGGATTGATGGCCAGCAAC
>QIAL01000756.1 GCA_003225535.1 Acidobacteriota bacterium | reverse complement strand
CGATACCGAACCCTCAATCACTCCATCCACTCCCAGCTCGCGCGCAATTTCCGGCAGTGGCCGGTGTGCCTTTTTATACTGCACAACCGACGTACGCGAAATCACTCGCAGCGCGGGATACTTCGCCAGCGTGGTAATCAATTCGTCCGTCATCCCATCCGCAAAATATTCTTCGGACGCATCGCCAGATATGTTTTCCAGCGGCAATACCGCTAGCGAGCGGATTACCGGCTGCGCCGCGTGGCGTTCGAAGGCGGCCGATGCCAGCTTGTATAAGGGCCCCCCAAGCAGAAGGGTCGCGGCGATTCCAATCCAGACATAGCGGTGGCTTGCGGGTTTTTCCGCGATCTGCCGATGGTCAGGTGTGACCGCCACGGGTTCCGGCACGTTCATCCGGCTCGGCTCGCCACCCAAAGGACGAACAGACTCCTCACGATTGGCCGCGCCATTATCCTGGCTTTGCCCTTCTGCGACGCCGGTTGTCATGTGGGCGATGAACCGGTAGCCTTTTCGCTGCACGGTTTGCACGAACCGTGGGTGCTCTGGATCGTCCCCGAGGGCCTGCCGAATCTTACGGATCGCCGTATTGATGCCGTGTTCGGCATCTACAAACACTCCGTTACCCCACAGCCGCTCTTCGATCTCTTCCCTGCTGACAAGTCGGCCCTCTGCTGTCGCCAGCAGCATCAACAATTCCATGGGGATTTTTTCGAGCTTCAGAGCGCGCCCTCTGCGGCGCAGCTCATAGCACGCGCAATCCAGCTCAAATTCCTCGAATTTGATCAAATCGGGAGGCAAAGATTTCGACCTGTCTTGCGGCGAAGTATAACATAGAGCTCGGGCATCACAATAAAACAGCTTTGTTTTCAACCCTTTACGGCCTTCACCAAAGCTTCACCATTCCTCCAGATTCTATCCATTGCCGCGCCCCAGGTGACGAGTGCTAGGTTCCCGACTGTCGGCCATTGCCGACCGAAAGGGGAAATCCAAATGAATTCGAAAGTTCGTAAGTTGTCTGTAGCTTTTGCAGTATTCCTGGCGGGGACCGTCTTCGCGCTGAACGCAAGCGCTCAGTGCGCGGCCACCGAGGGACAGATAGCCTCCAAGGCAGCTTCAAACATGATGGCGCGTTCGATTCTCTTGCGGGCCTCGCTCAAGGTACCGGGATCTTCGCTCAACGCTCTGGCCAGCCAGAAAAACAAGTCAGAAGACTCGGACGCCTCGATCGTTGGTTTCTGGCATGTCGTATTCACTTCGGAAGGAACCACGAATCCGCCTATCCCGGACGGCGCCGTCGTCGACAATGGCTTCGCCCAGTGGCATTCCGACCAGACGGAAATCATGAACTCTTCCCGGCCCCCTGCCACAGGCAATTTCTGCCTTGGTGTTTGGGAAAAAACCGAACGCTCCACCTATGTCCTGAACCACTTTGCCCTGAGCTTTAACCCGGATGGCAGCATGATGGGCCCCGCCAATATCCGTGAATCCCTCACCTTGTCCGCCGATGGCAGGAGCTATTCCGGCACCTTTTCCATCGACCAGTACGATACCCATCTCAACCTCTTGGCCCACATTGTGGGCAACATTGCCGCCACTCGCGTCACCATCGATACACAACCCTCTGACCTGTTCTAACTGTTAGCGCAACTTGTTGACCTTGCCTGCCGCAGGTCGCGCCGCAAACAGCGTCACTCAGGCCTTAACCTGTTTGCCCGCGGCCCCGGCGGGTGAGCGGCAGGCCGGATCCCTTGGGGTCCGTCCGAGGCAGTACCAATCCAGATGGTTGCCATTCCCCGGCAGCCATCTGGATTCTTCAAATGCCACTGAAGGAGGCACAGTTCCCTTAACTCTACTGTGGTCGGCGCTATGGGTTACCGGCGAGACATAGAGCTACGGTTCGGCGGCGGTACATTCGGGGCGGATGG
>QIAL01000755.1 GCA_003225535.1 Acidobacteriota bacterium | reverse complement strand
CTGATTTCAGTCGGAGATTGGCCCGCTGAGAAGTTCAGAACGAATGATCGTTTACTCGGAGTGCAGATCAAACCAGAACCAGCCAAGGAGGTCAGCGTTCCGCTGAACAGCCCCGGCGATTGCTTTCAGTCCTATTGATTGGTTGCTGTCGTAATACCGCCATTTACTCATCGACAGGATTTTGAGTGGTGAATGCCTGCTGCAGTTCAGAGGAACCTCAGGTGGGCTTCAGTCCGGCTGGCGCTCGTTCTCCTGATCGCGGCGCCTGCCATAGCGAAACGCAAATCCAAGTCCCAGCGACAGGATCCCGAGCGGCGGGACGAGCATAATAACAATCGCCCGGTTAATCGCCCGTTGACCGTCCTTCGGAGTAGCCTTGGCATTCGCCTTGCACATCGCGCATCCCTGCGCAAGTGCGGGCGCACTCGAAAGCGCCATCAGTAGCAATGCCGTCAACCAGGGCCTACGCACTAGACGCCTCCTTACTGCACTCCAAGCTGCCTGATCCGCTCCGCATCGGGGAAGAAGAAGAAATACATGATGACGAAGCACGTCACCACCGAAAGCACCAGCAGCCAGCGCATCAGCGCGGTCTCAAATTTCAGGTGCATGAAGTAGCCAATGATCAGCGCCGACTTGATCACCGACAACAGCAGCAGCACCTCGAGCATCCGCACCGGAGAAAACATCTGCCTGTATCCCAAGACGACTTCAATGGCAGTCAGTACCAGCAGTGCCGCCCAGACCCAGAAATACTGCCCTTTAGTGTCATGTGTCGCCGTCTCGTGCATAGTCAGGATCCTCTGTGTATCTCTGTGCGCTCTGTGGTGAGCCTTTTGTTGCCGTTCTACGAAACTTTCGTCGACATCAAATACACCAGCGGGAAAATGAACATCCACACCAGATCGACAAAGTGCCAGTACAGCCCGCAGACTTCAACATCGTGCGCGTCGTAGTCCTTTGGCTTGAGAAGCACGATCACGGCAGCCACGAGCAGTCCGATCCCCAGTGCATGCACCGGATAGTGAAATACGTTGCCGGATGGAATCATGAACGCGCCGGCAATCCAGATCACCGCCAGCGCCGGCAGAAACCATTTACGAAACGCGATCACGCCCAGATAGATCACGCCGATCGTCACGTGGAGCATGTGCATCGCCGTGAGCCCGAAAAAGGCCTGCGGAAACTGCGGGATATTTTTCGATATATCCGCCAGTTCTCCCGAAGTCGCTGTCTTGGAGACTCCAAGGATGGTCTGGAATCCTGAAAGTATCAATCCCTCGCCGATCAACTTACTCCACTCCATGGCATGCAGCACGATGAACGCCGTACCGAAAACCATCGTAGCCAGCAGCCAGTTGCGCATCCACGGACGGTCGCCGCGCTGTGCTGCGAATACAGCTAGCACCATAGTTAGAGAGCTCGACAGCAGGCACGCCGTCATGATCGTCGCATTCGCAATGCTCTCGGCGTGAAACGGAGTCGGCCAGGGATTGGTGTAAATCCGGTTGTAGCTGAAAGCGAACAGCAGAGCGCCAAACGTCAGCGAGTCCGAGGCCAGGAAGAGCCACATCCCGACTTTCTTGGAGTACGCCCCGAACAGCGGCGCCTCGTACTCTCCGGATGCTCCATGCTGGACCGCATCATGCTCGATCGTAGCTTCCGCCATTCCCCAGTTCCCCTTTCTGTCTGCCGGAAAATCGTCAACCATAAAGGACACGAAGGTGCACGAAGGAATTCCTTAGTGAGCCTTCGTGTCCTTCGTGGTTGTAGCCTTTTGCACTTTAACGAGCCAATCCCAACAGCAAGAAAATGTAAATCCACAACACCGCCATAAAGTGCCAATACCACGCGGTGAT
>QIAL01000754.1 GCA_003225535.1 Acidobacteriota bacterium | reverse complement strand
TATATACGAAGAATCCCCGCGTGTGCATCGCCGACCAGGCGAGCCATTGCCCAATCAGAAAAGCAAAACCCAGCACGACCGTGATGCCCAGCCACGGAAAGTTTTTTTCATCGCCGAGCGAAATCCCTGGAATCGAACTTACCGGAGCCAGAGCTGCTTGCCGCGCGGCTTTCCGCCTCGCCAACTCCATCGTGATGCTGCTGAACAGCAGGATCACCGTATTAATCCCCAGCAGCACCCAAGGCAAATCCACGCTGCCCCAGTCGCGGACATAGCTGTTCGATTCGCCCTGAAACGTCGGCAGCCCGCGGCGGAAAATGTACGCGCTGGTCAGCGAGATGAAAACCATCCCGACCGTCGCAATCCCGCAAATCAGTCCTAGTCGCGCCCGCCGCAGTC
>QIAL01000753.1 GCA_003225535.1 Acidobacteriota bacterium | reverse complement strand
ATGCCGTATTATGATAGGTTCCGCCGTCAATCTTAATTTGCTATGGCAATTCCAGAAGGAGCGCCGTGCGCGCCGAAATCGTAAAGATCAGTTCTGAGACTCCCGAAACCTCTCTAGTGAAGTATGCCGCCGATCAGATCCGGTCCGGCGAAGTACTGGGCATGCCCACCGACACGTTCTATGGTCTGGCCGCCGATCCCTTTAACCTCCGCGCTGTGGACAAGGTGTATGACATCAAGACTCGCTCTCGTCATAAACCACTTTCGCTGCTGATCGAGAGCACGGATCAGGCCGAGGAACTCGCCAAGCCGCTGCCGGAGGAATTCTACGTTTTAGCTCGTAAGTTCTGGCCTGGCCCGCTGACCATCATCGTCAAAGCCGGCTCGCGTCTGCCTCTGAAGGTAACGGCGAATACAGGCAACGTCGCCTTGCGCGTACCCAATGCGAAGATTCCACTTGCGGTGGTGAGCGCGGCTGCCATTCCGATCACTGCGACGTCCGCCAACCTGAGCGGCGCGGCCGAATGTACCAGCGCCGAGCAGGTGCGCGACCAATTGCAGGGACGGATTAATATCATCGTCGATGGAGGTATGTCTCCCCGCGACGTCGCGTCCACCATCATCGACTTGAGCGATGAGAACGCGCGCTGGCGGATTATCCGTGAAGGAGCCATTCCCGCGGACGAAATCTCGAAATTCTTCGCTCAAGGATGAGCGCGAGGGCTAACCGTAGAGGATGACCGACGAATTTGCCAAACGGCATCGTCCCCGACGCTGGTGGCTTCGTCTGCTGCTTCTGGCGATAACTGTCGTTCTCGCCTTTCTGGCCATCACTGCCGCTCATATCGTCGCGGCGGCCTCGCAGCAGGAAGTACCTCACGCGG
>QIAL01000752.1 GCA_003225535.1 Acidobacteriota bacterium | reverse complement strand
CGAGGATATCGGTGCGATTGCCTATTTCGGTGTCCGTTATAAGGGAAATGGGGTGCCCACTCAACAATTGCTGGGCTGCTGGGTGACCGCAAATACTTTTGAATTACTTGGCGTCAAGCCGTTCCTTGGCCGCCAGATTACGCTACAAGATGGAAATCCTGATTCACCCCCCGCGTTTGCGATGAGTGACACAGTTTGGGCCAGTCTCTTCAATCGAGATCCGAAAATACTTGGAGCCTCACTGAATCTCAACGGAGTACCGAGGACCTTGGTGGCCATAATGCCTCCGCGATTCCGATTCGGTGGCTGTGAAATCTGGATTCCAACAGACCTAAACAGATCCAGTTTCATCAGTGGATTTGGCCTTCAACCTAACGAGTTGTTGACCATCGGACGCCTCAAACGGAATGTCAGCCTCCAAGCTGCCTCCGCTGACCTTGGCGCGATTGCGAAGCTGTCGGAAAAAGATTATCCCGCTTGGTTTCGCGCCAACTACAAGATAGTGGTCAATTCCTTGAGGGATGACTCCGTTGGACATTTCAAAGCAACTCTCTCTGCGATGGTGGCGGCAGTTTTCATACTGCTTCTCATTGCCTGCAGCAACGTTGCGAATCTTCTGCTCGCGAGAGCGACAGTGCGGGAAAAGGAGATGGCGATCCGTGCTTCGATAGGAGCGACACGTTCTCGCTTGATAAGGCAATTGCTGGTTGAGAGCGGCCTCTTGGCAGCTGCAAGTTGTTTTGGCGGGTGCTTGTTCGCGTTTCTCGGATTGAAGGGGATGATAGCCGTGATTCCTCCTGATACGATCCCTCCCGAAGTGGCCATATCACTCCGATCAGAGACGCTGCTGCTTGCCGTGGGAGTGTCGGTTCTTGCCACTTTTGTCTGCGGTCTCGCACCTGCCCTCCATCTGGTAAGGCGCGACTTGTACGTTGGCCTTGCGAGAAGCGCTAAGGGGGCAAGTGGCGGCTTTCAGCACGGGAAATTGCGCTCCATTCTGGTCGTTGTCGAAGTTGCATTATCGATCGTGTTGTTGACGGGTACGGGGCTCATGGTGCGCACACTCCGCGCTCTTGAACGAGTGGACATCGGTTTCAATCCCGCGAGTGTTGCTTATGCGCGACTATCTCTGCCCGAGGGCCGGTACGATACCGCCGACGCGAAAAGAGACTATTTTGAAAAAGTACTTGATCGAGTAGCGGCTATTCCGGGAGTCATCGCTTCTACTGAGGCTACCTCTTTCCCGCCTTATTCTTTCGGGTGGACCGAGATTGTAGTACCTGGGAAAACCCATTCCGAGCCTTGGGGCACAACGTTTGACATGTGTAGTGAGGGATATTTTCAAACCTTGGGCCGACGCTTGCTTCGCGGCAGGCTGCTTACCCGAAGTGACGTCGAGTTAGCTCGATATGTAACCGTTATCAACCAAACGTTTGAACGCAATTACTTCGGGAACGAAGATCCCGTCGGTCAGAGGATAAAGTTCACGACTCTCGAACAATGGGCGACGGATTGGCCCC
>QIAL01000751.1:1347-3732 GCA_003225535.1 Acidobacteriota bacterium | reverse complement strand
TCATTTCAGAAAAGTGGGGTAGCGGAGCCAGGGAGAGTGATTGGAGTCAAAGAAAAGGTTGCTTGCTCAGGGTAGCATGTTGAGCTGAAAGAGCAGGTGTTGTGAGCACCTGGTAGCCAAAAGGAGCTAGATGGGATCGGCGGATGTCGACGAAAAGGGGCAGGAACAAGTAAACTATGAGGCATGTTAGAAGGTTTCGATCCCAAGGCCATTGAAAATGAAAGCTTGCGCCAAGTGGTCATCTACCTGATGAATCAGGTAGAAATCCTGTCTGCCAAAGTGGCAGAGCTCAGCGAAGAAAACCAACGATTGCGTGACGAGAACAATCGGCTCAAGGGGGAACAAGGCAAACCGAAGATAACCGCGAATAAACCGAGAGCGGATCTTTCATCGGAAAAAGAGCGTCGGCAGTCCAAGCCCCGAAACATGCGCAGCAAACAGGCCAAGATCCCAATCGATCGGGAAGTCGTGCTCACGGTCGACCGGGAGCATCTGCCAGCCGATGCGGTTTTCAAAGGCTACGAGGACGTGGTAGTGCAAGATCTGGAAATACGCACGGATAATGTGCAGTTCCGCAAAGAGAAATACTACTCAAAGAGTCAAAAGCAGACGTATCTGGCAGCGCTTCCAGCGGGCTACCACGGCCAGTTTGGGCCAAAGGTGAGAGCGTGGGTCTTGGCGATGTGCTATGGCGGGCAGATGAGTGAACCCAAGATCCTCGAGTTCTTGCAGACGGCAGGCCTGCAGATGAGTGCCGGGCAGCTTTCTTGCATGCTCATCAAGGATCAGGAGGTCTTTCATGAGGAGCGTGCAGCGATCGTGCAGGCGGGCCTCTCCAGCTCCCCGTGGCAGCATCTCGATAGTACAGGGACGCGGGTCAATGGGCACAATCAGCATGCTCATGTGCTCTGCAATCAGCTCTACACCGCCTACTGCACGTTGCCTTCCAAAGACCGCATGAGCATGCTTCGCGTGCTTCAAGGGGGAACTGATCCCGTTTTCCGGTGCAATGATCTGGCCGCCCAACTGATGGGGCAGCTCGGGGTCACTGATAAGTGGACCAGCTCGCTTCCCACCTTGTTGCCGCACGACCAAGACCTCACGGAAAACGAACTCGACGAGGTTCTCGATAAGCACTTGCCCAAACTTGGGATCAATCTGCGCAAACGGGTGAAAGAGGCTTTGGCGATTGCTGCCTACCGAACCCAGACCACCTACCCCACAGTCCGGCTCTTACTCTGCGATGATGCCCCCCAATTCAACTGGTTGACCGAAGAACTGGCGCTCTGCTGGATCCATGAATATCGCCATTACAAGAAACTGATCCCGCGCTTTGCCCACCATTGTTCTCTCTTGCAAGACTTTGCCAAGGAGTTCTGGAAGCTGTATCACGATTGCTTAGCCTACCGGGAGCATCCCGATGCGGAGCAGGCGGTCGCCTTGGAAGCAGCGTTTGATCAGCTCTTTGGAGAGAAAAGTGGCTATCAAGCATTGGATGAGTGCAAAAAGCGGACGCTGGAAAAGCGTGAAGCACTGCTCATGGTGCTTTCTCACCCCGAGATTCTTCTGCACAACAATCCCGCTGAACTTGGGGCCAGACAGCGGGTGCGCAAGCGCGACGTCAGTTTGCAGGCACGTACCCCAGAGGGAATTGAGGCCTGGGATACCTTTCAGACGCTGGTTGCGACTGCCAAGAAGCTTGGCGTCAATCTCTTCCACTATGTGCTTGATCGCATCCTTGGGGCTCATGCTCTGCCCAGCTTGGCCACTCTCATCGGGGAGCAGGCCCAACTCCTGGCATTAGGCTCCTCTTGGCAACAAGGGCCTTGAACGCGTTTCTTCCTCCCACCCACTCAACCATTCCCTGCCCTCTGGTCTTGCCAAACCAAAGCCATGCCTGCAAGACTGTTAGGCCCCTATGGCTCTTTACCGTGAGTTTTTGAGATGATCCGATATATTACGATAAAAATTTTCGACCTGTGAAATTGCAGGCCACGAGAGCCTGATTCAAGCGGCAGGCTTGTCAGCCTCAGCATCAAACTGGAAGCGAAGGTCCTGGTTGAGCAACCACTGGTGGTCTTCACAATTGCGACGAAGAGCCGTCCAAGTGGCCAAGCTGGTTGAGCCATCGGGACTCCAACTCATGCCATTGCGCTTTTGTCGATGGGAAACGACCAGATCATTAGCTTTCTCAACCGGATTACTCGAGGTACGCAGACCGAGCTGGTTGCGTAAGGCATAACAAGGGATACAGCTGCGATTACGCTCAAGATAGTTGATCAGGTTATGGAGTTCTTTGTGGTTTTTGATCGACTCTTGGCTCACCTCCCGTAAAAGCTGGATGGCCCTCTCGACCTTGCCCAGCCATAACCAAGCGAGCAATTC
>QIAL01000751.1:0-1273 GCA_003225535.1 Acidobacteriota bacterium | reverse complement strand
AAGAGGTCCTGGATAGCTTTGCGCAAATCACGGGCTCCATCGGTGAAAAAGACAAGGGATCCTGGTTGACTCAAGAGTCCATTCGACAGGAGAAATGCCAGCACGATCGGCATCATTTGTGAGACAGTCGGGGATACAGCAGTATACACCTTTGATTCTTTATTTTGGATATGAACGACGGTATTATTGACCATTTCTCGTTTTTCTTTGGGACGTGAACCCTTCTTTCTGCCTTCAGCTTTTTGTTTTTTACAACACACATCATCAATGGAAATATTCGCTTTGATTGCATTTGGATCTTCAAATGTTTCATACAGTTCTTCTAAATCTATCTGCTTGTCTTTTTCTTGTCCACCATTGAGCTCCTCGATCATGTGGCAGACCTTCTCTCGTGGAAGACTGACCTCTTCCTTGCTTATCACTTCAAACACTTTTTTCTGAGTTTTGATTGCTCCATTGGGATGAAAACCAGATGCTGCTAAAATGCCCTCTGTCTTTTTCACCATGGATGCGGCAAGCTGTTCTGCTTCCCGTTCGACGAGGTTGGCCAGCGTGCGGGCCTGCACCTGCTGCCCTTCTTTTCGCCGCAAGGCCCGATTGATCTTCTCGGCACTTTTTCGGTAGGACTCATCACAGGGATACGACAGAGCGAAGTCTCGAAAACAGACGCTTTTGTGTGCTTCTCTTGGACCCGTTTCTGGAAACACATCTCTTTTTGTACTAAAGAGTTTCTTTGCTCCTTTTTTTATTTCAAACGTATCAATCTCTAGTTGACCGATCTCCGCCTCGATGCAATACTCTTTTGGTCTCCTCAGCAGTTCTCCTGCTTGTCGCTCTGCCTCCGACTGCGTTTTTTTTTGCCCACCTCACTCACATATTTCTCGGTTGCTTCTTTCATCACATCATTTCTCGCTTCTAGTGCTTCCCGTTCGTATTGCTCAAATACCTGATCAAAGACTTCGGGACCAGTAAAGGCTTCTACTCCTGGGATGCTGAACTCCCTCGTCGTGGATTCTGTGAAGGCTGATTCATCTTCATTTTCAATGCTCACGCTTATTCGCATCTTCATCTCGATTGCTCTCTTTTTATCTTGATTGGTCCTTGCATCCTTCCTCCTCCAAGCTTAGCACATCCGCGCTCTCGCTTTCAACCTCCTTTCGCTCTGTCTCACAATTTCACAGGTCGAAGTATTTGAGACGATACTGGCAAGGTGGTCAGAGGAAAAATGCTCTTCTTCCTTCCTACGAGAAGTGTGGAGGAAGAGGAAAAGTCC
>QIAL01000750.1 GCA_003225535.1 Acidobacteriota bacterium | reverse complement strand
TGCCGCGCGCCTACCGAAATGGCAAAGACATGGACGCGCGCGGCCAGATGCTCGTTGCCGCGGCCATGGGCGGCGTAGCATTTCAGAAAGACCTCGGGGCGACGCATTCGCTGGCGCATCCGCTTTCGGCCATTTGCGGGATGCATCATGGCACCGCCAACGCGATCTGCCTTCCGCATGTGATGAAATTCAATTCCCAGCGCAAACCGGGGCTTTATCGCCGGGTCGGAATTGCCTGCGGCATCGACGTGCTTAACGCAAGCGCGGAGGAAGCCGACCGGCGCACGGTCGAATTTGTCCGCAACCTCGTTGCGGAACTCGGGCTGGCCGAGGGACTGCGCGCTCATGGAGCAAAGGACACTCAATTGGAAGAACTCACGACGCAGGCTTTCGGCGATTCGTGTCATGCCACCAATCCGGTGCCGGTTACGCGCGACGACCTCAAGGCGCTTTATCAAGCCGCTCTATGAGCGATTTTCCAACGGAGCTTTTCATCAATGGCGAATTGCGCCCATCCAAATCTCGAAAGACGATTCCCCAAATCAATCCTGCCACCGAAGAGCAATTTTGCGCCGTGGCAGCGGCAACGTTGGAAGACCTGGAAGATGCAGTCCAGGGCGCGCAGCAGGCCTTCGTCACTCAATGGCGCGATCTCACACCTCGAAAACGGACCGACCTGCTCTTTGGGCTCGCCGCAATGATCCGCAAAAACAGCGAATCTCTTGCGCAACTCGAATGCCGCAACATTGGCAAGCCGATTGCCGATGCTCGCGATGAAGTCGAGCTTGGCGCGCGCGTCTTTGAATATTACGCTGGCGCCATCGGGAAATTCTTCGGGCAAACGATCCCGGTCGGCCGCGGTGGATTCGATTTTACTTTGCGCCAGCCAATGGGAGCGGTCGCGGCCATTGTGCCATGGAATTTTCCTTTTCCGATTGCCTGCTGGAAAGTGGCCCCCGCGTTAGCCGCAGGAAATACGGTTGTGCTGAAGCCGGCGAGCCAGTCGCCGCTCACTGCGATTTATTTGGGCAAACTCGCGCACGAAGCAGGCCTGCCGGTTGGCACGCTCCAGGTGCTTCCGGGTTCGGGTGGTCAGATTGGCGACGCGCTCGTCAAGCATGCTCTGATTCGCAAAATCTCTTTCACCGGCTCAACGGTTGTGGGAGCGCACATCATGGAACTGGCCGCGCACGATCTTAAGCGCGTCTCACTCGAATTAGGCGGCAAATCGCCGAACATCATCTTTGCGGATTCCAACGTTGACGAGGCCGCGAGCTCCTCGCCGATGAGCGTCTTTGCCAACACCGGCCAGGATTGCTGCGCGCGCAGCCGCGTTTTCGTGGAGCGCTCCGTTTATGATCGGTTCGTCGAAGGGTTTGTCACAGCGACTAAAAAGCTTGTCGTGGGCGATCCGACGGACGACAAAACTCAAATCGGCCCGCTTGTTTCTTCAGCGCAGCGCGAAATCTCCGAAAAATTTATCGGAGAAGCGCAAGGTCAGGGCCGCAAAATTGCCTGCGGGGGCAAGCGCCTCAATCGCAAAGGCTATTTTCTCGAACCCACCGTCATTCTCGAGGTGCAGCCGAACGACCGCGTTTGGCGCGAAGAAGTCTTTGGGCCCGTTGTCAGCATTCGTCCCTTTGAAGACGAAACGAAAATGCTCGAGGAAGTGAATGCTTCGCCCTACGGCTTGAGCGGCTCCATTTGGACCAACAATCTGCAGCGCGCCCTTCGCGTTGCGCGCGCAGTTGAAAGTGGCGTTTTAAGCATCAACTCTCATTCCAGTGTGCATCTGGAAGCGCCCTTCGGCGGCTTCAAACAGAGCGGCATTGGCCGCGATCTTGGGATGAATGCGATGGAAGGCTACACCGAAGTGAAGAACGTCTACATCGCGGGCTAGGTGGAGCCCGACCGGTTCCCCGGTCGTAGCAGCCGCTTTGGCACCACTCCGTGAACGTTTGCAGGGTGTTGCATCTGTTGGCTAAAAAAAACTAGGCTGCGCAAAATGCAACAGCTGAGGTTTCTTCCTTAAAAAAATTCATCCTGCACTGAGGTTCCTTTTCTTCAAGCGTTTGCGGGCATTGTGAATATCTATTTTTCCTCGTGGCATCGCCGTTGCTAAAGGGGCATGCCGCAAATTGTTCCCTAGTCGGCGATCCGTGAGAAGCGTGCTTGGGCTCGCTTCACCACGACCCGACGAATCAAGTTTGCGCTTTCGCTGGCCGATCCCAGGGTGCCACGACTGCGTGTGGGGACAATAGCGAAACCTAAACAGCCGTACGAACCAGTCGCGGACTTCGTTCGCGCCACAAACTATGAAGAAAGTCGAAGCAATCATAAAACCTTTCAAATTGGGAGAGGTGAAGGATGCCCTCGGTGATGTTGGTATCGAAGGGATGACCGTGAGCGAA
>QIAL01000749.1 GCA_003225535.1 Acidobacteriota bacterium | reverse complement strand
CGCGGGGGAAAAGATGCTGGAAGGTTAAACGCAATCTTGCCTAACAAAGAGTATGCGCTCAAACAAGAAAATGTCAAAGGGAAAGATGGTAGAGGTGGAGAGCGGGCCGAAGGCCGCAAGAGGTATGGAATCGTCCCGGAAGCGGAGCGCAGAACTGCCCGATTCCCACGGCTTGAAGGCCGGAATCCGATTCGAGCTGCGGCGGCGCGTAAAAAACGCTGGATGGAATCGAAACAACTTGACTTGACATTCTTAGGCATCCTGGTCTAAAAGCTAGCTCAACGGGTAGCTTATGTTGAGTGGTGGGCCAGGTTGCCGGGGATACATTTCCATGTCGGTTTGGAGTTTTGCCTCAGCAGTACCCCTCTGAGGCTGTGTCCGTCCGCTCCTTTGTGTAATTCAAATTTGAAAAACTGCGGTCTGGTGCGCGAAAGGAGCAGTTCATGAAATCTTCTTTGACGGCGATGGGAATTTTTGTGTTGATCTGCACGCTCTCGTTCTTGAGTAGTGGAGCTAACGGGCAAAGCGGGACGTCGACGATTCGCGGAGAAGTTTCTGATCCACAAGGGAAAGTGATCTCCGGAGCGGAAGTGACCATCAAGAGCCCAAATACTGGTTTCTCGCGTACGCAGACGACAAATTCGGCCGGCGGATTCAGCTTTGAATTAATCCCGCCTGGCGAGTATGTCATGGAAGTGCAAGCCGCAGGATTCAAAAAAACAGTCCAGAATGTAGACGCGCTTGTCGGATCAGCGATTTCGGCAGACGTCCGATTGGAAATCGGACAGATTGACCAAGTTGTCCAAGTGGAGTCCACCGGGGCTGCGGCGGTGAACACCGAAGACGCAACACTGGGGAACAATTTTGATAACAAACAGATCACGCAACTGCCGCTGGAATCCCGGGACGTCTTGAACTTGCTCACGCTTCAACCGGGCGTGACGCCGACAGGTTTTGTGTCAGGCGCACGCAGCGACCAGTCCAACATCACACTGGACGGCGTGGACATTAATGACCAACAAATCCAATCGCTCGTTCCCGGCCAAGCCATTATCAACTCATTGAAAACTCCCGTGCTCCGGCTGAATTCAGAGGCACTTGAGGAATTCCGCGTGACAACGATGAACGCCAATTCAAGCCAAGGGCGTTCATCAGCTGCCCAAGTCAATCTGGTTAGCAAGAGCGGTACTGATAGTTTTCACGGAGCGGCCTTCGAAGCGAACCGCAGCACGATCTTTACTGCGAACGACTTCTTCAATAACCGGATCGGATTACCACGCCCGGCACTAGTTCGCAACATATTCGGAGGCGCCTTCGGGGGTCCCATCAGGAATGACAAGCTGTTCTTTTTCTATAGTTATGAAGGACTACGCGAAGCAAAAGGTGCCTCGGTTGTCCGGACCGTTCCACTTGCCAGCATGGGCCAGGGGCAATTGCGCTACCTGGATGTGAACAATACAGTCCAAACTCTTTCCGAGGATCAGCTTAATCAAATCTTTCCGCAAGTCTTGATTAACGACGTGTGGCGTGCGGTCTTGGCGAATGCAGCAACGAAGTACCCTGCAAACGACTTTACAACAGGCGACAGTTCTGCCAACCAGTTGCTAAATACCGCGGGTTTCCGGTTCAATGCGCCGACGCCGAGCGATTTGAACTCGCACGTCGCAAAGATTGACTGGAATATTACGAAGAACCAGATCGCTTTTGTCCGCTTCAATTCAATTTATGATCACATCGGATTGCTGCCGCAGTTCCCCGATACGCCAGCCCCAAACGTGTGGTCGCACCCCTGGGGTTTCGTTGCTGCGCATAACTGGACCCTGGGGAGGAATTGGGTGAACAGCTTCCGTTATGGACTCACGCGCCAGGCCTTCAGCCAGCTGGGTGACAGCAGCACGAATAACATCAATTTCCGTTTCGTTTTCTCGCCCCTGGCATTCTCCCGTACGATCAATCGTACGACACCTGTACAAAACATTCTGGACGACGTGGTGTGGCTGAAGGGGTCGCACACTATTCAATTCGGAACAAACGTCCGCATTATACGGAACAACCGCGGCAGCTTTGCCAATGCTTTCGACTTTGCTCAGACCAACCCCTCCGGATATCAGCAGGGCGGAAACGTCGTTTCCGATCCGATTGCTGCTTATCTTGCGGCCAATAATCTTCCGGCCATGGGATCCTCCTCGATTTCGCCAGTGCAGAACGCCGGTACTGCCTTGATAGGACGCTTCTCAAACTACACCGCAAACTACACCTTCGGTCACGATGGATCGGAGT
>QIAL01000748.1 GCA_003225535.1 Acidobacteriota bacterium | reverse complement strand
GGCACAACGCGCGGTTCGATATCAACAAACTTCATTGGCTTAACGGCGAATACATTCGCTCGATGGTTCCGGATCGGTTTTACGAACTGGCAGTTCACGCGCTTGCGCGAGTTGGCATCAAGACTGATCCATTTCCCGTGGGTTACGTTAAAGCCGCGCTCGATACCTGCCGCGAGAAGGTAAAACTCTTTTCAGAGGTTGCGGCCTTCACCGATTTCTATTTCACCGAGCAGGTTAATTACTCGCCTGAAGCGCTAAAAGAGTTCACGCCGGAAACCAAGTCGCGTCTCAACCGAGTGCGCGACGGTTTCACGAAGCTTTCAGCCTGGGATGTTGCCTCACTCGAATCGGCCTTGAAACAAGTCGCGAGCGATCTTGGAGTAAAGTCGGGAGCGCTGGTTCATCCGGTGCGAATGGCGTGCACCGGCAAAGCTATCGGTCCGAGCCTCTATCATCTGCTGGAAGTCCTGGGCAAGGACCGCGTCCTCGCCCGGTTCAATCACAGCCTTTCGCTCACGTAACCCGGCTGCAGCTAAGGCTCAGGGGCTGTCCATTCCACCCCTGTATTCAGGCCTTTCATCCCTGATCCGTTTGCCTGACGCGCAGAAACAGGAACAATCGCGCGATTCCAAAAATATGAAACCTCTGGAGCACCGGGCGCACATGAATTGTTCGCTTACAATACTCACTTTGTTTACTGTTGCGCTAGGTGCCGCGTCCCAACAAACGGCTTTGGCGGACGCCACCTTCAGCGTCCGCCAAAGCTTTTCAGTCAAAGACCTGCCCGCCGGCGCCAAACGGGTGCGCGGCTGGTTTTGGATGCCGGAAGATCGGCCCGAGCAGCGTGTGCTCGACTTCCGCGTCGTCGAGGCGCCTGAATCGTTCCGCATTACACGCGATCCAGGCTACGGCCGGAAATGGTTGTATGCAGATGTTCCAGCCAACCCGAATAAGCCGCTGCGGATCGTCACGGAGTTCAAACTGATTCGCAAACGCGTCAGCGGTATGGCCGATCCTGCAAAGACCGGTCCGTTAACCGACGAACATCGCCGCACCTTCGCTCCGGAGTTGCGCCTGGACGAAAAGCATATGGAGGTCACACCGACTATACAGCGAATCGCGGATTCTCTTGCCGCTTCGGAAAAGAATCCAGTCGTGCTGGCTCATCGTTTTTTCGATTACGTCATCGCCAAGAGCGATCACTACTCGAAATTCGGATCAACGCCCAAGGGTAAATGCCTTGGCGATGCCGGGGAGTGTCTCGCGGGCACGGGAGACTGCTGCACTGATCAGCACGCGCTGTTCATTGCGCTTTGCCGTGCCCGCGGTATCCCCTGCCGGCTGCTGTTTGGCAGCCGCCTCAGGACCGATCGGGAAGGCACGGACTACGATCCGGGCTATCGTTGCTGGCCCAATTTCTTCGCACCCGCTCTCGGATGGGTGCCCCTGGATGTCTCATCCGGCGACACCGCGACTCCCGGCCACGCCGGTGACTGGTTCGGCGGGTTGGACGAAAACCGCATCGAATGGGCCGAAGGCCGCGCCTTTGACCTGGAACCGCGCTCCAACGTGAAGCCCGACCTCGTTATCCGCGGCTGGGTGGAAGTCGATGGTAAACCGCACAAGGGTCTTGATCGCGTCCTGAACTTCCACCGCCTGACCGATTCGCAAGCTCAATCGGAATCACATTGAGAGGACCGGTCCGTCCGTCCCGCGGCACAACCTCAATGAAACCAGCTCTTCAGTCTGCGGATTGACGTTTCGAGGTTACGACGCGCCGTTCGCTCATACTTCTCGTAGAACCAATCAGTGCTATAGATGCAGTCCCGGCCTCAAAAAGAGGCAAGGCTTTCGCGGAGCTACTGAGGCCGGTGCCAAAACCATCCAAAGAGCAGTAGCGGATCTGCCGAATTGATGTTGAAATGCAGGACATGACGCGAGCCAACGCGCCCTTCGATTCTTCTGAGTCTTGGGGGATTCGTCTGCTCCTTGCGATCACTACCTCGGCGTTCATTGCTGTGCTTCGATCAGTCGCAGCAGCCGATCCCGGTGCTGCCTCGCTCACTTCGGGAACTGTGCCGAGGCTTGGCCTGTTCGAGCAAACATTCAATCAGCAGCGAAACTACACGAACCCCTACACACAGGTAACCGGCACTGCCGTTTTTACTCGTCCTGCGTCACCGAAAATCAAACTTTCTGTCCCGCTCTTTTGGGATGACGGCATGCAATGGAAAGTTCGGTTCTCGCCGGATGCTATCGGTGAATGGCAATGGTCGATTGACTCCAATGATCCCGGCCTGAACGGGGCGAAGGGCTCGTTCGAGTGCATTGCATCCACCAATCACGGCGGAATCATGTCTATGAGCGGCTTTCCGTATCATTTCCAATACCAGGACGGCACGCCCTACTGGCTCTTCGGCGACACACAATGGGAAGGCTT
>QIAL01000747.1 GCA_003225535.1 Acidobacteriota bacterium | reverse complement strand
AACATACATCGCCTCTTTTGGCCCTACCATCCATACTCTGACAAGGGTTGAATCTGTCTGTAATCCGGAAGAGAACTGCTTTCTATCGATATCTCCCCTGATCAGTTCGCCGCTCCGCAGTTCAACCAGATCGGAACGGCAAAGGATGGCTTTGAGCAGATTGAGTTTGCATCCATTTGTGACTTGGTTTTTGAGTCGATCATCCCAATCGCAAGTATTCAGAATTCGATTCTTGATCGCCAGGGGCACTATCTCTGGCTGCTCCGCCTTTAGGATCGCGGCGGCGAATGTGACCAGGGGTGCGGCCTGGCTGGTCCCACTCAAAGTGCCCCACTTGCCGTAGCGAACAGTACTGGATATCTCCACGCCTGGCGCCGCAATCTGCACGAGCTGCTTTCCATAGTTCGAGAAGGTTGCAAGCTTCCCGTCATCCCCCATCGCCGCTACGAAAAGAACATTCGACAGACCCGATCCTTCTTCATTGCGAAACGTGCGATGGTACTCCAGGTTGGCATCGAGGTCGGTTGCATCATTGACGGCAGCCGCTATGAATAGAGTTGAATTTTGCCTTTCAGCCCTCGCCAGGTCCTGTTGCAGCAATTGAGAATAGGTCCCAAAAAGGCTGAGGTTGAAAATGCGGATGTTGTTGGTAATGCCGGCCTCAATGGCGTTCTGTGCGGCGGTAAAATCGAAAGAACCGTCGCCGCCAGTGATTTTCAGGCTGAACGCCTTAACATTCGCGGCCAATCCAGCTTCATCAAAAACCGGCAACCATGCTGCAAGCTGGCGTCCTGTAACCAGCCCGGTGACATGTGTACCGTGGGAATCTTCGAGCTCTTCCTGCGGGTTCGGCCGGTTTTGATAGAAGTCGTAGCCCAGCGACCCACCCGGCCAATACTTCGTTGCCAGCTCCGGAGGAAGTTCCCACAATACCGACCTGACAGATGGACTGTTGACGTCAATGCCGGCGTCCACAACTCCAACTACGGCGCCACCGTGAATCTGGGCGAAAGCCAGGTCCCCCAACTTCACTTTGTCCGCGGAGATGGCGCTCAGATACCATCGATTGCCCTGATCCGGGTATTTACCGACGGTGGAGCTGCTCAGGCTCGCCCGCACCGGCACTTCAATGTGCCCGGTGATGCGCGGCCCCGCCTGGCCGGGAAGCGATGAGGTCAGCGACGAGATGTCGTGCCGGGCAGCCGTGTTGTGACGTCTGATGCTGGGCACCACGGCCGCCGTGACGAGAATTACCCCGCCCAGCGTGAGCGCGAGCTTGAGTTGCAGGTTTGTCTTCCGGTAGGAGCTTACATTCAATAACTGCTGCCGAGGGCGGTTACGGTCCCGGTCAAGAGCGTGTTGAACTGAGTCGATCAGGTCCTGGTCGCGGAATGGCTTTGTCAGAAACTCCACCGCCCCGGCTTTCATGGCCCGGACCGACATCGGAATGTCCCCGTGCCCGGTGATAAAAATGATGGGAATATGAATGTTGGCTTTGAGCAATTCCTGTTGGAAATCCAGTCCGCTCAGGCCAGGCAGTCTAACGTCAAGCACCAGACAGCTGGGAACATCCATCCTCTCGCTGCGCAGAAACTCCTGCGCGGAGCCGAACAACTCCACCTGTAAGCCCACAGATGTCAGCAGGTCCTTGAGCGCCTCACGAACGCTGGCGTCGTCATCAACAACAAATACGACTGGCTGAGTCTCGGTCATGCGTCGGCTGTGCTCTCTGTCGGAAGAGTAAATTCAAACGTTGTCCCTTGCGGCCTTGGTTTCGCCCGGATTCGACCGCCATGAGACTCGATGATGGAACGAGTGATTGCCAGGCCCATGCCGAGACCATTGGCCTTGGTCGTAAAAAAGGCATTGAATATCTTGTCTGCATGGTCCGGACTCAACCCGACTCCGGAATCGGTGAATGAAACCGACACTCGCCCCTCATGCTCCATGCAGGAATTGATATATAAATTCTTCGGCCGATCCTCGATTTCAGTCATTGCGTCGATGGCATTCCTCATCAAATTGAGCACCACCTGCTGTAACTGCACCCGATCCGCATAGAGCATGGGCAAATCAGCATCTAATGCGGTTTGAATAGCAACCCCATCCACGGTCCCCTCGCTATGTTGCAAGTCAATCATTTCCATGATCAGTTCATTGACATCCACAGCTTCTTTCTGCGGAGGGTTCCTCTTAAAGAGCGAACGAATCCGGCTGATGATCTGGGAGGCACGGTTTCCATCCCGGATAATTCTCTCCAACGATGCGCGTGCCGTCCCGACGTTTGGCGGTTCACCACTAAGCCAGCGCTCGCACGCCCGTGCGCTGGTAATCACTGCGGTAAGGGGCTGATTTACTTCATGGGCGATGGAGGCGGTCAACTCATCCATGGACATCATCCGGCTGGCCTGGGCTACATGGGCCTGAGTCCTGGTAAGTGATTCGTGTGTGCGCCGGAGCTCATATTCCGTTTGCTTGCTCTGGGCGATCCTGGTAGTAAGGGCTTTGTTTGTCCGCGTCATCTCCGCCATCTGCGTTCTAAGCTCAGCGCGAGTA
>QIAL01000746.1 GCA_003225535.1 Acidobacteriota bacterium | reverse complement strand
ACCGCCGCCGCTTCAAACTTCCTCCCGCGGCCAAAGGCAAGCACGTGTTCGTCGATTTCGAAGGCGTGATGACCGCTTCCACCGTTTGGATCAACGGCACACGCCTCGGCGAATACAAGGGCGGATACACGCCCTTTTCCTTCGATCTGACTCCGCACCTCGATTTCGACGGAGAGAACGTCCTCGCCGTCGACGTCGATTCCACTGAGCGCCCCGACATTCCTCCCTTTGGATATGAAATCGACTACCTCACCTTCGGCGGCATTTATCGCGAAGTCGCGTTGCGTGTTGTCCCCTCCACGTTCATCGAAAACATCTTCGCCCATCCGAAAGATGTGCTCACCCCGACCCCTAGCGTGGTTGTGGATTGTTTCATTCAACATTTGAGCTCTGGGCGGGAGGCATTGCAGCTAGAGGTAGAACTTCGCGACGCCGATCGCGTTATCGCCAAGAACAAGCAAACGATTCCGCCTACCGCAACCTCGGGGTCAGAGCCTGTAAAGGCCACAATCCATTTTGAGAAGTTGGGTGACATCAAGCTGTGGAGCCTCGAGCAAAGAAATCTTTACACCGTTCATGTTCGTCTGCTGAGAAACAACCAGGTCGTCGACGAAGACTCGCGCCGTTTCGGATTCCGCGAAGCACAGTTCACCGATCACGGCTTCGAGTTGAATGGCAAGGTCATCAAGCTGCGCGGACTCGATCGCCATCAAACCTTCCCATGGGTTGGTCAGGCAATGCCTGGTCGCGCGCAGCGACGGGACGCCGATATCCTCCGCAACAAGCTCAAGTGCAACATCGTTCGCACTTCGCATTATCCGCAGTCACGCCACTTTCTCGATGCATGCGACGAGCTCGGCTTGCTGGTTCTCGAAGAGATCCCCGGCTGGCAGCACATTGGCGACAAGGACTGGCAGGACATCTCTGTCGACAACGTCAGCCGCATGATTCGCCGCGATTGGAACCATCCCTCCATTATTTTGTGGGGAGTGCGCATCAACGAGTCGCGCGACAATCACGATTTCTACACCCGCACGAATGCATTGGCTCATCAACTCGATCCCACCCGGCAGACCGGCGGCATCCGCTATTTCCAGGAATCCGAATTTCTTGAAGACGTTTTCACCATGAACGACTTCGGCTTCCCGCTGAAGCCGCCGAATCATCCGCGTTATCTGAACACGGAATTCGTAGGACACACCTATCCCACGAAGACCATCGATCAGGTCGAGCGCCTCACCGAACACACGATACGACATGCCCGCATTCACGACCAGCTTGCGTCCAACCCGCAATATGCCGGCGGAATCGGCTGGTGCGCCTTCGACTACAACACCCATGGAAACTTCGGCTCCGGGGATCGCATCTGCTACCACGGCGTCACCGACATCTTCCGCGAACCCAAGCCAGCCGCGGGATTCTACAAATCGCAATGCGATCCTTCGGAGGAGATCGTTCTGGAGCCTGCGTTCCACTGGGCCCGTGGCGACGCCTCGGTCGGCTTCTCCAAAGCCGTCGTGTGCTCGAATTGCGATCACCTGAAGCTTTACATCGACAATAAGCTGGTCGCCGATCTCGATCCCGATCGAAAGCAGTTCGCGCATCTGCGCTATGCTCCGTTCGTCCTCGAGATGGGAGAGTTGTTCCACAAATGGGGAGACCTGAAGATCGAGGGTTACATCCAGGGAAAACTGGTGACCACGAAGCTGATGTCGGGAAGCGGTGTGGACACTAAATTCCTGCTTCTTCTCGATGACACTCGATTGCTCGCCGATGGAGCGGATTCAACCCGCGTGGTCCTGCGCGTGACCGATGAATTCGGATGTATACGCCCGTTTGCGAATGAGTCGATCAAATTTGATCTTCAAGGCCCGGCACAACTCATTGGCGACAATCCCTTTTCTCTGGTGGGCGGCACCGGAGCGGTCTGGGTTCGCGCTCAGGAGCGTTCCGGCAAGGCGATCTTGAAAGCGGTTCATCCCTACCTCGGCGCGCAGCAAGTCGAGATAGAAATCGCTGCGGAGCCCGACGAGGTGGCATGAAGCCGCCGCGACAGTTCATTTCGACAGCATCGCAATAACTGATTCTCGCCTCTAAAGCGAGATGGGAATCATGAACTGGCGCAGCTTCGGTGCCGTCCTTGTAGCCAGCGACATCTGGAAGCGGTTGCTGCCGCTCGGTGGTCCGGGCTTGATTGTC
>QIAL01000745.1 GCA_003225535.1 Acidobacteriota bacterium | reverse complement strand
GCTGAGTGGATGGCTTGCGCCTGTCCAGAGACCGTGAATGCAGCAAGGCCCGCGGTGGGATCATCCGGACCTTTGACCTCGATGGGGCCAAGGCGCTCCGCCAGCGCGGCAGCGATTTCTTTGGAATGGCGCGATGCCCAAACGCCCGAGCAATTGATGCACCCGCGGCCACTGTTGGCGTAAACGCTCTCGGCGATGAGGTCGATGTACTTCGGCCAATCGTCCACCATGTCGTCGCCGAAAATTACCTTGCTGAAGCCGGGCCCGTGGACCTGCACGCGCGAGTTGCCTTCGTACCGCTTCACAGTTTCTGTGCTGCCAAAAATCTTAATACGCTGGCAACGATTGACCACTTCCGCGCCCATCTCCGCGCCGCCGGGATAAATGCTGATCGCTTCGCGCGGCACGCCGGCTTCGAAGAACGCTGCCGCCATCCGATACGGCGTCCATGGTTCCTGCGGACCGGGCTTAAGAACGAGCCCGACCTGCATCGGAATGACCGGCAGCCAAAGCGTGTGGACGCCGGGTGAATTTGAAGGAAGCACCAGCGCGAGCACAGGTGATTGCGCCTGATAACTAACCGGGACGCCGCGTGATTCGACTCCGTAACCGCGCGAGAGAATTTCGAGGTCGAGCCCGCGCGTCAGCGAATCGAGAATTTTGTCCATGTTCGAGAGCACAAAATGGTTTTTGGCCATGTTGGCTTTGCACATGTGCTCGGGCAAACCGGTGGAAGCCGATTGCTGGCGCGCGAAGTCGTCCGGCGATTGCGAGCCATCGCCCATCGGCAACGTCCCATCGCGATAAAAATCAGCGGCCTTCTTCATCATCTGGATGAGGTCCCGGCAGGGAATCTCGCGCAAGACGTCGCGCGCACGCTGAGCTTTTCGGATATCTTTGGCCAGAAGGCCGGGATTGGCCTGGCTCACTTTGGCGAGCGTTTCGCCGGTGATGAAATGGACGACGGAGTCCGATTCCATGCTCGTGTACGGCTGGCCCCAGCGCAAAATAGGAATGTTGACCATATTAGAATTCAATAATAACCGAAAATCGACTCCTCAGCCTGTCTCTCTCTTCATTTGGATCCCTCCGAACGCGCACAAAAGGCAAAGGCTGGTCGTGCAGTTTTCTGAGTTTTGCCGTAATTTTCGACGGGAAGACGGTCTGCCGCAACTCTTTTCGTGCTGCGGTCCACCTCACGTCGGTGGCTACTGACCCAAGCCGGTGGCCAAAGAAACGGGACACTCATCGTCCAGAGCGTCCCCCGGCGCCACTGGCACAGCCCCTGCTGAGCTAAGCGCAATGAAAACAATACAGAATTTCGACAACCGGAATAATGTATTGCTCCCCGCCTGCTTCATCATGGGGCAGGTACTGAATCCTATCGTTATCCTACCTGAAAGCGCTGGGCTTCAGGGCTCGGCGTCCTGCGTGGAATAGAGTTGTTGACTGGCGGCTGCGCAAGCAGCCGCCAGGTTCCTTCCTCCGCGATTGTCTCACTCAAGGACACTGTCCAGACAAAATGTCTCATCTGCGACGCTTCGGGCTTTAGCAGCATGAGCAAAAAGGAACATTACCGCTGACAAGTCTGATCGCGACCCGAA
>QIAL01000744.1 GCA_003225535.1 Acidobacteriota bacterium | reverse complement strand
CGGTATTGATGAGCGATCTTCGCCCGCGTGTTGGCGTCGAAAACCGTTTGCCAGAGTTCATCGAAGAAGCGATACGGCAGGAGCCGGTCCCGGCGGACTTGTTGGCCGTCTTGCGCCGCACGAGCCAGGCTGGAGCCGAGCATCTTGCCGACCGGTTCTTCCGTTGCATGCGGCGCGATGAGTGCAATCGCATGATCGAACTGGTGAAGGAGTTGGGATCGCCAGTGCTGCTTCAGTTGCGGGAGATCTTACGCACGGGCCAGCCCCGGCAAGCTTCCGGCGGAGTGGGGCTGATCAGCCGGCTGGATGTGGGTACCTTGCTGGAACTGCTCCCGGTGCGCCTGCCGGAGTGGAACCGCTTCTATCACGACATTGTTGTTCGCCAGATCGCCTACGGAAATGCCGCCGACCGTGGGCGCACACTGCTGGAACTGGCGGAAGTGCTCGATGCTCTTGTGCTGCCCGAAGCGGTCGACGAAATCGGAATGAGCGGCGATCTGACCGCCGTGCCCCCGCTCATCGCCATGGCTCGTCCGGGTGATGCGGTTTCGCGTTCACCGTACATACAGTTGAAAGCCATTGAGTCGCTGGGACGGTTGAAGGATGCTGAAGCCGTAAACACGCTCAGGGAGATCCTGGAAGCCAAGAAGACTTTCGGATGGGTGTATCACCGCGAATTGCGAATCGCAGCCGCACAAGCTCTGTCGAAGACCGATCCCCGCTACAGTGCCCAAGTCATGCATGACAGCGGACTTGAATCGGCCGAACTGGCGATCGCACCGCTCGATCTGGCCCCGGCATGTCCCTGGGTGCGGCAACGCCGCTATGAGCGGATGGTTTTGTCTAAGACCGTGTCTGGAACGATTGGCAGCTCCTGGGGCAAGTCGAAGATCATGATCCGGGAATTAAGCCTCGGCGGTGGTATGGGGACGAAGGAAGATAATCTCCGCATTGGAAGTGAAGCCGATCTTGAGATTTCATTGGGCATGCGCTCGAAGATCCGGGCGCACGTGCTTCTGCGCCGCGCTCGCGTGAATGAAGTAGGATTCGAGATCGTGAACACCGATCTGGAGAGCCGCTACAAACTCCGTCGCCTGTTGGCGGAGGCACTGAATGCGGCTCCGCAGAACAAGGGCCACGAGTGGGGCGGCGAGAGGAAAGTGTAGCCGCTAGCACTGAGCCGTTAGCTTTTAGCTCGAACCTAAAATCAAAAGCCTCTGCTCTCGCAGAGGCTTTTTCAGTTCGGGCGAAACTGCTTTCTACTTCACCTTCAAGAAGATGATCGCCAGGGTGTACAGCGCCAGCGACTCGATCAGCACCAGGCCCAGAATCAGAGCGAACTGGATTCCAGGACGGGCGGCAGGGTTACGGGCAAGCGACTCGGTCGCGGCTGCAACGGCCTTGCCTTGGGCCAGGCCGCAGACAGCAGACGCGATGGCCATCGAGAATCCGGCGGTGATGGCGATCCAGCTTGCTTCGCTAGTACCACCACCCTGCGCGAATGCAGGCATGGCAAAGCACAGCGCGGAAAGAATCATAAACAAACGGCTTAGTTGACGCATGGGTGTTGCTCCTTTATGAATTGCCGCCAGGAGGTGGTTGACGCCATACCGTGCAGGCGCCCTCACGCTGGTAGCAGTGGCCAGTGGCCAGTTGTCAGGGGTCAGCGAATTTGGCTGATCACTGGCAACTGATCGCTGGTTCCTCCTCAATCTTTCCTCGGAACTGATTTGCTGGCAACCGAGCACCCCCTGGTCTAGTGCTCTTCCGCCACCGCGCCCGATACGTAAATGATCGACAGCAGCATGAAGACGTATGCCTGCAAGACCGCTACGACAATATGAAGTCCGCTGAAGATAATGGGGACGCCGATCGGGATCATGGAAAAGAATACGAGCGTAATCAGGTCGCCGGCGAAAATGTTTGCCCAGAGACGCACCGTCAGTGAGAGCAAACGCGCAAAGTGGCTGACCAGTTCGATCGGGAGCATCAAGGCTGCGAGCAAAATCCGGGCAATCAGCGGCATGCCTTCCATTGGCGGTCCGAAGAAGTGCAGCAGATATTTTGGGCCGGAGTGTTTGAATCCCTGCGTGTGATAGTAGAGGAACGCGCAGATCGCGCAGCCGAGCGGAACAATCGGAACTCCCGTCGGCGACTCGAATCCGGGAATCAAGCCAATCAGGTTGCAGACCAGGATGAAGATGAAAATGATGGCGAAAAACGGGGTGTA
>QIAL01000370.1:4687-14361 GCA_003225535.1 Acidobacteriota bacterium | reverse complement strand
TGCAGAATTCCCCGCTTTACGGGTGCCCCCAGGGAGGGCCACGTGTCAAAGGGCAAAGCAAAAGCGGCTACTACACTTCCCGGTCGGGTCGAAAAAGTCATCCGTCCTCATCCACAAAGTGGTGAGCCCGAAAAAGCGCAGATCTCTGTCGAAGGTGCGGATCACTTGTACAAAGAGATTCGAGTTCCCAATCGATTGGTCGACGACAACGGACAGAAAGTAAAGTTAAAGCCGGGAGCCGAAGTCGACATAACCATTGAGGCCGAGCGGGCAAAAGACACCGTTGCCACGACGGACGAGGGCAGCTAGACAGATTCGGTGACTGAAGTAGGTTCTCTGCGCAGCTGCGTTTGCGCTATTTTGCTGTGTTCTTGGGCGGCTCTGGAGTGACGGGCGGCTTCGGTCCAGCGGTAGGGGACCTTTACTCCATCGACGTCGCGATAATCCGCATAGTTGATTTGAGTCGGGAGCCAACCCAGTGCCGTTTCACCGAATCGCACGAGTCGGACAAGCAGCCCCGATTCCTTATCGAAATACAGGCGAATCGGCGGCTTGCCTTCCCGTTGTCCCGCGACGACGTATGCCTCATGATCGCCGATCTTCTCAGTCGCCTCGGTCCGTGTTTCACTGAAAATCTGTTTGAAGTGAGTGGCCAGGTGGAGATCGGCATCGATCCCTGCGCCATCCAGATCACTGCCGTGCATTTCTCGCAAAGGGTGCCCGGACATACCCAGCCATCCCTCGCGCCCGTCAAATGCTGTGACGTTTTCGCCCTCCGCCATGTGAGTGAATGAGATCCGCCTGAGTGGATCTTTGGCGTAGATATCGATCGGTAGTGACATACCACTGAAATCGATCGTTCCTTTCATGACGCGGCTATGAACTTTGTCGATCGCGGCCTCGCCCCCCGCGGCTTGCACATACTTGTCCAGCAACTGCTCAGCAGTTGGGGCATCACTGCTTTTGGTCTCAGCCGACTTTGCCGCCGATTCCATCCCATGCGGCTCTCCGGGCTTGCGCGTAGGCTCTTCAGCCAGTACAGCTGGAATGGCGGCGGGATGGGCACTCCCGCGATGACAGGAGTAGCAAGTTACTTCGCGATGGCCGTCGAAATTGTCTTTATTGATCGCAAACATCATCTGCATCATTTTCCGCGCGGCCTGCTTTGGCTTCTTGTCGTCTTTGTCGAAAGCATTCTGAACGTGGCAGAACTCGCACTCGACCCCTAACGAAGCCGTGATGAACTGCATGGTCGGGAATACCTGTTCGGCGGGAATGCCCTTTAGAACCTGGATATTCTTGAACTGCTCCTCAGCCTTCTTCGGGCTGACGACTGCGGCCTGAGGCGTTGGAACTGGAGCAACCGTCCTCGATTTCCCCATACCGATAACCGGCGCGAACGAGGCGATCAGCAGTGCGGCCATAGACACTTGTATTCCCTTGGAATTCATCTTCGTTGTCACCCTTCGGCAGAACGTCCAGATTTTACGCGAATGTTTCTTATGGCTTATTGCTGTACACGTACTTTCCAGATTCCCCTGCCACGACGATGCGATTGGGCAGGAGAGAATCGACTTTGGCCTTCAGATGAGCCGGCACAAAGAGAAATATCCGATCGCTCCCGCTCCAATCGCGCTGCAGATCAGCGCTGCTCAGATAAATGTGAGGAGCATCCGGGAAAGTTGAGCCAAACCACATCGAAGTGGTGCGGCCTTCGACCAGCTTTATTGGACGATGCAGATAAAACAAGAGCGAAGAGCCGAAGGCCTGATCGCCATATATCATCACGGAGTCTCCTGGGCGCTCTTGAGCAGCGATCTTTTGCGCGAGATCTCGCGAAGAGAGATACGGTCCGAATCGCCCCAGAGCGATGTGCGCGGCAACAAGAAACAGCGTCATGCCCAGAGCGGTTACCCAGGTGGCGGCGTAGTGCCGGCGACGAATTCTGAGCAGAAACGAATAAGCAGGCACGATCAACAACGTCACAGCCGCGAGCGCAGCCGGCAGCCTTAGCGCTGCGAACGACTCGTAGCTGAGATCGAGCATGTGGGACGTGGAAAGCGTATCGGCACTCATATCGTGCTTTGCGAGCACGTTACCGATGTCTGGTTCAAACGGAAGACGTCGTGATTGCCATAAGAGAGTGAACAGGATTACCGTGGCCGTGAGACCCACCACGGCCAGGACTCCCGAAGACACTCGAAGCCATCCTTTTCGAACCCCGTTTTCACATTCACTCCATTCACTGCGCGCCACACCGTCTGCGATCAGCACCATCAAGGGAAGGTAGGCGGGGAACGTGTAGTACTCCTGATTCGTGGAGATCGCAAAGAAGACGAGAACAAGACCAGCCAGAATCCAGCAAAGCAGTCGGGTACGAGCCGAGAAGTCGTCGTGGCGTTTCTTGCGGACATCGACGATAGTTCGAATGGCCGCAGGCAGATAGAGACTCCAAGGGAACAACCAAACCAGGTGCAGGGACCAGTAGAGTGCCCAGGGAAGCTTGTTGTAGTCGCGCGGATACCGTCGTCCAAGAAATCTGAGGAAGTGTTCGTTGACAAAGTAGAACCAGAAGAAACCGTGACCGCCCTGTCCCCCGGTATTGCGTAGGCCCGCCAGGATGTGCCACGGAGCCGCAATCACTAAGAAAAGGGCAAGTCCGGTGCCCACGCGGAACTCGCGCCAGCGACGCCACTCCCCGGTAACCGCCAGGTATATAAAAGCCGCGCCACCGGGAAACGCGAGCGCGATCAAGCTTTTCGTCAAGACTCCCAGCGCGATACACGCGTATCCGGCGTACCAGCGCCAGGAATCTGCTCGGGACTCGAGAGCGGTCAAGAAGAAGTACAACGGGGCTGCAATCAGGACGCTGAGCAGCACGTCCGGAATCAGGATTCGTGTAAAGAGAAAAACTCCCGCAGCCGTGTACACAAAGAGGGCAGCATAAATTCCGGCGCGTTCTCCAAATGCTCGGCGACCCCAAACCAGCGCCAACACGCCGAGCAGAAGCACGGAAATCGCCATGGGCAGGCGCGTGGAGAATTCGTTGATGCCAAACAGGTGATAGCTGGCCACCACCAGCCAATACGGCAACGGCGCCTTTTCCAGATAGCGAACGCCGTTTATATGCAACGTTACATAGTCACCGCTGACGAACATTTCGCGGGCGGCCTCGGCGTGCGTGCTATCGGCATCGTCGAGCAAGGGCGGAGAAAACAGAGATCCCAAAAACACGGCGGCGAAGACGACGGCCAGCATCCAATAGGAGGCAGACCGCAAGCCTCTCGGCGCGCCTGGCTTTGTCTCGTTGACTGGAACTGTGGAGGTGGCGCTCAAACAGAGTGGACCCATTCAAGGGTACAGAGGATGGACGACACCCCGCAAGCGGGGATGTTTAAGGGCTCTGCGGCCCTCCATTCCGTTCAAAGAACTTCCACTTGTCCATCCCCGCGGGCACCGCCACGTCGAAAAACCCGACCATCATCTCGTCAGAAGTCTGATCGCCCCACGTCACGGTCTTCGTGGGATCAGGATTGTGCGGATTGTTCTTCGAATTGTCGTACCAGGCGATCGCTCGCAATTTCGTTCCTGCCTTCAGCAGGCGCGGCTCGGCCAGCCGGTAACTCAGTTGCCAATGGAAGTGATAGTTCACTCGCAGCAACACTTCCACGCTGCGGTCGTCGTGCACAATGTCGTACTCGAAGCGCTTTCCGCGCAGATGCATGTGGGGGAAGAGACTGAGCAGCGTCGCATCGTTGGGAAGAGTGCCCTGAACTTCCACCCGGAAATCATCGGCGCCGGGAGGAATGATGAGAGCGTGATTGTTCAACTGCAGCGTGATGACTCGTTGCTTGGGCGGAGCCTTCGCAAAGACAATGCCGATGCCGGTTTGATCCTCGGCTGCCGTGCCGTTGGTCGTGTAGTGCATTTGAAAGACCAGGTCCGACCCTGCCGGAACGAATTTCGCCATTCCGTCCGGCCATTGGTCCGGCGAACTGCCCGGTGCGTACACCAGAAGCAGATCGCTGGTCGTCTCGTGCGCTTGACGCTGCTCTGCGGGATCCTTGAGCGTCGAAGCCGTAAACGGCTCGCCGATCGGCGCGTGCCGGAGCCATGGCGAATCCGGGGGACGGATATACACCACCGCGTGATGGACGTGGGCCGGACTTCCCGGCCGAAACTCCGACATCTGGATCCAGCGGTCCTCGGTGAAATGCGTAGCCACGATCTCGTACGTATATTCGACTTCACCTCGCGCGGGAATTTGCACCGATTTCGGCATTCTCACCACGAGATCCGGCTGATTGATGTTCCATCCTTTGGCCCACTCTTTTGCCGGCGGGGCATCCAGCGACTTTCCGGCAGGCGCACCCGCCGCCACCCAGGCAGAAATCATGCTGATCTGCTGTTCCGTCAACGAAGGGTCGTTGGCAAAATGGCCGAATCGCGAATCAGCGAACCACGGCGGCATCATCTTCATTTGCACTTCATGCGCAATCGCATTTGCCCACGGGCGCGTCTGCTCATAGGTGACCAGCGGCATGGGCGCGACTTCTCCCGCACGATGGCAGCTCTGGCAGTGATCCTGGAGAACGGGCAGCACATCTTTGTAGAAAGTCGGCGCTGGTGCGGACGGAGTAGCTCGCTGGAACCCGAGGCTGGAGCAGACGACCAGAACGATGATTCCCACGATCCCCGCAGACTTCGCCATACAGTAATTCTAATTCGATCACTTGTTCTGCAATGTCCGGTCGCGTTTCTCTTCCCTGCGCCAAAATGCTACATTCAAAGGTTCATGTCTGCCCCAAATTCGATCTTTGTTCGCGCTTGTAAGTCGCAGCCAGTCGACCGCACGCCGGTATGGTTCATGCGCCAGGCTGGGCGCTACATGCCCGAGTACCGCGCGATCCGCAAGCAGCATTCTCTCCTTGAGATATGCAAGAAGCCCGCATTGGCCGCGCAAGTCACGATCGAGGCAGCGGAAATTCTTGGAGTCGACGCAGCAATCATCTTTGCCGACCTGCTGCTGCCTCTCGAGGTCATGGGGCTACCCTTTCACTTCTCTGCTGGCGAAGGCCCAGTTATAGAAAAGCCCGTGCGCAGCAAGGAAGATATCGCGAACCTGCGCACCGACCGCGCCGCCGAGCTCGGCTATGTTTCCGAGGCTGTGGCATTTGTGGCCAAACACTTTGCCGACCGCGTGCCTGTCATCGGATTCTGTGGCGCTCCCTTCACTCTCGCCAGCTACATGATTGAAGGCGGAGGCTCCCGCAACTACGTCCACGCCAAGAAGATGATGTACAACCACTCCGGCGACTGGGACACGTTGATGACCAAACTCGTCTCGGTGACGACGGCGTACTCAGCGGAGCAGGTGCGCGCTGGTGCCGACGCCATCCAGATTTTCGACAGCTGGGTGGGATGCCTGAGCGTGGAAGACTACCGGCGCTACGTTCTCCCCCATGTCGCTGGCATGGTGAAGAAGTTAAAGAAGTCCGGAGTGCCCATCATCTATTTCGGCACCGACAGCGCCACGCTCCTGCCCGCAATGAAAGAGACCGGAGCGGATGTCATCGGCCTTGACTGGCGCATTCCTCTCGATGAAGGCTGGGAACGGCTCGACTACAAGGCCGCCGTGCAAGGAAACCTTGACCCAGTCCTTCTATTCGCCGATCGGAACGAATTGAAATCGCGCGCGGAAGCTATCCTGCAGCGCGCTGACGGACGCCCGGGCCACATTTTCAATCTCGGGCACGGGATCCTCCCGGAAACTCCTGTCGACAATGTCAAGAACCTCGCACGCTTTGTGCAGGAGTACTCGGCCTCGGGAAACAGCAAGCCAGCCGCTGGAACTCGCCAGCGATGACTCGCATCGCCATCATCGGCGGAGGAATTTCCGGCCTGGCTGCTGCCTTCGACCTTGAGCAGCGCCGCCAAATGGCGCACGATGTCGAATACACCCTCTACGAATCCTCTTCACGACTGGGCGGCGTTCTGCGCACGGAACGAATCCACGGGTGTGTGGTCGAGGCTGGGCCAGACTCTTTCGTCACCGAAAAACCATGGGCTGCCGATCTGTGCCGATCGGTGGGGCTCGGCGACCAACTGATCGGCTCGAATGACGCCGACCGCAAGACCTACATCCTGACTCGCGGACGGCTTGTCGAGATGCCCGATGGGCTGATGTTCATGGTCCCTACGAAGATCCTGCCGACGGGACTCTCACCGCTTTTCTCCTGGAAGACCAAACTGCGGATGGCGCAGGAGTTGTTTCATCCTCCTCGAGCGGTGGATCGCGACGAGTCGGTGGCCGATTTTGTAGAACGGCACTACGGCCGGGAGATGGTAGACCGCCTCGCCGATCCCCTGCTGTCAGGCATTTACGGAGGAGAATCCTCGAGCCTGAGTGTCCGCGCCGTGCTTCAACGATTCGCTGAGATGGAGCGCACTCACGGCAGTCTCGGACGAGCGATGTTGGCGGCGCGCAAGAAAATGTCGTCCGGGCCGCGAAAGCCAGCGCCTCCGCTGTTCACCTCGCTCAGTGGCGGCATGCAATCGCTGGCCGAGACAATCGTGTCGCGCCTCAACCCGGCATCTCTTCAGACCAATATGCCTGTCAAAGCAATTCAGCCAGAATCGGAAGGTTGGACGGTTTCCGTTGGCGCACAAGCCGAGCGCTTCGACGCCGTGATTGTTGCGCTGCCTGGTCCGGCTGCGAGCGCCGTCCTGCGCGATGTGAGCACTGACCTCTCCTCCGAACTAGGCGCAATTCAATACAGCTCTTCCATCACGGTAGCTCTCGAATACGACCTGGAGGTGAGGCAGGCGCTTCCTCCCGGATTTGGATTTCTTGTCCCACGCAGTGAAGGAAGACGCCTGCTCGCCGCTACCTTTGTTCACAACAAATTCCCGCATCGCGCTCCGGAAGATCGGGCGCTGCTGCGATGCTTTTTCGCGGGGAGCAATGCCGAGAGTGTTTGGGATCTCACCGACGAGCAGATCATTGGCGTCGTTCGAGAAGAGCTGCAGCAGATCCTTGGCCCGCAGATCCGTGGCCTGCGGGCTGAGCCCCGATTTGCCCGTGTCTACAAGTGGAAGTCCGCCATGGCGCAGTATGGAGTGGGACATCTCGAGCGACTCGAGAGAATTGAAACCCTGCGTAAGGCGATCCCGGGCTTGGCCCTGGCAGGGAATGGATATCGCGGAATTGGCGTCCCCGACTGCGTGCGTTCAGGCCGCGAGGCCGTAAAGCAGTTGCTTGCCTAGGCCGGTACCGATTTCTTTTGCGCTTGACTGCGCTTCAAATAAGCCACCACCAGGCGGATTTCATCGTACGTGATTTCAGGCGGCAGCACGTCTTTCAAGGGCTTCAGTCTTTCAATATTCTCAACTCCGGCACGAATGCACGCTGCCTCGATTACCGCGTGCCGGGTGCGATCGATCCAGCCGGGTTGGTACTCCACCTCACCCGTTTCCACCAAGGTGGCCACCGCATTCACAACCGTTCTGAGTTGCCGCCCGCGAATCTGGGCAATTTCCTCTAGAGTCTTTCCTTCGGAAAGGAGTTGCAGAGTCTCCAATGCCGGAGCGGTTTTCTGCTGGGGCAGCGCCGACGCGCGGGCACCTTCGCTGTAGCGTTGCAGAGCCACAAGGATCTCTTGCCCGTAAGTGGCAGCTTTACGCTCGCCGATGCCGGTGATGGTCCGCAACTGAGCAATCGAGGAAGGTCGAATCCTGCAAATCTCTTCCAGAGTTGTGTCATGCAGCACAACATATGCGGGCATGCCCTGTTCTTTGGCCGTCCTCCGTCGCCATTCGCGCAAATAGTCTCGCAAATCGGGGTCTGGCTCCATCGCAGCCGGGGAATACGTAGGAACCGCAACGGCCTTTCGCATCGGCGCTTGACTGACTGCGATGGTCATCCACTCGGGAACACTGGCGCAGACGTCGCACGCTCCGCACGAGGTCCATTTCGGAGTCTCTCCGAAATGAGTGCAGATCTGGCGATGGCGGCAGTGGTTCGATTCCGCAAAATCTCGAATCCTGTAGTATCGCTGCCAGGCACGATCGCGCTCGGCAGCATCGGTAATTTGATTCGCAAAGAAACCAAGCAGCCCGGCATCCTGCTTGCGCCACAGCATCACGCAATCGGCCGGATTCCCATCGCGCCCAGCGCGCCCTGCCTCCTGATAAAACTGTTCGACCGACTTAGGCAGGGCTAGATGGATCACCGCCCGCACCGTTGCCTTATTGATCCCGAGGCCGAACGCGATCGTGCCGACGAGGACTTTCACTTCATCCGACATCCAGCGTTCTTGATTCCGCCGCCGGTCGTCCGCCTGCATTTTGGCGTGGTACGGAACCGCTTCGATGCCCTCCCCTGCAAGGAAATCGACTGTCTCCTCGACTCGACTGATAGTCGGAGAGTAGACGATTACGTTTCCCTCCCGGTAATGGCGTAGCGCTGTGACAAGCAGAGAAGTCTGGTTGGTGTTATCGCACGCACGGACGAGATACCGCAGGTTGGGCCTGTGAAAGCTGGCGATGTATTTATCCGGACTCTTTAACGCAAGTTGCGCCAGGATGTCATGCCGCACCTGACGGGTCGCGCTGGCTGTAAAGGCGGCAATCGGCCGGTCGGGGAACTTGTCGCGCAAGCGGTTCAGTTGCCGGTATTCGGGACGGAATTCATGGCCCCATTCCGAGATGCAGTGGGCTTCGTCGATAGCAAAGAATGAGATGGGCACATGCTGCAACCACTCCAATGTGTCGCCCCGCTGCAGTCGCTCGGGAGAAAGATAGAGCAGACGAAATGCGCCGCGGCGGGCGTCACGCACCACGCGGCTTTGTTCCTCGCTGCTGAGAGTGCTGTTGAGAACCGCCGCCGGAATCCCCATCTGAGCAAGTTGGGCCGCCTGATCTTGCATCAGAGCGATCAGAGGGGAAATCACGACGGCGGTCTTCTCCGACATGACTGCCGGCAACTGATAGCAGAGGGACTTTCCTCCGCCAGTCGGCATCACCACGCAGGCATCATGACCGGCCAGGAGGCTTCGAACGATGCGTTCCTGTAAAGGCCGGAATGTACTGTAACCCCAGTAGCGGCGCAAAGGAGTGAGCAGATCCGACTCTGGGGTCATGCGTTCAGTATAGGGTGTGCCGTTGAGATGGACAGCTGGCACTCCACCATTCTCACCGTTTGGCTCCCAAAACAGGAAGGGCGCAATTCTGTTGACGCGGATTGGCGGGTGACATCAATCATTGGGATGATGAGGTCCGGGATGACGCGGGATAACCCCGCTCAAAAGCAGCCCAAACCAGAGTGATCACCGCGATGCATAACAGGCTGCCCTCAGGGCCCACGGAGCCTCCAGTGAGCCAGGCCGGACCACGCAGCGAAGAACTCAATAGATGTCCAGGCCAAACTGTCCCGCTGTCTGGAACCGAATAAAAGAAAGTTTCTCCCCAATCCCAGGCGGCATGAAATCCGATCGCGAACCAAAGACTTCCCGTACGCCGCAGTGTTAAGCAGAAGAAGAGCCCGATGAGGATCGCAACCACGACTCCAGACCAGCGCTCCCCTTCGTTCGCGCGATGGATGAGTCCGAAGATGCATGAAAGCACGAATGCTGCGGGCCAGAATCCGATACCTCGCGCTAGCGTGAACTGCGCAT
>QIAL01000370.1:0-4650 GCA_003225535.1 Acidobacteriota bacterium | reverse complement strand
AGAGAACGCGTGCGCGCCGTACAATCCAACGATCACCACGCTAATTGCGACAAACCCCCACAAAGCCCCCATCCAAAACCGGCGCCCGAAAGCTTGCTTTCCCGGCAAGCCGTAGGCACTCCATGGGCGGCCTTCGACTCGAATGAGCACTACAGCTGGGATGACTGCTGCCAGAAGGTCGCCGATTTCCTCGAGCATCCTTGACCAAAGATCGCCGTAGCCGAAGTCGTGGGCCCAAGCCAGTTGCACTGCAAATTTTTGGATTATGAGGAAAGCTACAAGATAGAACACGAACCCCCAGCCCGGCCGAAGACCGTCTGGTCCAAAAAAGAGAGTCTGCGCATACGACGGTTCGGTTGCGGCGGCAAACTTCGGTTCTTGCGGTGATCCCGCGCCGGGATGGCCTTTCGCGTCGATTTCAAGATCGCTCATGCGTGAAACTTCGCTTTGCTAGCCTCCGACATGGTAAAACACTCGGCTTGACCTTATGGGCTCTTATTTCACACGTGAACGTTTTGGACGTCCTCAGTTTCTTGCCGCACTGATCCTGCTGGCATTCCTGGCACAAGCGCTATGGCTGGTTCATGTTGAGCTGAGCAGTGCGCAAAGCATGGATGGAGAAGAAGCCCTTCGCATCGGCGAGGGACTGAAACAGTGGCACGGACGGGGTATCGCAAGCGCTCCACTGAGCGACCCACTCGACGATCCGTTCATCCATCTATCCCAAAGCAGTGAAAATGGATTCGACAGAGAGCACTCGCCTCTGCTTTCTCTTGTTTCTGCTGCTCCACTCCTGGTTTGGCCAAGCCATCTTAACGCTGAGTCGGCAACTTACTGGCGATGGCTTCCGAAGCTTCCGTTCCTGGCGTGCGGTTTGTTCCTGGGCGCATCGCTCTGGTACGTTGCCCGCCGCCTCTGCGGAAATACCGGCGGATTCATCGCCCTCACGCTCTATGCCTTTTCTCCGTCGCTGATCCAGGCGGCCGCCGTTTGGCAAACCGAACCCGAGATTGTGGCCGCCTGGGGAGCGTTCGGGACGATCTTCACAGGCATCGCCGTAGCTCACACGCTGTATGCCCCACGCGAAGTGGTGCTGTGGAATTGGCGACGGATCGTGCTGCTCGGAGTTTCGCTCGCGATCGCTATCGGATCCCAATTTTCTATGATGGTTGTCGTGCCGATGGCTCTGATTTTCCTGCTTTATGTCGCTCCAGTACGCAGGCGAGCCGGACTGGTCATCTGGATCGCAGCGTGCGTCGTCGGACTGATCGTCCTCTTCGGAATTTACTTCTTCCATCTGAGGACGTTTCTTGAAAGCATGCGCCACGCTGTTTTTCTGGGACTCACCTGGCGCGCGTTCGCCGTGCTCCCGGTGTACAAGCAAGTGGCAATCCGGCTCGGAGCAGCGTGCCCCGCCTTTGTGATAATCCTGCCCGTCGCTCTGACAACTTACTTCCTTTGGCCGCGGTCACGGTACTTTGGGAATACAGCGCCGTTGCTTGTGGGTGTCCTCTTTGTGGTCCTGGCAATGGCTACTCCGCACACCGGCGGAGCAGGATTTTTGCTCGCCGCAATTCCATTTTTGTTTATTTTTGTTTCCGGGGTACTGGCTGATTTGCTGGAGACAAGATACCGTCCTGTGATTCTCGCCTGCATCGTCGCGCTTCTGATCACGTACATGGCGCGAACTCTGCTCGCGCTTGCTCAAGTATCACAAAACTGAAAGCAATCAGCTATGCACAACTGCCCGTTGTTCGGCCAACTGGCGAGATAAGAAGTCCAGGTACTCGCTCATGCCCTCGCCGGTCTTGGCCGAGAGACGGAAGATCCGCATTCCAGGCCGCACAGATTCGATGCTCTTCCGCGCCGCGTCCCAATCAAATTCCACAGCGCCGGAGAGTTCGTTCTTCGTGATCACTGCAACGTCTGCGCTGTTGAAGATCGTCGGATACTTCTGCGGCTTGTCCTCACCCTCGGTTACCGACATCAACACCAGCCGTAGATTTTCCCCCAGGTCATAGGAGGACGGGCAGACCAGATTGCCAACGTTCTCGATGAAGAGAAAATCGAGTTGATGCAGATCCCAGTCCTGTAGCGCGTTTTGAACCATCGCCGCTTCCAGGTGGCACAGTGTTCCCGTTGTAATCTGCTTGACTGGAGCCTTGCTGCGAGCCAGACGCACCGCGTCGTTCTCGGTTGCCAGATCTCCAACGAGTGCGGCGACGCGATAACGCGGTTGCAACTGGGTCAGTGTCTTTTCAAGAAAGGTCGTCTTTCCCGAGCCCGGGCTTGAAACCAGGCTCACGACGAACACACCGGCAGCATGGAACTGATCCCGCAGAGCCCGCGCAATCACATCATTCTGCTTCAAGACATTTCGGCGTACTTCAATCAGGCGCGGCTCGCTCATTCCTCCACCTCAAGCGCGTAGACCTCTAGTTCCTTTCCTTGAAGTACTTCCCCCGTCGGCGATGCGCACTCTGGGCAACTGAACAACTGCACCGACTCCAGCACACGCTTCTCTTTGCACTGCGGACAAAACACCATGACCGGAATTTCCTCGATCAAAAGCCGAGATCCTTCGAGAGGCGTATCCTGGCACGCTACCTCATACGAGAAAAGCAGCGCATCTTTCACGACCCCAGACAAGGCACCCAGCCTGAGGTGCACGGCACTGACCTGCACGTTGCGCTGCCTGGCCTCGTCCATCGCAGCTTCCACGATGCCCATCGCAATCGAGAGTTCGTGCATTTGCGCCCCTGCCGCGAACGGCCGTCATCTAGCAGTGTAGCGCTTCTGAGGAAAGGGCAGACGTCGCGCCACCATCAGTGAGCGAAATGGATGATCACGGATTGCGAGGTATAGGATTCGGCCTCTCCCTGCGGCATTTGGAGTTCCAGTTTCCCGCTCTTTGTGAGGGTACCGCCATCAACGGACGATACCTGGCCAGCATTCCAAACACCCAGTTCGTAGCGGCTTCCCGCCCGCCCTGAGACTCCCATGGTCAGCTGGTTTCTGGCGCTGTTCCATGTTTCCGAAATCACACGTAGGCCCCGGCTCGCGCTTCCCAGTTGCGGCAATTCGTTCGTCACCGTCAAGCCAAAGTCATTCTTCAAGCGAATAGTGAGGCTAGTCGAGTTGCCAGAAATGGGGAAACGAACGAGCACGTGCTGATCGTTCTGATTCGGCTGCACTTTGAACGCCAAGGGCCGTCCGTTCAGTTCCACCCTGACGACCTCGGTACGCAAACTGAGCGCAGGCGAGAACTCGACCCAACAGTCACCCGTTCCACTCCGCTTAGCTTCGAGCGTCATCGTGTCTGCGGCCTTCGTATAGTGAATATCCAATCCCGCATCCCCGACGCGGATGTTGCGGATCGAGAAGGAGGCCCAATCCGCCGGAATGTGCGGCGCCAGCGTGACTTGATGCTTCTCGGCATCGACCTGCAGCCCAAACAAGCCGCGCAGAATTGGGCTAATCACCATCGCGGACGACCAGATTTGGTGAGGAGCACTGGTTGCAAATGACTGGTAGTAATCTCCCGACAGCACTTCTGTAAAATGTCCAAGAGCGCCATCAAAGCCAAGCAAGGCGTTCGCCCGCAAGTTCTCATAGGCCGGGAAAGCGCGATGGTAGCGGTATTCGCCGACCGATGCCCAACCAGTAAACAAAGGCCATACCGCGCCGTAGTGGTAACCAGAACCGTCGTAGACCTTCGAATGGTTGGAGATGATCCGCATGCCCCAGTCTGTCTGATGATCCTCGGCCGCGAGTTTCGAAATGGTTTGGTCAGCATTATTTGGTTCCGCTAAACCAAACCACATCGGCACGGTCGTAAGCACGCTCAACTCATCCATCCGCTGATTATTCTGATTGAGCGCGAATGCGTAGTGTTTCGACTCTGGAGACCAATAAGCGTGATCGAGCTCCGTCCGGCCCTTCTCGAATTCCTCAGCGAGTTGCTTCCTGACATCATCTTTTCCCGCCAGTCGAGCCAGGTTGGACAACGCATGCAGCGCCTCAACTCCGAGACCAGCTCGGTAGTACTCATTCTTGACCGGAAGCAATGGCCCGCCTTCGACCCAACCGTGGCCAACGCCTATGTTTTGCGCCAAGCCGTTCGAATCGTAGGTCGAACGCAGGAATTGATAGGCGCGCCAGAGGTTGTCCCACTTCTCGCGTACGAAAGCGGTGTCCCCACTCTGGACCGCATAATCATTGACCGCAATGATGAACAGTGGTGTTGCATCGGCTGAGGCCCACGGGTAGGGAAAGTCCTTGAACCACGGAACCAGGCTGGCGCTTTGCGAGATTTCGTGTGGAACCTTGCCGTCGTCACGCTGAAACTTGCTGATGAAATCGAGCGCCGCGTGGCTGGTTGCGAAATCTCCCTCCGCGTTTAGGGCAAACGAAGTCCACTCCGAATCGCGCCCGAAAAACCAGGCGAATCCCGGACGCTGACTCACGCCTGAAGTTCTATACCCGGCAACGAGTCCGGTGCCCAGGTAGGGGTTATTCACCACGCCCTGCACCGTACTGATGCGCGCCCAATCATAGGCTTGCTGCAAAGCGGCATCCGGCAACTCAAGCCATACAGTTTTTTCGAGATAAGCACGGTAGTAGTCCGAGGACTCGCGCTCCAAGTCCGAA
>QIAL01000743.1 GCA_003225535.1 Acidobacteriota bacterium | reverse complement strand
ACAGCCGTGTGAATTACGCCTATCGCCGCATGCTGGAATACCTTGAAGCGGACCGTACCTGGGGAACCCGCCATGCGGGGGTCCTGCGGCCTCACCCTGTCGCGTATTTCTCCGCCGAGTTTGGTTTGCACGAATCGTTGCCTATCTATTCCGGAGGCCTCGGCGTCCTTGCCGGGGATCACATCAAGAGTTCCTCCGACCTCGATATTCCGCTGGTCGGGATTGGTTTGTTTTATCCCCAAGGATATTTCCGCCAGCATCTCGACCTCAGCGGCTGGCAGCGCGAGGAGTATCTCGAAACAGACGTCAACCAATTACCCATGGAGGCCGCCATCGGAAAGGACGGGCGCCCGGTAATTGTCTCTATTGAGACTCGAAGCGGCAGCCTCCAGGCCAAAGTCTGGCGCGTAAAAGTCGGCCGCCGCGATCTCTACCTGCTCGATTCCGATGTTGATGGCAACGCTCCGGAAGACCGCGAACTTACCTCGCGCCTTTACGGAGGCGATCTTCGCATTCGTATCCGCCAGGAGTTATTACTCGGGGTAGGTGGACTGCGCGCCCTCAAAGCTCTTGGGATCTCTCCCGGCGTCTTTCACCTGAATGAAGGCCATAGCGCCTTCGCCGTGCTGGAGGCGATTCGTATGCGCATGGAAGACGAAGGGATCGGCTTCGACGCCGCCGTCCCGCGGATTTCCCGCGAAGTCGTATTCACCACCCATACACCCGTTCCCGCCGGACACGACCGTTTCGACGCCCGCCTCGTCGAAGAACACATCGGCCCCTTACGCGAAGCCATTGGGCTTTCTCAGGACAGCCTGATGGGTCTTGGCCGTGAGAATCCCTCCAACAACGACGAACTTTTCTGCATGACGGTCCTGGCCCTTCGTCTTTCAAGGCGCGCCAACGCTGTCTCGGCATTGCACGGCGAGGTCTCGCGCGCCATGTGGACCGGACTCTTCAAAGACAAAGCGGAAGACGAGATTCCAATCGGGCATATCACGAACGGTGTCCACGTTCCTTCCTGGCTCGCCCCGCAGATGTTTCGCCTCTACGATCGTCACCTCGGCACCGACTGGCACCAGCGCGGCAGCGAAGCCAAGATCTGGCTCGGCATTGAAAACGTCGACGACGGCGAACTCTGGGAGACTCACCTGAACTTGAAGTCCCAGCTCATTGAATTCGTTCGCAAACGCGCCGTGGAACAGGCTGAGCGCCGTGGAGAGTCGCGCGAAGTATTGCAGCGCCTTGAACGCGTGCTCAGTCCCGATGCTCTGACCATAGGATTTGCGCGCCGCTTCGCTACGTACAAGCGGGCGAATCTGATCTTGACCGACATCGAGCGCCTTGCCGCCATGGTCAATGATCCCAACCGTCCCGTTCAGTTCGTATTCGCAGGCAAGGCCCATCCGCTCGACGAGCCCGGAAAGCGCGTGTTACAGCAGATCGCCGATCTCATGCGCGATCCCAAGTTCCGTGACCGGTTTGTATTCGTCGAAGATTATGACATTGACGTCGGCCGACATTTCGTGCAGGGCGTCGACGTGTGGCTCAATAATCCGCGCCGTCCGCTCGAAGCGTCGGGCACCAGCGGCCAGAAAGTGGTCCTGAACGGCGGGCTGAATCTGTCCGTCCTCGACGGTTGGTGGGCCGAGGCATATGACGGTGTAAACGGCTTCGCCATCGGCACGGGCAAGACTCACTCCAACATGAACGTTCACGACAGTCGCGACGGTGAAGATCTCATGCGTACGCTCCGCGACGAAGTAATCCCTCTTTACTACCAGCGCGACCGCGACGGCCTTCCGCGTGGCTGGATCAAGCGCATGAAGCGTACCATCCGCACCCTGGGCTGGCGCTTTAACGCAGACCGCATGGTCATGGATTACAGCCTCAAATGCTATGTTCCCGCGGCGGGCGGAACATCGAGCGATATGAGGGCGAATCCTTAGTAACCAGAGTCTGCTCCCATTCGAGTCAAAAAAAATCTATTTCTTCTGCAACGAAAAGCTCAGTGACCGCACTACTCCAATGAGCAGTAGAAGTCACTTTGTGGCACCTGCCGCTCACTCACGAAATCCCGACATGGAAGGCCTTTGGCAACCGGGGGGAAGCTTGGGCTCTTCAGATCGCCGGAACCGAACGGGGAAGCGGCTCCGGCGATCTTCGGGGTTTTTTTCACACCCCAAATCTCATCTCAATCCCGTTCTCTAGTTCACTCCTCTATCAAGAATACCGGCGAATGCCTGGTCGCACGGACCTGGCGAAGCTGTTGAGTCAGCCGGAATGCGGGATCGGTTGGATGACAACAGGGAGATATTTAGGTGGACTACCGGAGGATATTCCAGACAATCAAGAGAATGGTTGGCGCGCTCTGTCGGGCCGCTTCAGAGAGGGCGAGAACGCCGTCATACGCCCAGCCAACCAGGCTGGTTTGCTCGTGCATGTTCGGTAGAGAACCGCGTGTCCCCCACCCGGTTTGATGGGGGACGCGGTTTTTCGCGGACCAGATTCGCTTGAGCGAATGCGCCAGGACGGTCATTGCGCACGTCCGATGGCGCCGGAATCTCCCAGGTGACCGATTTCACGGCGGGCGCGCTTCCATCTCACCCGCGCCGTGTCGATGCTGATTCCGAGAAAGGCCGCGATCTCCGTTAAAGTGTGCCCCTGAATCTCTTTCAACAGAAAGACCTCTCGATGAGCCTTCGGCAGCTCAAGTGCCCTGAGGATCGTGCACTGGAAGGCTCCCGGCCGCTGCAATCCTGAAGCGGGTTTTCTGCAGCGTAGCGAATACGCCTGAGGCGCCGATCGTTCTCGAGTTCGAGTTGTAGTACCGGGTCTCATCGTCTTCTTTGACAATAGTGGCGTTTTCGGCCGTTTCGTTACACGAGGCCAATCTGTCCCCGGCGTTTTGTTCGAAGTGTTAAACTAGCTGCCACTCCAGCATCCGCGAGGCCCGTTTCCTTGCAACTCCAGTCCTTTGACGAAACTTATGTAGAGCGTCTTCAGGCAGGAGACTTCCGAACGCAAGAACACTTCGTCGCCTACTTCAGTGAATTGATCCAGCTGAAACTGCGCTCGCGCCTGCATTCACCACAGGCGATTGAGGACGTGAGACAGGAAACCTTCACTCGCGTTTTTGCTGCCTTGCGGGGCGGGAAAATCCGTCAGCCCGATCGCCTCGGCGCGTTCGTGAACTCCATGTGCAACAACGTGTTACTCGAACACTATCGGGCATCTTCACGTGACAGTTCGCTGGACGACGAGGAGCAACAGGACTTTCCTGCTACGAATGTGGACGTTCTTGGCGCCGTTGCCGCCAAACAAATGGGAGAAAAGATTCGCGAAATCCTGGAGGAGATGCCCGAGCGAGACCGAAGGCTGTTGCGGCAGATCTTCCTCGAGGAACGCGACAAAGATGACGTGTGCCGTGACTTTGGCGTCGACCGCGAGTACCTTCGGGTGCTCCTGCACCGGGCTAAACAATCGTTTAAGTCCTTGTATCTCAAGCATGTTGCGGCTCGACCGCCGGGAGCTGTGGCCGTCGAAAAACGCTGAAACGATTTTGTGCCGCCACGCACTATTTGTTATGAGGGGAATCGATATGGACCATGATGAGGCGGTCCGACAAAAAGCCACGGAGAAATACCTTCTTGACGAGCTTGAGCCTGAAGTTCGGGATCAGTTCGAGGAGCACCTCTTTGACTGCCAGGATTGTGCGCTCGACCTGCGCGCCGGCGCGATGTTCGTCGAACAGACAAAAGTGATTCTGGGGGAGCCTCCGGCTGTTTCGGTGGCCCGCGTTCCCGTTGCGGAAACCACTAAGCCTGGATGGTTTGCATGGCTGCGTCCCGCATTCGCCGTACCTGTCTTCGCCTTGCTCCTGGCGGTGATCGGGTACCAGAGCTTCGTTACGTATCCGAGCTTGGTAGCCACTGCGAATCAGCCTCAGGTCGGCCCCTGGGCTTCCGTCAACGTCAGCACTCGCGGCACCACTGCGATTTCCATGAAGGTGCACAAGGGCGAAGGCTTCGGAGTCCTTGTCAATCTTCCTCCGGAAGATGGATTCGCTTCCTATACCGCGGACCTGTATAATCCCGCGGGGAAGAAAGAGTGGTCGAGGCAGATTGCAACCGCCTCCCACGAAGACACCCGGCAGATTTACGTCCAGAGTCATAATCTTGAATCCGGAAACTACACTCTCGTCGTCAATGGCGTCACCCCTGCCGGCGAGAGCAAAGAACTCAGCCGTCATCCGATTGACGTGCAAATTCAGAACTGAAGGCTCGTCCTAGATCGATCTGAAGTCGCAAGTCGATCGATTCGAAATCTTGTGGTTGTTTTGAAAGGGCGCGGCTTACAGCCGCGCCGTCAGCGGCCAGTAGAAAAACGGGGCTTTAGCCCCTGAGGGGCGAGGCGCAGGGTCATATTGGTTCGAGCCCTCGAACGAGCGAAAAACATGAAAGACAATCTAAACTCCCACTATTTCCATGCGGAAGCCCACGCCCTGAGCGGGAAGCTTCAGCTTCCGTTCGAACAGCAGATCAAGAAACAGGCCTTCTTGAAGCTGGAGGGCGAAAGTGAGAGGCTGCTTCTTGAAGGCGACCAGAAGCCGCTCAGCGAGAAGAAAGCGCAGGAGAACTATCTCTCGCAGCACTCCAAGAACTACCGCCTTGAGGGGATCATTTCCTACTCCGCCGCTCACACGCAGGTGTCGGGTCACAGAAGCAAGAAAGACCCGAGAGCTTTTGTGACGCTGGCTACGTCCTCGG
>QIAL01000369.1:2901-12019 GCA_003225535.1 Acidobacteriota bacterium | reverse complement strand
ATTGCAGTATTGCTTCTGATCCTTTGGTTGTTGGGAATGGTCAGCTCCTACACGCTGGGAGGGTTCATTCACATCTTGCTCGTCGTCGCCATTATTGTTGTCCTGATCCGCGTGATTCAGGGCAGAAGTCCGGTGGTTTGACGGGCAAGGTCGTCGGGTCCGAAACCAAGGGCGAACCTGCCCTTGCATTAATCGGAGGGAATCATGAATGAAGATCGTGCCAAAGGGAAAGTGAAAGACATCGCCGGTCGCGCCGAACGTCAGGTTGGTGAATGGACCGGGGACACCGACGCTCAGGCGAAAGGAACCATGAAGCAAGCGGAAGGCAAGGTCCAGAATGCCTGGGGTAAAGCGAAAGATGCGGTGAAGCCCAAACCCCGCCGCGCAGATGCCAACGTCGACAACTCAAAGGACACTGAAAATGAAGATGAGGAGTCCGTGGCTCTGCGTCGGAAGGCTAGCTAGACAGTAACTTTGGAGCGGTATTTCGGGAGGGCCATTCAGCCCTCCCATTTTTATTTTTAACTTATGTCTTTGACGTGGGTCGCGATGTACCACGTGTTCCCGAACGTATCCTTCACTGCGGCATTGCGGTCGCCATAGGGTTGATCAGTGGGCTCCTGCGATGAGATCGCTCCTGCCGCCAAAGCCTGCCGATAGACGTCCTCCATGTTCGGGACATAAATGTAGAACATGGCCGGCATGGTCTCGTACTTCCCATGCGCTTCACCCATCTCCAGTACTGAGTCTCCGACGCGAATCATGGCGTGATGCACGACCCCATCCGGCGAAGCATATTTCGCGACTTCCTCTGCACCAAACGCTCGCTTGAGGAAGCTGATCAGGGGTTCTGCCCGCCGCGGGTGCAGGTACGGATTTACGCTGTGCAGGCCTTTGGGGACATAGCTTTCACCCTTGGCAGTTGCGATGTACCAATAGTTGCCGGCCGGGTCTTTCACAGTGCTGGAACGCTCGCCGTATTCCTGATCGCGGAGCTCATCGATGAGCGTCGCTCCGGCCGCCACAGCTTTTGCGGTGACAGCGTCCGCATCTTCCACGTAGATGTGAAGCGCACCCGGCTGCAACTTGCCCGCAAATTTCTTGCCGGCAATACCGCCCCCCATCATCAGCGTGGTATCTCCGATTCGCACTTCACCATGCACCCCGGAGGGCATCACGGCTCGCATGACTTCCTCAGCCCCGAGACCCTTTTTGGCAAACTCCAGAAGCGCCAAGCCATCTTCCGCGACCAGATATGGCGTCACCATGCGGAAGCCGTGCGGAACCGGATCGACACCTTTTGATTCAGGACTCTTCCCACCCTCGGGTCCCTCGGTCATTCCCTTCATTCGCCGGTGCATCTCTTCCACCGACATTTCCTCTTTCACGGTGTACACGGCCCACGTATAGCCGAAGGGGTCCTGCAGGGTTGCGTCGCGGTGTCCGTAGAATTGATCTTTGGGTGCACGCACCAGCGTCATGCCTTCCGCTACGGCATGTTCCGCAAATGCGTCCACATCTGGGACCTGGATAGACATTGAAATCGGCGAGTATCCCAGCGTCTCGGCGCTGAAGCGGCCACCCTCGGGCCATTCGCCGGCTATATCGATGGTCGAATCACCGATCACGATCTCGGCGTGCGGAATCTGCCCCCCAACCTCAAAGCGGAACGCTTCTTTGGCACCCAAAGCGCGCTGGTAGAACTCGATCGCCTTGGCGGGATCTCTAAACGCTAATCTTGGTGACGCAGTCACTCGGACGGCTGCTACGGGTTCGGCAACGGTGGACATACGCTTCTTGCCTCCTAATTCGGATTTCAATCGTGCCTTGAACGTCGCACTCGGCAGATTGCGCAAGTCCGCCGCGATGCGCACCAGTGGCTCGATCTCCGCCCCAGCCTTCGTGACCCGCCCGTCATTGCGCGCCAGCATCTTCTCGACAGCCTGATTGAGCTGCTCGATCTTCTTCTGGTCGCCGCTTCCCGGATGTAGAGAGCGCTTAGGCATCGGCACCCTCCATGCGCGCCTTCAATGTGCTCAGCGCGCGAAACTGCAACTGCTTCACTGCCCCTTCCGTCTTGCGAATTGCACTGGCAACTTCTTTGATGCTCTTCTGTTCTACGAATCTCAGGACCACCACTCGTTTCTGTTCGGCCGGAAGAGTCTCGACCAGCCGGAACAGTGTGGCCCGCCGCTCCACATCCTCGATCTCCCTCGGGCTGACCTGCGCCGATTCGATCGCCTGGTCATCCGCCAACTCTCGGCCCGATCTCTGCCAGCGGTCGGAAATCAGGTTCGCCGCAATCCGGAACAGCCACGCGGCAAACGGAATTCCTCGCCACTCGAATCGTTTTAAGTTCGCTAGCGCCTGATGAAATACTTCCGAAGTAAGGTCTTCCGACTCGGTGCGGTCTTGTACTCGTTTCACGCAATAGGCATAGACGCGCTCAAAATTGAGTTCATAGAGGTCCGCAAAGCGAGCGGGGTCCTTCTGCGCAGCTTCGATCAGAAGCCGCTCGTCCGCTTCTTTCTTCAGAGCCTTCAACAAGTTCTCCGCGGTTTGGCCTTACACAAGCTTAAACGGTGGTCATAGGGAAAAGGTTACGCAACGAAGAATACCGAAATTCTTGAATTTTCCGGCGGCTCGGAGTAGCGTATCCGGCATCAAAGTCCCGATTTCTTGTCATCAAGGAGCAGAAAGATGGAATCGGTCACCGGAGTATTCAACACTCGAGCAGACGCCGAGCACGCCTACGAGCAACTGAAACGAGCTGGTATTCCCGCAGATAAGATCACCGTTCTGACCCCCGGAAGCCAGGATCACATGAATAAAGAAATTCAGACTGTCCCCACCGATGCTACTGAGCAACCTGGCATGGGTACGGCTGTGGGTGCGTTGCTTGGCGGTGGTGTCGGGATCACCGGAGGTTCGGTCCTGATGGCGCTTGTCCCCGGCGTCGGCCCCATCACCGCCCTCGGATTGCTCGGTGCGGCCATCTTGGGCGCCGCTGGAGCGACTGTCGGCGCGGTCGCAGGCGGCAAGATCGAGAAAGCCAGCTACGACGGCCTTCCGGAAGACGAAATCTTCCTCTACGAAGACGCGTTGCGAAAAGGCCGCAGCGTGCTGATCGCGCTCTCCGATGACGAGCCTTCTGCGGCTTCGGTTCGCGACATCCTGAAACAGGCAGGAGCTGAATCGGTAGACGCCGCCCGCGAACAATGGTGGACAGGGTTGCGCAACTCCGAAGAGAGTCGTTACGAAAAATCAGGGAGAAGTTTCAGCGAGGACGAGGAATTCTTCCGTCTCGGTTTCCAGGCAGCCATGCACGCCCGCACTCGCTGCATGGAATTCGATCAGGTTTCAGGCGAGATGAATGCAGCTCTGGAAGACGTCCAGCGGCAATATCCGGGAAAGCAAGTCGAAGAGCCCTTCACTCGAGGCTTCCGCCGCGGCCGCGAGCACTACCAACAACTTTGTGACGAACAAAGCCGGGCAGCCTGATTAACGAGACTAGCGTATCTGTCATGCTGAGCGCAGAACGAGGTCGCGCAGCGAGCTCGTTCGGAGTCGAAGCATCCCTGCCCAAAGCGACTGCTGAAGGCAGGGATTCCTCGCTTCGTTCGGAATGACAGCCTCGGGAAAGCGCAAAAGTTTTGGCTCACACGTTGCTTGAATGCCTTTAGAGCCCGGAATCCAACCGGTAATACAAATCTTCCATCGCCTTCTGCACCTTCGCAGACAGAGCCTCCATATCCCGCATAGTCAGCCCTGTGGTCGGTATAGGCTCGCCCACCCGCATCTCTAGAGGACGGCACTTGATGTGGTAGGTGTCCATGGGCAGCAATTCGTAGGTACCCACCAGTGCGACAGGCACAATGTCGACCTGCGCCTTGATCGCCAGAAAAAACGCTCCCGGCAGAAACGGTTTGATTTCCCCGTCGGGCGTGCGTCCTCCTTCGGGAAAAATTACTAGAGGAAGTCCGGCTTTCAGGCCCTTTAACGCGGCACGAATGCTGCTGATCGAATGGGAAGGATTCTGCTGGTCAATGCAGATTTGCCCGGACCGTTTCAGTTGCCAGCCGACCACCGGATACGACAGCAGCTCCTTCTTGAACGCAATCCGGAATTGAAACGGCAGATTGACGTAGAGCACCGGAATGTCGAGTGCCGAAGCATGATTGGCCGAATACACGTGAGGCTTGGAAATGTCGATCTTGTCCAATCCGGTAACCGTGACCGGCGAAAAGATCGTCTTCATGATGAGCCACGACCAGGCGTAAGAGAACCAGTGCAGCCGACGCCCGCTCCGGTCAAATAATCCACCGGGGAGCGCTAGCACTCCCAGCACCAGCGTGTACAGCCAAATTAGAGGATCGATGATCAGGTAAGACCGCAACCGACTCAGCCGGCCGTAGCTGCGCCCCGGAACCGCGTGTGGACGCTTTCGCGGACGAGCAATCGTCATCTCCTGTGGCCCGCCACGTTCCACCTGCTCGCTTCCGACCTGATCGACGGATGAATCCACTTCGCTCACATTTCCATTCTAAGAAAAAATCTTGAACTCGTCCTCACGCGCTCGTCCCGAGGAGGCCAATCACCTCGCCCACCAGATAAATCGACCCAGTCACCACCACGACGGCCTTGCCCTCCGCGCAGGCGCGAGCGCGTTCCCAAGCCGCCTTCACTTCCGGCACGATCTCAATCTCCGCGCCCGTGCGGTTCCCGGCCTGTCGGATCTCCTCGGGCGACGCCGCCCTCGGATTGTCAGGCCGCGTGGCAATCACCCGCAGGGCCAGCGGAAATAAGATCTCCGTCATCTCCGAGATTGCCTTGTCGCGCATCGCCCCGAAAACAAAAATCAGTGGACGGTCGTCATACAGCCCCGAAAGGGCTGATCGCAACGCCCACGCTCCTGCCGGATTATGCGCCACGTCCAGCACAATCTCCGGCCAACCATCTCTTGCAGGAAGAACTTGAAACCGACCCGGCCAGCGCGTCTCGCGAATCCCTCGCTCAATAGACTCCGCAGTAATCCCGGCCAGCCCCTTCTTGCTCAGTTCTTCGGCTGCAGCAATCGCCAAAGCCACGTTCCGTAATTGATGCCGCCCCACCAGCGGCGATTCGACAAGAATCTGTTTCCCCATCACCTGCAGCGGGTATCGTGACCGCAAGGAGTTGCCCTCGGCGCTCGCTACCCGGGACTCGGTAGTGCCCGGCGACACCGGCGGCACATACTGCACCGCGCTCACACCCACTGCGTTCAGATCGAGAATCGTATTGCCGATGACGTCATTCGCTTCCGGCTGTTGTGGCAGAGTCACGACGACTCCTCCGGGCCGAATGATGCCCGCTTTTTCTCGCGCAATCTCGCCCACCGTATTCCCCAGAAACTTCTGATGATCGAGCGAAATATCAGCAATCACACTTACCAGGGGTTCGACCACGTTCGTCGCATCCAGCCGCCCCCCCATCCCAACCTCGAGCACCGCGACATCCACTCGCTCGCGTGCGAACTGCGAGAACGCAATCGCAGTCATCATCTCGAAAAAGCTCGGATGCCAGGGTAATTCTCCGACTTCCACCAGGCGGTCGGCCACGCGATCCAACTCTCCATGCAGCCCGGCAAAATCGTCGTCAGTGATTTCCACTCCGTTGATGCGAATCCGCTCGTTGATCCGTATGAGATGCGGCGAAGTGTAGAGTGCAGTCTTCAAGCCTGACGCTTGCAGGATCGACGCCAGCGTCGCCGCGGTCGAGCCTTTGCCGTTGGTCCCGGCAATCAGCGCGCTCGGGAACATCCGCTCTGGATGATTCAAAGCCCGCAGCAACACCCGCATGTGCGCCAAGTCGAACTTGTGCAACGGCGTCTGGGCTAGCTCGTGCCCAAGCGCAAACATGCTCGCGACTGCGGTTTCGTAGGACATAACGCAGGCGTCGGGCGTCAGACCTCAGCCCTCAGCTCGAATCATCAGACTACAGCAGACGTGTTCGCAGCGAAAATCGGCACAGGAACGAGTCGGGAAGAAAGGGCAAGCTGGCTTCCCTGAGATCTGAAGTCCGAGGTCTGACGCCTGAGGTCCGACGCCTGTTTCACGCTGCCATAAAGTCCAGCGCCCGCGCCATGTACGCCTTCAGCTGTTTACGCGGCACAACGGCATCCAGCATCCCATGCTCGAGAAGAAACTCGCTGCGCTGGAACCCCGGCGGCAGCTTCTGCCGGATGGTCTGCTCGATCACCCGCGGTCCGGCAAAGCCAATCAACGCCCCCGGCTCTGCGATGTTCAAGTCCCCCAACATGGCGAACGAGGCGGTCACGCCTCCCGTAGTCGGATCGGTCAGAAGGGAAATGTACGGTATCTTGGCTTTGTCCAGTCTCGCCAGGGCCGCTGCGATCTTGGCCAGTTGCATCAGGCTGATGACGCCTTCCATCATCCGCGCCCCGCCCGACGCCGAGACGATGATCAAAGGAGTGCGGGTGTCGGCGGCGCGTTCCACGGCACGGGTAATCGTCTCCCCAACCACCGCCCCCATGCTCCCACCGATAAACGAATATTCCATCACGCTCGCGATCACCGGGCGCCCCATAAGCTTGCCCTGCGCATTGATCACCGCGTCCTTCAGCCCCGTGTCCTTCTGTGCCTGCTTCAAACGCGACGAATAAGGTTTCAGGTCAACGAACTTGAGCGGGTCGGTCGACGAAATATCCCCGTCGAACGTGGTGTATTGGTTGTCGTCGAGCAACTGGGTGAGCCGGGTACGCGCATCAATCCGGAAGTGCTTGTCGCACTTCGGACACACGTTCATGTTCTCTTCCAGATCCTTCTTCCATATGATCTGCCGGCAGCTCTCACACTTCACCCACAACCCTTCGGTGCGGACTTTCTTTTCCCCCGAGGTATCCAGCTCTCCGGATTCGCGCTTAAACCAAGCCATAAGAGCAGTTGTCAGTTCTCAGTTCTCAGATAAAAAGCGATTGCCCTCGTGTTCTTGCTGAGAACTGGGAACTGAGAACTAGTATTCGATTCCTCTCTGCGCCATCACGCCCTTCTCGTACGCATGTTTCACCTGGCGCATCTCCGTCACCGTATCAGCGATCTCGATAATTGTCGGGTGCGCGTTACGACCCGTCAAGATGACGTGCACCATCCCGGGCTTCTTTTGAAGACTCTCCACCACCTTGGCCGGATCGAGCATGCCGTAACTGATGGCGTAGTTAATCTCGTCGAGCACCACAAGATCCCATTCGCCCGACTGAACGGCCTTTTCGGCTTCAGCCCAGGCTTCTTCGACCATGCGGACATCTTCCGGATCAGGCTTCTCGGCTCCGACCTTCACGAAGCCGCGGCCCATCTGCTTCATGACGAACTTGTCACCGAAAGCCTGCACCGCATCAAGTTCGCCGTAGTGCCAGGAGCCTTTCAGGAACTGCAACATCAACACACGCAGTCCCTGCCCGACAGCACGCAACGCGGTGCCCATGGCGGCCGTGGTCTTGCCCTTGCCAGGCCCCGTGTTGACGATGATGAGACCTCGACGAACGTCCGCCATGCTTTTCTAGAGGTTTGATTCTACTAGATCGATCTCGGGCCTGCCCGGAATTGAGACCTCAAGTTGACTATGGGTTGAGACCAACTTCCTGTCCACTACCGGACACCCGACACCGGGAGTGGACAGCTTGGTGGGAACAACCGCTGCCTTCGTGTTCATTTCTCAACCAGTTAGTCTGTTTGCAGGCTGGAAGTGAGCTTGCACCAAATTACACAAAATGGGGCCCCACAACGACTAAAAGACAAACAAATTGCCGCTCGATTTAGTCTGTCATGTTAGAAAGCGGACTCGGAGCGAAGGGATGCGACGCTCGCCGGCAGTGGGTTATCAAAATGATTTATCAAATCAAGAATTTTTCCACGGAACTCTTGCATCCAAAGTTGCGTAGCTCAGTCCAGCGGATCTCTGTCCCCTCGCAAACCGCGGAGGTCTCATGGTAGTCAACAAGTGTCTAGCGTTTTTGTTCTGCCTTCTGGTACCCCTGCCAGTGCTGGCAGCACAGCGCGTCTCAGCTCGTCCCAAACCCGCCATGGATACGGGAGACCAGGAATCCATCCGGCAAATCATCGATATGGAGCATCAAGCGCGCGAGGCTAGCCTCCGCCGCGACGTCGAATTTTCGCAGAGAATCCTGGCTGAAGACTACGTCGCGATTACTCCTCTTGGCCAGGTCACGACCAAGCAAGACACCGTCTCAGCGCGCAAGAGCGGCCAGCTGAAATACGATTTGATCAACGTCACCGACATGGTTGTCCGCGTCTACGGCGATACCGCCGTCGTGACCGCCCGCGCCGACGTAAAGGGCCATCAACTTGGAGAAGACTTCAGCGGCCCCTATCGCTACACCCGAGTCTGGGTCCGCCGCACTGGACACTGGCTGGCGGTGAGCTACCAGGCGACTGTCACCCAATAGTTGCCCGATTTCCTCTGTGTTCCCCTGTGCCCTCTGTGGTAAAGAATGAAGCCCAGAGGGCTCTTCCCATGGATTGGCTAAGCCAGCGGTGTGCGCGCGGCGTCTACCTGAAGTTTCTCGTGGGTGCGGCGTTCCTCTGCGCCCTCGTATCGCAAGCTCAAGACCAAACACTCTCCCCGGAAAAGCGCGGCCAGATCGAGGCGGCAGTCTCCAAGTTCATGGCCTCGACTCACGTACCGGGCCTCTCGGTCGCAGTGGTCGAAGACGGGAAATATGAATGGGCGGCAGGTTTCGGGTTCGCCGATCTGGAGAACAATATCCCGGCCAGCGAGCACACGCTCTTCCGCCTGGCGTCGATCTCGAAGTCACTGACTGCGGTCGGAGCAATGGAGCTCTCGGAACACGGTAAACTGGAACTCGATAGTCCAATCCAGAAATACTGCCCGTCTTTCCCGCAAAAATCTGCTCCGATTACGACCCGGCAGGTCATGGGACACCTTGGCGGCATTCGCCACTACAAATCCGACTTGCAAGAAGACCCAGAGGTGGGCAATACGAAGCACTTCGACAACCCGATCCAGGCTGGCCTCGACTTCTTCAAGAATGACCCTTTGGTCGCAGACCCCGGTTCCCACTTTCACTATTCGACCCAGGGCT
>QIAL01000369.1:0-2837 GCA_003225535.1 Acidobacteriota bacterium | reverse complement strand
CGGTTCGCCATCATTCCGTACCGCACTCGTTTCTACCAGAAGACAAAATCCGGCGTGGTCCAAAACGCCGATTTCCTCGACTCCAGCTACAAAATTCCCGGTGGCGGATGGCTTTCCTCGGCGGAAGACATGGCGCACTTTGAAGTAGCCATGCTCAGCGACAAGCTTATGCAGCGCACCACCCGCGACCTGATGTGGACTCCTCTGAAGCCCACCGACGGATCGAAGGACAACTACGGCCTGGGTTGGGGAACGGTCGACAAGGATGGCGTTCGCGGCGTTGGCCACAGCGGCGGTCAGCAAGGGACGAGCACCTATTTCATCATGGACCCCGAGCACCGAGCCGGAGTTGTAGTGCTCACCAACATGGACAGTCTGGACCCTGACCAACTTGCCCTGGAAATTATGAAGGTGCTACTCGGTAAGGATACCCCCGCAAAGTGAGGCCCGAGATAGAAGCCGTCTACTTAACGCCTTTCTCCGGATTCCACGAGCCCTGCTCTTTGCGAACAAATACAATCTGCCCCACGTGATACGCATTGTGCGTACCAATGCGGGCGATCTCCGGAGCCCATTTCTGCAGCTTCTGTTCATCCGCGGACTCGACGAATTTCTCTAGCTCGCTCATGACCTGGTTGAGTTGCTTGACCGTATCGTTCCACTTCTTGGTGTCAAAGTCGTTGAAGGTCTCGTCGTTGTTCCCGCTGAACTTCTTTTCCGGCTCGCCCTTGAATTTCTCCAGCTCCCGCTGGTTCCAGAACAGCAGATGATAGGTCAACTGTCCCACCGAATGATTCCCTTTACCATCCGTCCAGGTGGCCTGCTCGGCGGTGAGACCGTCCACCGCTACATCGATGGGCACGAACCAGTCCTTCTGGTCATGGGTTGTGTGCAATTGCTCCAACAGGCTGCTTCGCAACGTGACCGGCTTGGAATTTTGCGCAAAGGCGGAAAACGAAAGCAACACAATCAGAGCCGTAACGACACTTTTCATACCCAGAATCCTCCACAAGAACCTTACGCCAGAATTGAGAACCTAAAACCTCACTTGACTCAATGCCCCGAATGATACGGATGTCCCTTCAAGATCGTAAAGGCCCGGTACACCTGCTCCAGCAAGACCACTCGCGCCAGTTCGTGCGCCAGCGTCATCTTGCCCACTGAGATCACGTTTGCCGCAGCAGATCTGGCCTCTGCGGAAAAGCCGTCTGCGCCTCCGATTGCGAATACCAGCGGCAGAGGATTGCGATCCTGATAATTCCCCAGAAACTTCGCGAACTGTTCCGACGAGAATTCCTTGCCCCGCGAGTCCATCAGCACCAAGGTAGACTTAGTGGCGGTCTTCGCATCCTTTCCGAACTTGGCCAGCAGGTCGGCCTCGTCGCGCACGGCGATCCCTTCCACTTGCGCGTACCGTGAAATCCGCTTGAGATATTCATCGGTGAGGGAAGCGATCGCGGATTCCTTCGTCTTGCCGATCCATGCGATCTTTATCTTCACGAAGCTTTATTTCCTTCCAGAGGCGAGCACCACCGTCGCCCCGAAGGCGATCTTCTGACCGTCAGAGTAGCGGTTGACAGCCTTGTGCACTTCGGTGTGAATTTGCGGCCAGAGATCGGCGGGAACGCGTTCCAGCATCGCACGAAACGGAACGCTCACCGATCGCGCGTACTCCCATACCTCCTCTGCCGGACCCGGCCACTCCCAGGGCAACATCTTGTTTTCTTCCTTCACAGCTCGAAAACCCGCGCTCCGCAGGATGGCCGACAGGCTACCATGCTCGGCGTAGCGGAATGGATTGGGACCGTCGGACGAAAGCAGCGGTCCTCCAATATGGCGATGGACCACGCCCATCATGCTCTGCCAATATGGTTGGTCGAAACTCCCCCACGCCAGAAAACAAGCGCGAGCCCCGGGCCGGAGCACGCGCAACAGCTCGCGAAACGCCAGCGCAGGATCGCGGAAGAACATCACGCCAAACCGCGAGGTAGCAAGATCAAAGCTGCTTTCTGCAAACGGCAGCGAATGCGCATCGGCCTGCTGCGTGGAGAAGTTGGTCAGCCCACGGGCGCGGGCGCGTTTTGCGGCAATCTCCAGCAGATCTGCGCTCAGATCGAGCGCGATCACGTGGCCTTGTGCCCCGACGCTACCGGCAAGAGTTATCGCAGGCTCACCGGTGCCGCTCGCCAGATCCAGTACTCGCATCCCGGCTTGCGGACGCGAGTATTCCACCAGAGCCTCGGTTCCAGCCTGCCCCATCGCCGCCGACTTGGCCTTCCACTTTTCCGAGGCCACGAGCCGGTATTGTGATCCCCAACTCGGCTCAGAATGGGGCTTGGAGGTCATAGGGCAGACGTCTCGAACAACTCTTCGTTCCAGGCTAAGAGCAGAAGAACTTCCGCACCGGCAAACTGAGAACTGGGAACTGAGGACTGAACCCGATCAGGCTTTCACTCTTCTCTTCTTTTTCGGAGCCGTTTTCGTCGCAGCTTTTCGCGCGCGCGGCACCGCCTTCAGATCGGACGGTTCAAGACGCTTCGCCGACTTCCACAGCCGCTCCAGATCGTAGAACTTCCGCGCCTTGTCCGAGAATACGTGCACGACGAAATCGACGTAATCGATGAGCACCCATTCGGCCTGTTTGTAACCCTCGACGTGAGTCGGGCGCAGACCCATCTTCTTCAACTGGAGTTCGACTTCATCGGCAATGGCCTGCACCTGCCGCGGATTAGTCCCGCTGCAGAGCACAAAGTAGTCGGTAAAGGCTCCCGACCCCTTTTCCATTTCGAGGATGCTGAGCTCTTCGGCCTTTTTTTCGAGGCAGGCTTGAATGGCAG
>QIAL01000715.1 GCA_003225535.1 Acidobacteriota bacterium | reverse complement strand
AAGTGGCTTCCCGCTGGCTTCCGCGAATCTTCTCCCAATCAAGTCCCCACGCCGGAAAAAACTTTTTGCGAAAGGCATCGAGTTTGAACAGCGACTGAGCATGCGTTAGGCGCAGCAGTTGCCACCAGTTGATCTTCACAGCAGAAACGGGCTTGAAGTTGCGCCAGGCGTCGGCGATCTGAGTGCCGCTCATTCCCTGCACCCACATTGCCAGGTTGAAGGTCGCTGCGCTGACGCCGTCGGCGTGATCGAATTCGATCCCTGCTTCATCAAGCCACACCTGCAACACGCCGGCCTGAAAGGCGATCTTAAGTCCGCCGCCTGCAAGCATCAGTGAGCGTTTCGGCATAGCAGCCGCCGACTCTTATTAATCCCGACGAAGCCCTGATCCGAATGTTAATTCGCATCGGTGAGAATGGCATCAGCCGCTTTCTCAGCGATCATGTAAATCGGCATGACCACGAAGAACCCCGGAATGCGGGGAAACACTGACGCATCGACGACACGCAAGCCCTTTACGCCACGGACGCGGAACGAGGGGTCGAGCACGGCATCTTTGTCATCGTCGCCGCCAATCTTGCAGGTGCACGAAGCGTGATGACCCCAAGCGCGATCCTGCACGAATTTGTCGATGCCTTCATCGGATTCCAGGTCGACACCCTCCATGCAATCCGGATGGAGCGGGAGCTGGTGCTGCTCTCCTCTCAGCAACCGTTTTATTATGCCTACGCCCTCGCGCATGGCTTGGAGATCTTTTTCTGCGCCTCGCGTAAGTACGCCGTCCTGGTCGCGCTCAAAATAGTTAAAGTCTACCAATGGCGGATCAAGGGGATCATTCGACCGAAGCGTGACCTGGCCGCGAAAACGAGCATGAGCCTTCAGCAACAGCCAGGTCCACTTGTCGTGCGGCGGCTCCACCGCCTCTTTTGACCAGTCGGTGTAATAGCCTGTGAACGCTCCGGGTACGCCGAAAATGAACAGATCCGGTTCATCGTTCTCGGCCACGCTTGAGCGTGCGAGAAAACCGATCACAGCCCCATTGGTGGCATAGAGTCCCGTGAATTTATCGCGCCACTCGTTAAAGAACTCATCGCCATCCTTCTCATCTTCCGGCGGACATTGAAAAGTAGCCCTCGCCAGCAGCGGAAAGACTTGTTTGGCTTGGGCGACGATGCCGACCTCGTAGCGATCCTGCAGATTCTTCCCCACCCCGGGAAGATCGACGCGAACTGGAATGTTAATTTCAGGTCTTTGCAATTCTTCCCGCGGGCCGATTCCCGACAGCATCAACAACTGCGGTGTGATGTAGGCGCCGGCAGAGATAATCACTTCGCGCTTGGCCCGCACTTCCTGAGCGGGCCCGGCTTGTCCGAAGACGCTCGGGTCGCGATCGGCCCGATAAAGCCGCTCACCTGGAAGATAGCGAACGCCAACGACGCGCAAAGGATCCGTCTCATCGAAGACTAGCTCGGTAACATGACAGTGCATGCGCACCTCGAGTCGCCCGGTAACTTTCCCCGCCTCGATTCGTTCGCGCGTACCGGCGCGGCGTCCCTTTTGATCGATTGCCATTGGCACCAGGATTACCCCCGTGCCGTGGCGTTTAAGAATGCGCAGATCGTTGGGATCGACTCTCGCGCGCCAGCGAGACGTGAGCGGGAAATAAGGCCGATTCCAAAAGTGAAACGGAAGAAACTTCGGGTAAGCGAACAGGGCGTCGCCGGCGATTTCTCCAATCGACGGGTCATGATGAGTGATTGCCTCGCGGCCTAATCGGATGATGCTCGCAAAGCGCGTCGGCAGCCATGCGGCTTTGCCGTGGCCCGCGGTTGGAGCACTATCGTGCTGCCAGTGTTCGACGCGAGAAAAGTACTTATCCATCTCTCGCGGCGCCCAACTGGCATCTTCCGTCGCGTCGCTGATGGTCTGCCAATCGCTGTCATGCGGCCTGATGATGATCATGGCGTAGTGCGCCGTGCAACCACCCAGGGTCCGCGCCCGCGGATAGTAAACTCCGTCTCTGCCTGCATCACGCTCCCTTAAATACTTGGGATCCTTCTCCTGGCGGTCCTCGTCCATGTAGTGGCGCACGTAATGATCCAAACGCATTGACGCATCTTCAGTAGCATTGCCGTGAAAGCAGGGCACCTGGTAGTTGAAAGGCTGATCCTTTCCTCCGGCTTCCAGCAACAACACCGTGCGGCCCGCTTCCGCGAGGCGG
>QIAL01000714.1 GCA_003225535.1 Acidobacteriota bacterium | reverse complement strand
GGAAATGTAGCTCAGCAGGCGCAAGTTCCAGCGGAAAGCTGTCAGCATGCGGCGGTTCTCGTTCGTGCCCGTGCCTTGCGGACGAATTTCCACCCCCGCAGGAAGCGCCCCTCGTAAGCGCTGCTGCCAGTCCTCAAGGCTGGGAGTCTCTGGAACTTTCAAGAGGAGGCGATCGACGCGGCCATAACGCCCGAGCGCCTCTTGGGCGGCCGCGAGGTCCATCACAATTGCGAATTCGTTGCCGTTCGAATCGGCGTAGACCCCTCGCACTGTATAGTTGCGGACTCGATCGTTGATGAGCAGTTCGACGTGGTCGCCTGTCTTGTACCCAGCGCTTGACCCAACCCAAATACTGCCCGTGTCAAAGAGATGTTCCAATACATTTTCCGAACCGCTTTCGATCTGAGGTACCCCAATTTTCTCGGCATCCTTTTGGGCACAAGCGCAACCTTCCGCTACCAGGTCCAGGCCAATGAGCGGAAGTGACTTCTTAGTTGCAGTGATCACTGCATAGTCCTCGATGCGCGGTGAAACTCGAATCGAATACCGGAGTGTGGCTAGCGTTCCAACCACACTTTCCGGCACGCCGCCCGATGCCCGGACTTCCAAGTCGTTATCGCCGGCCAGCGTTTCCATCGAACTGCGAAACGAGCCTGTAGCTGCGCCACCCGCAAGGTCGATCGCCAGAACGACCGCTACCCCCAGCGCGATGGCCAGGATCGTCAGCGAGGTCCGGACCGGCTCCCGGAGGAGCGGGCGTACCATCAATCGGTAAAAGAGCAGAAAGAATGACATTTCAGCGCCGGATGATTTCTTCGATTTTGCCGTCGCGCAACCTTACCACGGTGCTCGCGAGTGAAGCGGCTTCGGGACTATGGGTCGCCATAATGGTCGCGGTGTTTTGCTCGCGCGTAAGGCGCCGGAGCAATTCGAGGATCACGTTGCCGATCGTGGTGTCGAGATTGCCGGTGGGTTCGTCAGCGAGAAGGATGCTTGGTGAATGGATGAGCGCGCGCGCAATGGCGACGCGCTGCATCTGGCCGCCGGAGAGTTGGTGTGGAAAGCGATCGCCGACGCCTTCGAGTTCGACCCATTTAAGGCGTTCGCGGGCGGCTTCGCGAACTCCCGGTTTTCCAGCGAGGAGCAGCGGCAGTTCGACGTTTTCGAAAACCGTCAGGGTGTGAAGCAGTTGAAACGATTGAAAAATGAAGCCGACGCGCTCGCGCCGCAGATGAGTGAGTCCGCCGTCATTCAGGGACGAGGTCGAAATTCCGTCCAGAAGGACTTTGCCCGAAGTAGGGAAATCCATGGCCCCGGCGAGATTGAGCAGCGTTGATTTTCCGCAGCCGCTGCGTCCTACCAATGCCACAAATTCGCCGCGCTCCACGTTCAACGAAACACCGCTCAGCGCGTGCACTGGCTGGCCGTCCGTTAGGTAGTCTTTCGAGACGTCTTGCAGCGAAAGAATCGGCATACGGATTCGCGGGCAAGCGACACCTTCACAGTCGCTCTGTTTACAGCTCACCGATTATACGGTGCGTCTGAAGATCCGCAGCCGGAATGGGCTGGAGCGGTCTTCAATTATGACTTCAGCGAAGTCAGGGCCTTCTCGATCGCAGAAGTTACCTCCGGCGAATCCGGGGTCACCTCAGGCTCGAAACGCTTAATGACGTGCCCATCAGGGCCGATCAGGAACTTGGTGAAGTTCCACTGAATCTCTCCGCCAGTCTGCGGATTCGCGGCTTTGTCCGTCAGGAACTGATACAGCGGCGTGATGTGTTCGCCTTTTACGGATACCTTGGCCATCATGGGGAAGGTCACGTGATACTTCGAAGAGCAAAAGTTCTTGATCTCTTGATTCGTTCCGGGCTCTTGCGCACCAAAATTATTCGCGGGGATGCCCAGGATGACCAAGCCTGCGCTCTTGTACTTCTCGTAGGTCGATTCCAGCGCCGTATACTGCGGCGTAAAACCGCAACGGCTGGCAACGTTGACAAGGAGCACGACCTTCCCCTTGTAAGCGGCCAGGGGAGCAGGCTGGCCATCAATCGAATTCAAAGTGAAGTCGTACACCGTCTTGTCTGCGGCCATCACGGCGGCCGCGCAGAAAAATAAGCAAAGCAATGCTTTCATCATGTTCCCCCTATGCGTTTTTACCCTGTTACACAGCCCGGAGCAATCGGAAGCGTGTTTCAGGCTAGCGCACCCTTGATACCGGTCGCTGGACTCGCTTATTCCGTGACAATAGAATGTGGCGAGGAAACCGGGCGCCAGCGTTAAACGGGCATTGAGCCTGTGAGGAGCCTGGTATAGACTTCGCAGTCACCAATTTTCGAGGGTTCTTTCCGGGGGCACGCTGGCGGGAGAGAGCCATCATGTTTTAGCAAGCACAGCCAGGGCCAACTCGCGAAAGCGGTTGCAGTTCCTTTGCTGCGGTACGCCGAGGCCGGTTCCACGACCGCGGCACCAAGGAGGCATGGATGCTATTCGCATCTGCTGTCGAGGTCACTCACCGAGCCCTTGCGACTCCCGATCTCATCATCATCGGGGTCTATTTTGCCATCGTCTTCGGGATCGGCAT
>QIAL01000713.1 GCA_003225535.1 Acidobacteriota bacterium | reverse complement strand
TTATGAATGAAGCGCCATTGGCTACACCACGCGGCGACTCCGCCGTGCAAGAAGCGCATCTGCGCGACATGGTTGCGTCATCGCTTCACACCCGCGATTACGATCGTTGTATTCAGCACGCCCGGATCCTACTGCAAGAGAAGCCGGGGGCCCGAACACTGCGCTTCCTCCGCCGCGTAGCCGAGGGCGCCGATGAGCTGCGGCCGTTTCGGGTGGCGTTCCTTTCGTCGTTTTCGATCGAATTCGCGAACGATGCGCTTATCGCTTACGGCTTCGTCAACGGCATCGGTATTCAAGTGTACAACTCGGGATTCGGCGCGTTTCGCCAGGAGCTCATCGACCCATCGAGCGGCGTATACAAGTTCGACGCGGATCTCGTACTGCTCGCCGTGGAGGGCGAGGACTGGGTACCGGCGCTCTATGGCAACGGCGCTTCTCCGTCGGCTAGCGATCAAGCGGAAATCGAACTGCGATTCGCGGGCGAGCTCGCCGACCTGTTGAAGCAGTTCCGCGCTCGTTGCAGCACGCCCATTGTCGTGCACAACTTTGCGGCGCCACGAAGGCTCGACCTCGGCATCCTCGACGTCAATAGAAAAGACGGCAAATTGCGTCTCGTTGATCGACTCAACGATGCGCTCAGTCGCACGTGCGCGGAAGTTGCGGACGCCTTCGTGTTCGATTACGCGGGACTGGTGTCCCGTCAAGGCTCGAGGAATTGGTACGACGCCCGTATGCGTCTCTACGCGCGTGCGCCGATCGCTCAATCGATGCTGGGCGAGCTGGCTCGCGAATACGTCAAATACTGCCGAGCGCTCACGGGGCTTGCGCGCAAATGTCTCGTCGTCGATCTCGACAACACGCTGTGGGGAGGCGTGCTGGGCGAAGACGGCGTCGACGGAATTCAGCTCGGCGCCGATTATCCGGGCAACGCGTTCGTCGAATTCCAGCGCGCCATCAAGGCGCTTCGGGATCGTGGTGTGCTGTTGGCGATCGCCAGCAAGAACAATCCGCACGACGTGGACGAGGTTTTCGACAAGCATCGCTTCATGGCGCTCACGCGGAACGATTTCGTGGCGATCGAGATTCATTGGGACTCGAAGGACGAATCGCTGAGGCGGATAGCTCGGACATTGAATATCGGTCTCGATCAGCTCGTCTTCGCGGACGACAACGCCGCCGAATGCGCGCGCATCCGGACGATGCTGCCGATGGTTGCGGTGCTGCAGCTTCCCCCTCAGCCCGAGCGCTATTGCGACGTCTTGTATGAAGACGGCTGGTTCGACACGCTCTCGTTTTCCGAAGAAGACAGGAGGCGCGCGGCGTTGTATGAGCAACGCTCGCACTCCGAGGCGCTGCGCGCTTCTCGGACCGACATCGAATCGTTTTACCGCGATTTGCGAATGTCGGTCACTTTCGCGCCGATCAGCGAGGCCAGCCTTTCCAGGGCCGCGCAGATGACGCAAAAGACGAATCAGTTCAACGCGACCACCCGCCGGTACAACGAGGCGGAAATCGCACGCCGGATGGCGGATCCCGATTGGCTATTGACCACGGTTACCGTAGTGGACCGCTTTGGCGATAATGGGATCGTCGGTCTTATCATGGCTAAAACACGTGCCGATCGGCTCGAAATCGATACGTTCCTGCTCAGCTGTCGCGTCATCGAGCGGACGGTGGAGACTGCAATGCTCGCGTATCTTTGCGACGTCGCGCGTCAGCGTGGACGCGCGTGGGTCGATGGAACGATCATTCCGACCAAAAAAAACGCTCCCGTCCGAGACGTCTTCGCGCGTCACGGCTTCGATCGCACGCGCGGCGACGATGCGTCGGATTCCGAATGGCGACTTCCCGTCCATGCAAGACCAGTGCCTTATCCCGCGTGGTTCACAATTGCCGCCGAGTCAACGCTGCACGGGGTCGGCGTCTGATGGACGTCACGCTCGACGAGACGGTCAAACGCGTATTGGCGGACATCCTGAATATAGATTTCAACGAAATCAACGACGAGACGTCGACGCAAAATACCGAGAGTTGGGATTCGGCGAATCACATACAGCTCGTGGCCGCGCTCGAGCAGGAATTCTCCATAACGTTCGACGTCGCGGAATTCGAGTCGATGCTGTCGTTCGCGGATATCGTCGCGATCGTTCAGTCGAAGCTATGACACGCGGACACCGCTGTTGCGCGAACCGGGCACTGCACCGAAAGCGCCATTTCGATCAATGAAACGGCACGAAGCTTCGCAACTGTCTTTCGCGGACATCCACGAAGGTGACACCTTCGAGGTCGAGCACGCGTTTTCGCAGGACGAAGTCGAACGTTTCGCGGAGTTGAGCGGCGACTACAGCCCGTTGCACGTCGATCCCGAATACGCTTCGAAGACCGAGTTCGGCCAGTGCGTCGTGCACGGCATGCTCCTCGCGTCGTTGTTCTCGCAACTTGTCGGCATGCGAATTCCCGGCATGCATGCACTGTATCTCGGGCAAGACCTCGTGTTCCGACGACCGGTGCTGGTCGGCGAAGCCGTGCTGGCTGCGGCCAA
>QIAL01000712.1 GCA_003225535.1 Acidobacteriota bacterium | reverse complement strand
TGCAAAACCTGCGCGACGCGCAGCAAATCACCGCCATTCTCGTCGACCCGAAAGATCCCAACCGCGTTTTCGTCGCTGCCGAGGGACATCCTTACGGCTCAAACGCCGAACGCGGCGTTTTTCGCTCCACCGACGGGGGACAATCGTTCCAGAAAGTTCTCTACAAGAATGAAAACACCGGCGCCGCCGATCTCGCTTTCGATCCCACGAATCCGCAGACGATTTATGCCGTGTTGTGGGCCGCGCGCGTTGCGCCCTGGGAAGTTCGCAGTGGCGGATCGATCTATATCGCAGGCAGCGGACTTTTCAAATCCACCGATGGCGGAAGCACCTGGCGCCCGCTCACAAAAGGATTGCCCACCGCTGCCGAGGAACTCGGCCGCATGGGCATCGCTGTTGCTCCCTCGCAACCAAATCGGATCTACGCCAGCGTCGAAGCCAAGCGCGGCCTCGCTGGCATTTATCGCTCCGAGGATGCTGGCGAGTCTTGGAAGCAAGTCAATAGCGACGGCCGCATCGGCGGCCGCGGTCCGGGCGCGATGGGCATTGCCGTCGCTCCTGACAATCCGGAAGTGATCTACGTTGCGAACACCACGACGTGGAAGTCCACGGACGCTGGAAAAACATTTGTAGGTTTCAAAGGCGCCCCCGGAGGTGACGATTATCAGCGCATCTGGATTAGCGCGGAACATCCGCAGATTATCGCGCTCAGCTCCGATCAAGGAGCGGTCATCAGCGTGAACGGCGGCGAGACGTGGAGCAGCTGGTACAACCAGCCCACGGCGCAGTTCTATCACGTCACCACCGACAATCGTTTTCCGTATTGGGTTTACGGCGCGCAGCAGGAAAGCGGCTCCGTGGCGACGCTGAGCCGCAGCGATTATGGCGAAATCACTTTTCGCGACTGGCATCTCATCGGGATTTTCGAGTATGGCTACATCGCGATCGATCCGCTGGATCCGAATATTCTTTATGGCGACTGGCTCACGCGCACGAAGCAGGATATCGGAGAATACGCGAAGGTTACGCCGGAGCCCATTCGCCGCGGCGAATATCGCTATACGCGGACGCTGCCGGTGGTTTTTTCGCCGCTCGAACCGCACACACTCTATTTCGCGGCCAATGTGCTTTTCAAGACGACGGATACGGGAAACAGCTGGCAGGTCATCAGTCCCGATCTGACGCGGGAAACTTATGAAATTCCGGCGAATCTCGGGGCATTTGCGGCGAGCGATCCGGAAAAAGGCAAACACCGCGGCGTTATTTACGCCGTTGCTCCTTCGTTCAAGGAAGCGAACACCATCTGGGCTGGCACTGACGATGGATTAATTCACATTACGCGCGACGGCGGGAAATCCTGGCAAAACGTTACGCCGCCGCAGCTGAAGCCGTGGAGCAAAGCCTCGACTATCGAAGCCTCGCATTTCGATGCGGGCACGGCGTACGCGGCGATCAATTCGTTCCGGCTCGACGATTTGCGTGCGCACATTTACCGCACGCGCGATTTCGGAAAGACGTGGACGGAAATTACTCATGGCATTCCCGATGGCGGCGCCAGCAACGTGGTTCGCGAAGACCCGGCTCGAAAGGGCTTGCTGTTCGCAGGAACGGAAGGCGCCGTCTATGTTTCTTTCAACGATGGAGACGACTGGCAGCCGCTGCAATTGAATTTGCCGCATACGTCGATGCGCGACATCGCTGTTCATGGCGACGATTTAATCGTAGCCACACACGGCCGTTCGTTCTGGGTTCTTGACGACCTCACGCCGCTGCGGCAAATGAACGCCGACATCGCGAAAGAGACTGTGCATCTTTTTGCGCCGCAGGAAGCGATTCGCTTCCGCTGGAATCGTAATCCGGACACGCCCCTTCCACCGGAAGTTCCCGCCGGCAAGAATCCCCCCGACGGCGCGATCATCGATTACTACCTGGCGTCCGCCGCGAAAGGGCCCGTCACGCTGGAGATTCTGGACGACCAGCAGCGCTGTGTCCGTAGATACGCGAGCACTGACAAACCGGAATCACTGGAAAAAACTGCCGGTGAGCATCCCATTCCAATGTACTGGGTGAGGCCGACGCAAATTCTTTCCGGGGCACCAGGGATGCACCGTTTCGTTTGGAATTTGCATTACGCGCCGCCAGATTCTCTTGGCCATGAATTTCCGATCTCTGCCATCGTTCACGATACGCCGAAGTATCCACTGGGGGCGTCGGTGGTCCCTGGCAACTACATGGCGAAGCTAACTGTTGAAGGCAAGAGCTATTCGCAGGCGCTCGTCGTGAAAATGGACCCGCGGATCAAGACGTCTCTTGCGGATTTACACAAGCAGTTTGAGATGGAGAGCGGTTCGGTCAAAGGCATGAATGAAACTTTCGAAGCGCTTTCGCAGGTTCGAACGGTGCGGGCGCAATTGAAAGAGCGCGGAGCGAAAGCAGGGAAGGGCGCTCTTGCGGATGCGATTGCGGGTCTGGACAGACAAGCTGCGGAATTGGAAGGCGCGACGCAGAGCAATTTCTTTGGTTTGCCGCCGGGCGCGAAGCAACCGGAGAATTTCTCTGGCCTGAACCAGCATTTCGGCGGCATTCT
>QIAL01000368.1 GCA_003225535.1 Acidobacteriota bacterium | reverse complement strand
TTGCTGCTCAGGTCGGTACCATCGGGCGCAGTGCCCCGCTGCCGGATCCAGGAGTACTCGTTGTGGAAGGCAAACCCTGCACGGCTCGACATGAATGGGTTATAGCGATAACCGACCACGTAGTTGTCGATGTCACCCAGATTCGACGGGTTTATAGGAAGGGCTTGCTGCGACATCCGAACCCACTCGGATCGCTGGAAGATAGTGAATTGCGGGTTCCAGACGAAGTGGGTTTCGACGAAAGCTCCGTTCCATGTGGGATTGCGGGCTCCCGGTGGCAGAGGGTTGGTACCGTCATTGTTGGTCGTACACGGCGTGGCCCCGTCGACGATGTCGCCAAAACACGCGCCGAACCAGGCATCATCCGATCCGTGCTGGGTAAAAACTTGAAAGTCGAGATGCGGTCCGAGATAGAACAGACCCTCGAATCCTACTCGGCTGAAACTCTTGTTGCCCGTACCAGAACCCGGGATGGGAACGCCTACGTCCGTCAAATAGGTGGTTGGAGCTTGGCCCACCATCGCGTACCCACCGAGGCGCTGCACGCCGAGTTTTCCTGCGCTGAAGGCTTGGCTGCCGGCGAAGAATGCCGTGTAGGAGTTCCGCCCGTAGGGCACGTCCGGATTTCCGTCGGTCGAACTGAGTACCGCCGCGGACAACCGTGTTCGGTCATTGAACGAGTGGCCCATCCATTCGGCGCCGAGCTGGTTATCTCCCAGCTGGCCAAAAATGTTGCCATCGTTGACCGGAATGAAATGGAACAGTTGATAGGGACCGCCACTTCCCGACAAGGTCACCGTGCGCTTCTCGGAGATGAAGCTGTCCAGTTCAAATTTCCCGACCTTCACGTTGAGCCACGGACTATGGAACAAGTTGTCGAAGCGCACGTTCACGGATTCGAAGTGAAAGGCTCCGTTCTCGTCGGAGGAAGGAACCAGCAGGAATGAGATGTTCTTCTCGAGCGTGCCGCCGGTCAGAATATCCAGTCCGCTGAGGTTGAATCCGGTGGTCGCCAGGCCGGCCACACCAGTCGATGTATCAGCGGCGATTTTGTTGGTACTCTCGCGGCTCCAGAACGGTGTCATACGCAACGTGATCGGCCAGTACCCCGGGTTTTGCCAGATCGGAGCGTCTTTGTCGTTCATCAACTGGTAGCCGTTGTCTTTGAATTTCTGGCCGAAGTAATTGAGCATGGGCCAGGTTTCATGGCAGGCGGAACAGCGCATTCCGTACTTACGCGCGAAGGCTGGAAGGGCATTCGCGGACTGGCTGCCACTCAGGAGTAGAAAAGCTAGAATCAACGCCGAAGTTGCAAGAGACTGAATCAAGCGAACGTCAGACCGTGTCCCGACACGCATTCCGAACTCCTCATTCGACCTTGGATTTGACCGATCTTTGAGTTTCTGAATTCCCTGGGAATGACCCTTCACGCAAGAAAACGCCGCCCATGCAGCAGCCTCTGACTAAGAGCTGCGCCAGTCCCCTGTGGCCGGTGAGGGCCACAGACTAGCGTAATTTTCATTCACTGCTGCGCAGAGCATTCTAGTTAGTCGGGCCCGTCCGTTGCTCGGCAAACCGCAAAGGACTTGTAAAAGGATTGCAAAACGATTGTAAAAATTGTAAGAATGTCCCAAATGGAGACGGATTACCCGTGTTGTCACCATCAGGGGGCCGTGTTTGTGGCATGGCGAGTGCAGGTCCTTCGGACGTAAGAGCCTGCATCCTCAGGACGATAGGAGCAGAAACCATCGTTACTAGAAACATCGTTACTAGAAAGAGGTTCCGTTAGCGGACATCCAGCGGCTATAATCAATCAGTGATGTTGACCGCGAACGATGCTGCGCAAAAATACCAATTCGCGCGTTCCCTATGCCCAGGCGGGCGAGTGCTGGCTGCACTCACTGGTGTGTCCAAGGCGGTATCGGGCCAACCTGCCTTCGCGGCTCCGACCCTCACTCTTCGGTAGCGACTAGTTTTCCTTCCTTCGCCGGATTTGCCTCGACGGTACTTCGACTGAATCACGACGTACGCACGAGTCTGATCCATTTGTCCAATGGCCCGATGTGGCGGCCCTCAGGGGCTAAAGCCTCACATCAAATAGCGGCCTTGGACGGCGCGACTGAAGTCGCGCCCTTTCAAAAGCTGGCAATAGAGCACGACTAACGTCGCCTTTCAAGAAAGGCTAGACGGCGCGATTCTAGAGTCGGTGTCTTTTTTCAAAGCTGGCGATACGCGGCACGACTCAGAGTCGTGCCCTTCCCAAACGGAGGAATATATATCATGACTGCCATGACTGCTACGATTGGTCCCAAGATTAAGACCGCCCTGCCCGGGCCGAACGCCAAGCGCGTGCTCGAGGGCGATGAGCAATACATTTCGCCGTCCTATACCCGGTCGTATCCGCTGGTAGCCAAGAGCGGACGCGGGATCGTCGTCACCGATGTCGACGGCAACGAGTTCTTCGATTTTTCTGCCGGCATTGCCGTGACTTCAACGGGACATTGCCATCCTGACGTGGTCGCCGCCATTCAGCGCCAGGCGGGCGAGCTTATTCACATGTCGGGCACCGATTTCTATTACGAGAACATGGTGCAACTGGCGTCGCGGCTGTCGAAGATTGCGCCGATGAAGGGGCCGCACCGCGTTTATTACGGCAATTCGGGAGCGGAGGCGATTGAGTGCGCGCTGAAGCTGGCGCGGTATCACACTAAGCGGCAGAACGCGATTGCGTTCTTGGGAGCGTTTCACGGACGCACGATGGGCGCTCTTTCGTTGACGGCTTCGAAGCCGCAGCAGCGGCGGCGGTTTGCTCCGCTGGTGCCGGGAGTGACGCATGTTCGTTATCCGGATGTATACCGCGGATGCGGCGGTGGGGAGCAGGAGGCGGAACAGTTTGCCTTGGGATGCGCGCGATTTATCGAAGAGAAGCTGTTCAAGACGACGCTGCCTCCAGAGGAAGTGGCGGCGATCTTTGTCGAGCCGGTGCAGGGCGAAGGCGGATACGTGGTCGCTCCGAACAATTTTATGCAGGAGCTCCGACGGATCTGTGATCGGCATGGGATTCTGCTGGTCGTTGATGAGGTGCAGAGCGGTGTGGGTCGCACTGGCAAATGGTGGGCGGTGGAGCACACCGGGGTCGAGCCGGACATCGTTTGCATGGCGAAGGGCATCGCGTCGGGTATGCCGCTGGGCATCACGATGAGCCGCGCGGAGATCATGGACTGGGTTCCGGGATCGCATGCTTCAACGTTCGGCGGAAATCCTGTCGCCATCGCTGCGGCGCTGGCCACGCTGGATGTGATCGAGAAAGAACATCTGCTCGAGAACTCGGCGAAAGTCGGAAAGCACATTCTGGCGCGGATGGCGGATTGGCCTTCACGGCTGAAACTGGTGGGCGATGTCCGCGGGCGCGGGTTGATGATCGGCGTCGATATCGTGAAGAACAAAGTCACGAAAGAGTATGGCGCCGCCGAGCGCGATCGCATTGTCGAGATGGCGTTCGAGAAGGGCATCCTGTTCCTGGGCTGCGGGCCTAGCACGATCCGGCTGTGTCCGGCGCTCGTCGTCACCAAGGAAGAGGCTGATGTTGCCGTCGACGTGCTTCAGGAGTGCATTTCGGCAGTCGGGAAGAACGTGTAGATTCAGGAGAACGAGGCTTTTGGCGCCTTACTTAACTACCACATCGACTTCGCCGTGCTGCTCTACGACCTGGGTTCGAACTGGGCCGGACTCGCGTTCCATGAAGAGGCTGACGCGGGAATCCTCGATGCGCAGATCGCGGATCGAGAGTTGCGGTATGCCTTGGGGTAAGTAGGGACGATCAAGCACAAGACGCCGGTTCTTGGCATCGACGCTGATGCCGAGGCATGACTGCAGGAGCATGAACACCGTGCCGGCGGCCCACGCTTGCGGCGAGCAGGCTACCGGATAGAGAGTCGGGCCTTGCCCAGGACGACGATCGACTCCGCAGAACAATTCGGGCAGGCGCTGAAGTTCGACCGAGGCGCTGAGATCGAGCAGGCTCATCAGAATGCGGCCGGCAAACTCGCGAAAATCGTAGCGGGCCATTCCCGCAGCGATGATGGCATTGTCATGCGGCCAGACCGAACCGTTGTGATACGAGAGCGGGTTGTAGCGCGTCTCATGACAGCCGACCGTCCGAATGCCCCATCCGCTGAAAAAATCTTGGCTGACCAGGGTGTGGGTCACGAGGTTCGCGCGTTCGGAACTGGCGATCCCGGAGAAGAGGCAGTGTCCGGGATTGGACGTGCGCACGCGGCATGGTTGCTTGTGGCCGTCAAGGGCTAAGGCGTAGGTGGAGATTTCGTCGCACCAGAAGGCTTCCTCGAAGCGGTGCTGCAGTTCGGCGGCTTCGCTCTCCAGCGATCGTTGGCGTTCCGTATCGTTCCAGGCTGCGTAGATTTTTGCTGCGGCCATTTTCGCCGCATAGACGTAACCTTGCACTTCGCAGAGCGCGATAGGAGGATCGGCAATCGATCCGTCGACATGAAAGACGGAGTCGTTGGAATCTTTCCATCCCTGCTGGACCAGGCCCTTTTCGCCGTGAGGCGCGTACTCGACAAAGCCGTCACCATCTACGTCGCCATAGCGATCGATCCAGTCGAGCGCCATATCGATGTGGGGCCGCAGGTGCTCGAGAAATTTCACGTCTCCGGTGTAATCGAAATAGCATCCGGCGAGAATCAGGAACAGCGGCGTGCTGTCGATGCTGCCGTAGTATCGGCCGAAAGGAACTTCGCCCAGGTTGGCCATTTCTCCGCGGCGGGTTTCGTGGATGATCTTGCCGGGCTGCGCCTCGTTCTTCAAGTCGATTTCCGTGGCTTGGGTGGAAGCGAGAAACAGGAGAACGCCCTTGGCGATTTGCGGGGCGATCCACAGCATCTGCAGGGCGGTGATGATGCCGTCGCGGCCAAAGACCGTGCTGAACCAGGGCACGCCGGCATAGGGATAATTCGTCTCGGGATTCCCCAGGGTCATCATCTCGACGTCGGCGAGGGAGCGGCGGACCCAACTGGTCAGGCGATCATTGGAACTGGAGATTCTACACAGACTGGACGATGCAGCCTTGAGTTCAGTCTCGGCTCCAGCCATGGCGCGGGCATATCCGATGGAGCGATGCCTGGTCTCAGGATTACAGTCGATAGAGAGATGAAACGTCGCAGACTTGCCCGGACCGAGAGAAGCCTCAAATTGGAGGTCGGAAGCAGTGATCGCGACCGGGGCGGGATCGGCTTGGATACAAGTGCGACGAAATTCATGGTCAAGACCTTCGTAGGTCATGAGAATCGAATTGGCGGTGATTTCGTCCTCGAGGCGGCGTCCACGGCGTTCGCGGCGCATGCCGCGGACTTCAAAGATGTCAGCGTAATCGGCAGCAAACGCAATTTGAATGGGCACTCGTAGCGGCGTCAGGCCATAGTTGACGATGCGGAGTTCTTCATGGGCGACGTCGCGCCACAGGAATCGCGAGCGGACGAGATGCAGGGTGCCGCGCGGAACCACGATGCTTTGATTTTCCGCGATGTCGACATTGGCCAAATCCGCGACGAATGCAAAATTGTCGGCTTTGACGTTCGAACTCAGCAGCAGCGGGCGCGCATCCCACAGGCCGAGCACGAACTCGGAGAGATGGCGGCAGCCACGGAAGAAAATGCCATGCTCGCCGAGGCCGAGAGGTTCGATATCGCCGTAGCGATTGAAAACGGCGAAGCATTTTCCGTATTTCAGTACTCGCGTCCGGTCCTCGGAAGGGGACGATCCGGCGGCTATGTAGTACTGCTGGGTGGTGCCAACTTCGTCCAACTGAGATCTCCGTCGGTGAGCGCGATGGATTCGGGTTCTCGTTTGATGATGCGGTCGTAGATGTTCAGGTAGTCCTGGGCCATGCGCTTTGCGGAAAAACGGTCCTCGAAAGCGCGGCGGCATTTACGGCGATCGATGGCGGAGAGGTTCTTCACTGCGCGGGCAGCCTCTTCCACATTATGTACCAGAAAGCCAGACTCGCCGTCCTTGATAATTTCCGGGACAGATCCCCGCAGGTAAGCGATAACGGGAAGACCGCACGCCATGGCTTCGATCAGCACGATGCCGAAGGGTTCTGACCAATTGATGGGAAACAGGAGGGCGGCCGCATTCCCGAGAAACTCGTTCTTTTCCAAGTCGCTGATTTCGCCAAAAAACTCGACAAGCTTGTGGTCGAGCAGTGGCTTCACGTGAGATTCGAAGTAGTTCTTGTCGGTACGGTCGACCTTGGCGGCGATCTTTAGCGGCAGGCCAGCGCGTTTCGCAATTTCGATGGCGTGATCGACCCCTTTTTCCGGAGAGATTCGGCCCAGGAACGCAAGATAATTTCCGGCATCGAAGCGAGGAGCGAACGTGTCCTCCGGTATGCCGTGGTGGACTGTGCCTTGCCAATTGATCCAGGGTAGTGGCCGGCGCTGAGCATCGGAAATCGAGACGACGGGCATTTCGGAAAATTCACGGAACAGAGGCACCAGATCAGGAATATCCAAGCGTCCATGGAGCGTGGTGACTTGCGAAAGATCTTCGCGGCGGCTCATGGAGAAGTGCAGGTAATCAATATGAAAGTGGACGATATCGAAGTCATCTTTTCGTTGCAGGACTTGTTCGACTAGATATAGGTGCTGAGCAAGAGGATCGCAGCAATCGGGGTCAAGGCGCAAAGCTTGCGGGCAGACGGGAACCAAGTGGGCGTTGGTGAGGGAATCGCCGCTGGCGAACAGCGTTACCTCGTGGCCTCGACGGACCAACTCCTCCGTCAGCCATGACACAACTCGTTCCGTGCCTCCATAAAAACGGGGTGGCACGCTTTCGTAAAGTGGCGACACCTGAGCAATTCGCATTCATACCTCGGGGGATCGATTTATCGTGCAGTAGCGCTAAACCCTCCCTGCTTAAAAGTGAGGCTGGGAGCGGTAATGTCTGCATCCTCAACCTAGTCGCATTCGTCTTTCGGTCCTGCACGTAGAAACTCGTGTAACTATCTGTCAAGTCAGCATAAGTGGCGCGCTCGGTGCAAACAATAAGGTGTTCCCTGCAAGGGGAGAAGTGCTGAGCAATGAGCAGTGGACAATGAGCAATAACCTGTTCTGCTCATCGCTCACAGCTCATTGCTCATTGGTTGGAACCGAGAATGGGACTTGGCCTTGGTCTTCTCCTGTTTTCCCATTTCAGAACTGCGGAGGCGTCTCGTTTTTTCGTTTGTGCGGTTGGTCACAGTCGCCGGCGCAGCGGGTGCCTTAACCTCCGAACATATGTTGGCTGGACGCGGGACGCGGGCGGTGGTGCGGGTGCTGGACCTTCTACGAGTTCAGTTTTCAGCTGGTGAGGCATCCCCAGAACATTTGCGAATTGGTGTGCGAGGAGAGGACGAAGCTTTCTTCCAGCTACGACAAATGGGTTACGTGATCGTAGCCCGTAACTTCCGTTCGCCACGCTGCCACGGCGAGATCGACTTGATCGGGTGGGAGGGCGATATCCTCTGTTTTGTTGAGGTCAAGACGCGGACATCGCAAGATGTAAAGACGGCTGAGGCAGCGGTGGACCGGCATAAGAGACGGGAAGTGGCGGAAGTGGCGCGCGAATATCTGAAGAAGCTACCCGTTTCGTGCCAGTGGCGATTCGATATCGTAAGCGTATACTATGTCGGTCGTACTTCCCGCCCCCAGATCGAAATCTTTCGAAACGCCTCCTTGGCGGCGTAAAATATAAAGTTTGCGCAATATTCCAGGAAAGGATGTAGGGAGTGCCGGAGCTTAGAAAAGATCCTATCGTTGGCCGCTGGGTAATTATTTCGACCGACCGGGCGAAGCGCCCGACCGATTTTGCGCGGGAAAATATGAAGATCAAGGGGGGATTCTGCCCCTTCTGCTACGGCAACGAGAGCAAGACGCCTCCCGAGATTCAGGCATATCGGCCGAACCCGAACGGTGGGCCGGCGCCGCAGCGGGACATGCCGGGATGGACGGTGCGTGTAGTTCCCAATAAGTTCCCCGCGCTGGGCATTGAGGGCACTCTGAACCGGCAGGCCGAAGGGATGTTCGATCGCATGAACGGCATCGGAGCGCACGAGGTGATCGTGGAGACGCCGGATCACACGGCGAGCCTCGCGAGTCTACCTCCGAAGCGAATTGAAGATGTGTTGTGGACTTTTCGCGATCGCATTCTTGATCTGAAGAAGGATCGGCGGTTCAAGTACATTTTGATCTTCAAGAATCATGGCGAGGCGGCCGGAGCTTCGCTGGAGCACTCGCACTCACAATTGATCGCGCTGCCCATTCTTCCGATCAACGTTACCCAGGAACTGGAAGGTGCAAAACAGTACTTCCTGTACAAGGAACGGTGCGTGTTCTGCGACATTATCGCGCAGGAGATGGATGGCGGATCGCGTGTGGTGGCGGAGAATGACAAGTTCCTGACGCTTGCGCCGTATGCGCCGCGGTTTCCATTCGAGACCTGGATTTTGCCCAAGCAGCACGAGTCGGCGTTCGAGAACTCGTCGTCGGCAATGTTTGAGAATCTGGCGCGCGCTCTGAAGAACCTGCTGGTAAGGGCGGACCGGGTGCTCGACAATCCCCCATACAATTTGGTGATTCATACTTCGCCGGCGCAGGATCCGACGAACGATCACTATCACTGGCACATTGAGTTCATGCCGAAGCTGACCAAGACGGCTGGATTCGAGTGGGGCACCGGGTTCTATATCAACCCGACTCCGCCGGAAGAAGCTGCGAAGTTTCTGCGAGAGGCGAACGTCGAGGAGACAGCAGCAGTTCCGATCGGCTGAGCGGATTTAACCAAGAAAAAAGGGGCACGGCATTTGACCGTGCCCTTTCCATTTGGCCGGAGAGAGAGGGGCTTTGTGAGCCCGAAGTGAATACAGGATAGGCTGGTGGCCCGAGGATGTTTGTCATCGGGATGTAAAAAGTTTGTATGATGCTGGCGCGCTGCGAAAGGCAGGGTGTGCATGAGATTCTGCTGGATTCCCTTACTGCTGGTCAGTTGTGCAACTGCTGCAATCACTCCTACCAATCTGATTGAGAACATTCCGGGACGGACCACGGTAAGTCTGGACGGGGCGTGGCACGTGATTGTGGATCCGTTCGAGAACGGCAAGGAGAGATTTTTTCGCGATGCGAAGCCGAAGGATAAAAGCGATCTTGTGGAATACAGTTTCGATCTGTCGCCTGTGTTGAATGTGCCGGGAGATTGGAATACGCAGCGCGAGGCGTTGATGTTTTATGAAGGGCCGGTCTGGTACCGGCGGGAGTTCAACTACCACAAGATCTGAATGGGGAGAAGCTGGGCGAGCATGAGGGAGGTTTTACGCCCTTCAACTTCGAGGTCACGTCGTCGGTGCGCGAGGGCGGAAACTTCCTAATCGTGGAGGTGAATAACACGCGGCGGCCGGACGGTGTGCCGGGAATGAGGTTCGACTGGTGGAGCTACGGCGGAATTACGCGGGACGTGGAACTGGTGGAGGTACCGGAGACTTTTATCCAGGATTATTGGGTGCAACTGGCGCGCGGATCGCAGAACGAGATTTCCGGATGGGTGCAGTTGAACGGGGCGCAGGCGCGGCAGCAGGTCACGCTGGAAATTCCCGAGGCACATGTGCGGGAGGTTTTGAAGCCGGACTTTGGGGGGCTCGCGACTTTTCGTATCCCGGCGGAACTGGAGCTCTGGTCACCGGAGCATCCCCAGCTTTATGACGTGGTGCTCAAGAGTGGCGATGACGTCATCCATGACCAGATTGGCTTCCGCACGATTGAGGTACAGGGCGCGAAGATTCTGCTGAACGGGAAGCCGATCTTTCTGCGCGGGATTTCGATGCATGAAGAGGCTCCGTTTCGCGAGGGGCGGGCCTTCAGTGCCGAAGATGCACAGACTTTGCTGGGATGGGTGAAAGAACTGGGATGTAACTTCGTACGGTTTGCGCATTATCCGCACAACGAGAATGAAATTCGCCTGGCGGATCGCATGGGATTGCTGGTGTGGTCGGAGATTCCGGTGTATTGGGATATCGACTGGTCGAATCCGGCAACGCTGGCGAATGCGCAGGCGCAGCTCCGTGACATGATTGCGCGCGATCATAACCGGGCGGCGGTGGTGCTGTGGTCGCTCTCGAATGAGACCCCGGTGAAACCGGAACGGCTTACATTCCTCACGCAGCTAGCGCAGGACGCGCGGGAGTTGGACTCGACGCGCCTGATCACTTCAGCGATGAATCATGTGGACGACACGGGACCGAATGAGCGAACTTTTCGTGATCCGCTCGGTGACGTGCTGGATGTACTTGGGCTGAATGAATATCTTGGATGGTACTGGGGGCGTCCGGAGGATGCGGACAAGATGCAGTGGAAGTCCGGCTGGAGCAAGCCGCTCATCGTGAGCGAGTTTGGAGGCGGCGCGGTGGCGGGGCGGCATGGCGAGGCGGATGAGCGATGGACGGAAGAGTATCAGGACAGTTTGTTTCAGCATCAGCTGGCGATGGTAGAGAAGATGCCGGGACTTGCTGGGATCACGCCGTGGGTGCTGATGGATTTTCGATCACCGGCCCGGATGTTGCCAGGCGTGCAGGATTATCACAACCGCAAGGGAGTAATTTCGAATCGGGGCCAGCGGAAGTTGGCGTTTTATATGCTGCAGAGGTTTTATCGGAAGATTTCCGAGGGCGGCGCACAAAGTCATTAACCGCAAAGGGCACGAAGGTTCACCGAGGAAAAACAACTCAGGCTTGCGTGCGGTCCTGATACTCCTCGTGCCATGCCATCTGGATGGCTTCCAGCTTGCCTTCGTTGGAGGCTTTGGGGTCGCCGCCGAAATCGGGTAGTTCGGTCACGTAGCGGTGCAGGTCCGTGAAGCGGACCGTTAGCGGATCGAGGTCGGGGTGAGTTTCGGAAAGTTGGATTCCGAGGTCTTCGGCGTCGTCCCAAGTCAGTGTCTTAGCCATCGTATCGCTCCTTGCGTTTTGCTGTCAGCACTCAGCATTCAGTCTTTCAACGTCCGGAGACAGTCCCTTCAGCAATGATTGTTGGTTCCTCAGTGTTCTTCCGAAACGTAGTTGCGGTTCCACGCGGGGATTTCTACCACCACTTTGCCGGGCTTGGTGATCTGCGCCTGGCAGCCGAGGCGCGAGTTTAGCTGGAGGTCGGCGGCCATGTCCAGGCGGTCGGCCTCGTCGTCGTCCATCTCAGAGAGATTCTCCGTGCCTTCTTTGACCCACACGTGACACGTGGTGCAGGCGCAGTTGCCGCCGCAGGCGTGGTCGAGCGGGATGCCGAAGTTCAGGGCGATGTCGAGGATGGACTCCTCTTTGCCGTGATCTTCATAGGGCAATTTGCCGTGCTCGAAGGTGACAGTCTTGCCTTCGGGGAGGAAAGTGATCTGAACCGTGTTTTCGCCGGGGGCCTCTTCGGTGACGGCTCCGGTGCCTTGGGTTTTTTCGTTTGCCATATTCTCGTACTCTCCAGCAATTAGCACTTGGCAATTAGCATTTGGTCAACCAGGAGTCTGGAAAGTTCCCCCAGCAAGCTGGGCTAAATGCTAACTGCTAAATGCTGCTCATTCGAATTCTGCTTTCGCCATGGGATGAGGCGCGGTGGGACCTTCACCCAAGTCGGTCTCGTCCATGGTCTTGCCTTTCAGAGCGCTTGAAACGGCCGTGTCCATCATCAGTTCGGCTAAGCGCGTTGTGCCCTGATTCAGGGCGTCGATCGCTTTGCGGATCGCCTGATAGTCGTCTTCTTTGTTGACCTCGGCCAGCGCTCTTTCCATCTTGGCGATCTGTTTCTTCTCGTCGCTCGTGAGGTGTCCCCATGCCGGACTCTTCTTGCCTTTTTGGAGGGCGGCGAGGATCGTCTCGGTTTCGTTGCGGGCTTCGATCAACTGGCGCTTGCGGAAATCCTCTTCGGCGTTATCGAAGGAATCGAGAATCATGCCTTCGACTTGCTCGTCGGTCAAGCCGTAGCTCGGCTGGACCTGAATTTCGGCTTGCTTGCCACTGCGTTGCTCCCGAGCCGAGACGTTGAGAATGCCGTTGGCATCGATCAGGAATTTCACTTCGACGCGGGGGATGCCGGCGGCCATGGGAGGAATGCCCTTGAGATCGAAACGGGCGAGCGAGCGGCAATCTTTGGCGAGTTCGCGTTCGCCTTGCAGGACGTGGATCGCAACGTTGGCCTGTCCATCGATCTGTGTGGTGTAGAACTGCGTGGCGCTGGCGGGAATCGTGGAGTTCCGAAGGATGATCTTGTCGGTTACGCCCCCGGCGACTTCGATGCCTAGCGAGAGCGGAGTGACATCGAGCAGGAGCATGTTCTCGGTGGCCTGCGAGCCTCCGCCGAGGATGTTGGCTTGAACGGCGGCGCCGAGAGCGACAACTTCGTCGGGATTGAGATCCGTATGTGGCTCGCGGCGGAACATTTCTTTCACCAGCGCGCGAACTTTCGGGATGCGCGTGGAACCACCGACCAGGACGACTTCATCAATCTGTTCGGGCTTGAGATTGGCATCTTTCATCGCCTGCTTGCACGGGCCGACGGTGCGATCGATGATGGGCTGAATGAGTTGCTCAAACTGCTCGCGGGTAATTTCACGCTGGTAGCGCTTGTCTTGCGGAAGTTCGATGTCGAGCTTGACTGTCGGCTGCGATGACAGCGCGATCTTGGCTTCAATCACCGCTTTGCGAATGGTTTGAACTGCTTCGGCGTTGTGGCGGAGGTCGACACCGAGATCGCCGCGAATGTCGTCGAGGGCGATCGTGATGAGCAGATTGTCGATATCATCGCCGCCGAGGTGGGTGTCGCCGTTAGTGGCAATGACTTCGAAGATGCCGTCGTGCAGCTTGAGGATTGAGATGTCGAACGTGCCGCCGCCTAGGTCGTAGACGGCTACGATGCCGTTCTGCTTCTTGTCGAGGCCGTAGGCGAGCGATGCTGCCGTGGGCTCATTGACGAGGCGGAGGACTTCGAGGCCAGCGATGCGGCCGGCATCCTTGGTAGCTTGGCGCTGGGCATCGTTGAAGTATGCGGGGACCGTAATGACCGCCTTTGTGACGGGACCGCCGAAGTAGCGTTCGGCGTTGCGCTTCAACTGGCGGAGGATCAGCGCGGAAATTTCGGGCGGGGTTGACGTGTGACTCCCGAGTTTGATGCGGAGCACTTCACCGGGCTGAAGATCTTCGGCGAGGCGGAAAGGGAACAGCTTCAGCTCTTCCTGAATGTCTTCGATGCCGCGTCCCATGAGGCGTTTGATCGAGTAGATGGCGCGCTCGGGTGTCTCGATCAGATACCGGCGAGCGGAGTTGCCGATGATCGGCTGGCTGTTTCCGTCCAAGGCAACAACCGAGGGAACCAGGTTGGACCCGTCATCGCCCGGGATCACGACAGGCGTTTCCCCTTGCATGAACGCCACGAGCGAGTTCGTGGTGCCGAGGTCGATGCCGACGATGTGATCGGAGCTCATTGTGTAATTGCGTAATTTAGTAATTGAGAACTTTCACAACTTCGAATTACCCAATTACTCAATTTCCCAATTTCTCAATCTTCCAGCACCGCATTCACATCGCGAACTAGATTACGGATGTAGTTGCGGCGGTTCAGTACGTCCACCATCTTTGCAGTAATGGTGGCGCGTTTTTCAGCTGGGGCCTTTGATCCGTGATTGCGCTCGATGAGGCTATCCCAGTCGGTCCAATATTTCTCCAATTCCTTCAACAGCGCGTCGTGCTTCGCTTCCAGCGCGGTCTTGTGGGCACCGATTTCCTTGGCCAGATTGGGATCGTCTTCTCCCATCTTTTTGTTCATGCGAAGTTCTTCGAGCTGCATGTTGAGTTCGAAGACTTCCTCGAGAAGGTCGGGAGGAACGATCTGCTTCTT
>QIAL01000367.1:8658-10094 GCA_003225535.1 Acidobacteriota bacterium | reverse complement strand
TGTTTATCGACCATCGATGTGACAATTCCCAACAGGTTCCCTCGATCATCAAATACAGGTCCACCGCTGTTGCCCGGACTTACTGGCGCTGACATCTGGATCGTGCTGCCGTGCATGCGAGAAATAATTCCAGTACTCAAAGTGAACCTGAGTCCTTCTGGATGCCCAATCACAAAAACATTCTCTCCTTCGCTCGCGGGCGTCGCTTTTGCGACCGGCTGCACAAATGTCGCATTTCCCTTCGTTCGGGGCATCCAGAGTAAGAGCAGGTCCAAACTGTGATGACGGGCCACTACGTCGGCTGCTCCCCACGTTCCCGAGGACATCGCAATCAGCCCGCGCGTCCCAGCTTTCGCAGTGTTCCAAACAGGGCCATCAAGCACATGGCGCGCGGTGACGAACAAATATCCATCAGCGTTGGCTTGGAGCAATGTCCCTGCTCCGAAACTCGCCGTAGGCAGTTCCTCATGCGTGAGCCATGATCGCTGCGACGGCGAAATCACCGCCACCAGCGGCTTGAGTTTTTCCGAAACATCCCTGGCCGACATCGGCAACGCCGCCGGCAATGTAGGGAATTCCGGCCGCTCGTCCAGTTCACTCAATCCTGCCCCTACCATCGATGGCAGCGGGGGCACGGAGAAAAACAGTACGGTCCCGGCCGAGGTCACAATCCCGCTCACGATGAGCAATGTTGCCAGTAACGAAGTCCATTCATGACGCGTTCGCGGCGGCAACCCTCGCATAGCCACGCGCAACACAATCGCGACCAGGCAAAGTAGTGGCAAGAACAGCACGAGCGGGGATAACGTCCATTTTGCCCATCGGGGAACGACCGGCGCCAGACGCGGCTCCAGTCGCGCTGGCTGGTCCGCCGCGGTCTGAGTTTCCGCCACTTCAGCAGAGCTGATTACTATCTTTTCCATTTTAAGGAGACAGACACACGCCAGCGTCTACGCGGGGAAGCATGACATTCTGTTGCATCTTTCCCTAAAATGCAAGCCCAAGTATTGACCTGGATCACACCAGTTTTATGGCACGCGCCACCATGGCAGTCGGCTTAAGAAAGGGGTAAAACCTGGTTCTGGACGCCTTCTTTAGATCTTCGTTTATTGATCTTCGTTTATTGTCCAGGGCTCAGTCCTGATGGCCCTGCGATGCCCCGACAGGAGACCGCCCACGCCCATACCCCGAGGTGAGCACCGTTGTGGTGGCCGAGCCTCATGAGTCGATAAAATTCTAAATACGACTGAACCATGCGCTTGATTGTTCGCCACGCGCGGATCGATAGCGCGAGGTCGCAGCCCGGGGTGGGGGGAGTTAAGCATCCAGCGGATTTAGGGAACATCGAGGTTCGCAATTAACAGCCACGTAGAGTCTGGGGCAGAATTCTTGATTTAGGCGGAGTGGGTGTTCCATTGTGCTGCAAATTACGATTC
>QIAL01000367.1:0-8544 GCA_003225535.1 Acidobacteriota bacterium | reverse complement strand
TGTCGGACAGAGGCAAACGAAGAAAATAAGACGGCAGGATCGAATCGCTGCAGGGTTCACTCCTGGGTTATGACCGATTCAACTATCACCGGGTCATTAGTGACAGTAATTTGTTTCGAATCGCTGGTCAGATGATAGCTAAGTTGTCAGTTATTGGACCATTGCTAAATAACAAGAGCCGATCAATCGGATTTGACGTTCGGCGCAACTCCGCGGTGCGCGTCTGTCTGAACGTGATTAAGCCGCCTCGTCCTTCCGCTCAAGCCACCGCGTCAACCAGGAACTCTCGAACGTGTGATAGTCGTCGTGGTGAAACGAAGGCTCGTCATCATGTTCTGCCACTTTTCCGCCGTTGTCGTTGGAGCGCGTCACTGGGTGCATCCCAGGCCGCGACTTGCTCGAAGCCGATAGAATTGCATGCTGCGTGACGCTGCCGTCGCTCATCACCAATGCCTTGCGACTGTGGCTGACCGCCGTCAGCCTTCTGATTTCCCGCAATGTGAACCAGAAGCCTCCTCCGAGCAATAGGGCCGCAGCCACGGGAAAGATGATCACCGTCAGGTCACGTGCGCTGCTTGGCGGCCCAACCGTGGTCGGCTCGATACCGAATCCAATTTGCACGATCTTGCTTGCAGCCTGCTTCTGCTCGGTGACGGGCCTTTCCGGATCAGGAACTGTCCAATCGGGAGGGTATAGCCGGAGATACAAGTAGGCATCCGCGACCTCGTCTTCACCCAAGTAATAAAACACAGGCATCCTGCCTCTGAAAGGTGATGGCGGCGTTCCCATCACGATCGGCGCTCCGCTTCTGATCTTTCGCTCGAATTCGGGCAGGCTTGTCCGTGCTGTGAGAGTACCGAGCGGTGGGATCGACCCGTTGAAGATCTGCTGCGGGTTGGGGTTCTCTCCTGTCGCATTGTGGCAGATGTGACAGGTAGACTTCACGATGTGCTCGCCTACTCGTACACGCGATTCTTCGACCGCTGCTTGTTCTCGCTCTGCGCCAGGGACTCCAGCCAACTGCTTCAGGTAGGCGACAATTGCACGGACCTCCGGTTCGCTCAGGTGCGGAAACGGCGGCATGTCGGTGCCCCCCTTGTGCAGCCGCTCCAGCAGCGCGGCCTTCGACTGATTGGCGAGCACTGCCGCGTCCGCCCGGCTCATGTCCATACCGAGATTTTTCATTCGTTCCAGTATGACTTGCGTGGACATAGCTCTCGTCGGATTGATGACTGAGTTGATTTCTGGAGGCGCGCCGAGGCCGAATTCGCCGTGACATCCCCAGCAATTCAGCCGATAAAGATCCGACCCGTGCAGGGTCACGGTTTGATTTGTGGCGTCTGCTGATACCGGCCTTTGCCAGCTAGGCGCTTCGTCTCCGCCGCTAGCGTGAGGAGGTCCTAAGCGACCCGTTTTGCCCATGCTGGTTTCTTCGAAGGCCCGATGGAGGTGTTTGAGCCAGCTCTCGCCCGCCACAGGTGTTGCTTCAACTGTTTTAGCGCGAGGCGATTGACCCAACGCCGAGATTGCTAATACACAAACACAAACCAATACCAAACTCTTCATCACCTGAGAATCTTTTCTGGAGCGCGCGAGTTAAGGAGGATGAATTCTAGGGATCGCTGCGCGCTACCTACCCGTTTGTGTGCACACTAACGCACCCGAGCTTTATCTTCTTGCTCTGCCGCAAAGACCATGTTTGTGAGCGGTAAATTTCTTGTAAATTCAGTTTGAAGTGCCAGGGCGATTGGTGTCATCGCCATTGCATTCATCGGCAGAGGTCTTGAGCGCTAGGCTCGCGACTGCAACAATTAAGATTCCAGCGGTAATGGCATGAACTGCGCTCAGGTCCACATTGCGATGGGACTCCCAGTGTGACAGATTCTCTAGTTCCATGGCAACGAGACCGATCGGCGGATTGTTTCTCGAGGGGCTCTGCGGACACCAACTTTCCTCGGAACAGCGAAGCAAGCAAGAAAAAGCAGAATAAGGATCACATAGTTACGCCAGACACGCTTCACCTCCCGAGTTATCCACAAGTTTCACAAGATGCCGCTGACCTTACAAGTTATTTACAATCTTCCTAGGCTTCGCGTGTTGATCTTATCTGCGGACTGTGGCATAAATGCGGTGACCCTTCCTGTTTGTTTGGGTCGTCTCCCCCTGTTGTACCCTGCGAGATAACCGAAACCGTCTGTTTGCGGTGCGTAGTCTGCATTCCTGAGACTACCCAATGGTTGCGAAGTTTCGTGAAACGGTTTCGCCCCCAGGTTCGTCTCTCGAATTGCTAGACACTCCCAGGGATAAGTCTTGATATCACAGCACATCGGTTGGACTGCGGAGCACACAGACTACGTGTTTCGCACGGAATAGAAACACGCGATAAAAGGAGAATTTATCAGATGAAGAAAGTGACGGTATTATTGGCATTGGCATTTCCTTTCATGGTTGTGCTTTTCGCCACAGTGAATCCACCGCGCGTCATGGCTGTTCCAAGCTTCGCGCGGCAGACAGGCTTGCCTTGCAGCGGATGTCATTACACTCCGCCGGAGCTGAACCCAGCTGGGAGAAGGTTCAAACTGCTCGCATATGTAGACCGCGCGGATGAGACAAAAGTGGTAAAAGCCGATGGTGGGAAAAAGCGGGCGGCCCTTGATCTTCTTGCTTCTTTGCCTCTTTCTGCCATGTTCGAAACGTCATTTACCTCGACAAAGTCTCCGGTTCCGGGAACTCAAAACGGCAGCGTTGAACTTCCGCAAGACATCTCCCTGTTCCTGTCCGGCGCCTGGACATCCCATGTTGGCAGTTTCGTTCAAGTCACTTACGACGTACAAGATGACCATTTCGGCATCGACAATACAGACGTCAGGTACGCGAACAAGACCACGCTGGGTGGCAAGGAACTGGTGTTCGGACTGGACGCCAACAACGGTCCAACGATCGAGGACCTGTGGAACACCACGCCGACGTGGGGTTACTCGTGGGTCGCCGATGACTGGGCGCCCACTCCCACGGCTGCCCCAATCATCGCGAGTCTGGGGCAAGATGTCGCGGGTGTCGGCGGCTACGCCATGTGGAATAACCACCTGTACTTGGACGCGGCAATGTATCGCTCACAACACGTTGGAGCATCGCAACCCAATTCAGGCACTGATTTCGGATTGAACATTCGCGGTGTTGCACCCTACTGGCGGGTGGCATACCAACAGCTCACGGGAAAAACCCAATACGAGATCGGCGCTTACGGCATGCACATGCGGTCCAGTCCCGGCGCGATCACCGGTCTTGAGGATGACTTCACCGACTGGGCTGTAGACGCGCAGATCGATCGGACGCTGTTCAAGACCGACGTGCTTTCCCTGCGCGGCACCTACATTCGCGAGAATTCAAATCTGGCAGCCATGGCAGCTCTGGATGCGGCATCCCCGGGCAGTCACCATCTGAATACCATCATGGCGAATGCCGAATACCATTTCGGCAATCGCGTGTCAGGTACATTCGGCTGGTTCGACACACACGGCACAGTTGATCCGCTCCTCTATACACCGGGTGATGTGAGTGGAAGCGCCAATGGAGACCCGCGAAGCGCAGGCTATATCGCGAACTTCTCATATTGGCCTTGGCAAAACTTGGAGCTCTCCGCGCAGTACACCGGGTACACGCGATTCAACGGCACCGCGTTCAATTACGACGGCGCAGGCCGGGATGCGAAGAGCAACAACACGGTCTATCTAGTGGCGAGATTCCTTTTCTAACTAACTGTGAATATCAACGGAGAAAGCACAATGAAATTGAGAACCTGCATATTAGTACTACTGCCGGCAGCGTTGAATTTGGCGGCATGGGCGGGCGACATCGAGGGTAAGGTTGCGGGAATGAAGGGGAAGTCAGTGGTGTACGTTGATGCCATTGCGGGCAAAACATTTCCGGCCCCCAAGGATCATCCGGTCATGGATCAAAAGGGCCTGATGTTTGCGCCGCACATACTCGTAGTTCAGCAGGGTACGACCGTGGAGTTCCTAAACAGCGACACCGTGCAACATAACGCTTTTTGGACCGCGATCAATGGTGATAAGAAAGCGGGGCACAATCTCGGAACTTGGCCTAAAGGTGAAAAACGTCCTTTCACATTCGCGAAGCCCGGGGTCGCGCCCGTGTTGTGCAACGTACATCCGGAGATGGCGGGATACATAATTGTCAGCCCCACTCCTTTCTTTGCAGAGACGGACGACAGCGGAAATTACAAAATCAAAGACGTTCCCGACGGAAGTTACACAGTGACCGCGTGGCATGAGGGCGCAAAGAATCTGTCCAAGCCGGTTACGGTATCAGGTGGAGGTAAGGCAGATTTCACTCTCACAAAGTAAGTAGCCGTGGATGAAGGGAGAGAGAGTGCTTTGCGGTGCCCTCTCTCCTCTTTTTTTCAAGCGGACGCGATTCTCCGGATCGAGACCAGCCTCCGCCTAGCGCAGGCCCGCCCAAGGCAGGTGTGGGACCTTCACTAGAAAGGCTCAGCCTTCTTTCGTTCCTTCGGGACCGATGAGTTCATTCGGGTCGTTCCCTACACGCCTCCCGCGCCAATGCCCTCCTAATCCTTGCAGGCCCGGCGTCAGCAGAAATTCAATCGGAAATTTGTGGGAGTTTGTCGGTTCATGATTCGCCGCCAAAGTGCAACGGATCCCATCCCACATCGCATTGCAGCGGTTCAAGCACTTTTCTACTATCTTCTCCAACTGCTCAATTTCTTGATCCAAGCGTGTTGCCACTTAATTTTCCCTTTCTGCTGTCGAATTGAGCCCCACAGTATCGCGGCCTCGATTTGAGAACATTAGCCGCTCCCTTGAAGCGACGATTGCATCGCAGCCGAGGTCTTCGCCGCCAGCCTGCTCGTCGACGCGCCTGGGCCCGGAGTTACGGTCGTTGGATTGAGCGCACAGGCTACACCGCTCGGAGCCGCATTTCGTCGCGCTGACAGCCAGCGACGGAAAATAGTGGCACTGTCTCGCGCTCACATTTGCCTTTCGCTTGACCAAACGCTACACGGCTCGGCATGCGAAGTAACGAAACAAAGCCAAAGAAAAGCCAAAGAAAAAGAATCAGAACGCGCCTTGCCGCAAGTCGCACCGGCTTAATTGGTATCCTGCTGAGGCCGTAGGCTTGTCATCCCCGACAACCGGGTCTGTTATGCACGCGAAGAGCACTCAGACTGAATGCTTCACGCATACCTGCTCCAAGCGCGTAAGATTGCCGCCCCCTCCGCGTGGTGGAAGCAGAAGTAGTAGTCGGTTTTGTACGGCGCGAGCTGCGTCTGACCCACTCTGCACGCTGTGGTTGTCGCAGATCCTCCGCGGGCGGCCCACCCTTTCAGACTCAACGCAGTCGGGGGCCCACCCTCTGCGCATTCTTTTTGCAAAGCGTGGGCATTCGATTCTCTCTCCCTTGGAGTGCTTGCGGCCGAGTCACGGTCCGAACCTTCGTTAATGGCGCCGAAATCAGGATGGCGGGCCGGATTCGACCGTTTGACGCGCCGCGCAATGGGCCGGTACCACATTCCTAATGGGGTCTGGAACGTTTGGCGAGGTTAACTTCGCGGGATTAAGTGTTGGCCACTGGCACCTCCGATTCAACTCGGTATCTCGGGAGGTATCACCAGTTTTCAACCTATTTGATAAAAAAATGGCGGAGAGGGAGGGATTCGAACCCCCGGTACCCTTTCGGGTACGCCGGTTTTCAAGACCGGAGCCATCAACCACTCGGCCACCTCTCCGCAGCGGGGCGCCCTGCGCCAAAGGCCTGTTTTCGTGATCCGAGGAGCCGTCGGTGCTTTCTTTAGTTTACATGACCCATGTTCCCTTGCGAGGACGTGTAGATGAAGGGTCAGGTGAGATCACGGCTGCGCAAGTGATCCGAATGCTTTGGAGTGAAACTCCATTACTTCGGAGAAATGAGAAAGAAAATAGGTGATGCTGTGGTCGCCTGGATAAGCGTGGTATTCATGTTTAATGTGTTCGTCGGAGAGTTCGAGGTCCAGCGCCTCAGCTCCTTTTTCAAATCCATAGTTGTCTTCCTGGCCACAATTAAAGTAGATCGCGAGTTTTGCCACCCCAAGGGCATTTCGTTTCGCCAACAAAAAGGGATTGTTGTCATTCCAGTGCCGCTCGGCGACGGGCTTGCCGAAAACCGGACTCAACACTGCCAGCAAAGGAAGCCCTGCGTTCGAAGCCGCATTGAGTCGCTGGGGAGTTTCCGTGATCAATGCCGCGCTCTGCGCGCTCACCGCCGAAAAAAGTTCCGGACGCGCGAACGCGAACCGAAATGCCCCATAGCCGCCCATCGAGATTCCGGTTATTGCCCTTCCTGCCCGCCCAGCATGAACCCGGTACTTGCTTTCAATTCGCAGCATGAATTCTTGCAGGAAGAAATCACTGTAACGTTCCGATCCATCCGCGGAATTGATGTAGAAACTTCGGCGCCCCTCCGGTGCCGCGATGAGAAAGTCCCCCATCTTATGCTGACTGCGCAAACCATCCAGAAGGGTCCACCCGCCGCTATTGAAAAGCGTCTGCTCGTTGTCTCCCAAGCCATGCAGGAAATAGAGCACGGGATACCGCCGTGGCGGTTTCTGAGTGGCCCCAGCGTCGTACCCGGAAGGAATGAAAACACAATAGCGGACGGATCGTTTCAGAATGCGACTGTCCAATGCACTGCAGTCAATTCGGCTCTGCGCGGTTGCCGCGCCCACGATCAGCCAAATGGAAACTGAAAGTGTTAACCAGAATCGTGTGGGTGGGGACATGCAGTCTATTCGTAACGCAACGCTTGCACCGGGTCGAGTTTAGCCGCTCGCCCAGCCGGATAAAGCCCCGAGATTAGACTGACGAAACAAGCAAAACCGATAGCAAAACCAACCAGCCACAAAGGCACAGCCCAGAAGTGCTCGGGCGGAATGGATTGGCTCTTCAAGTAAACATTGGTTCCAAAATTGATGACCTGACCGATAGCCCAGCCAAGCACAACTCCAATGATCCCTCCCGCAATTCCCATCGCGCCAGCCTCGGCGAAAAACAACTTCTTCACGTCGCCGTCACTGGCTCCGATCGCCTTCATAATTCCAATTTCACGCCGTCGTTCGAGAATGGCCATCACCAGCGTGTTGACGATTCCGATGGAGGCCACGATTAACGCCAGGCTTCCGAAAATCCCCAGAAACGCATACAGCACCCTGAAGACCTGTTGCAAGCTGCGGCTGGCATCGAGAATTGAAAAGGTGGTGAATCCCATTTTCTTAATCGCATCCTCGACGCCTTGTATCCTCGACGGATCTTTCACCCGCACGCTGATCGATGAATAGACCGGCTGTTTGCTTGCTGCCCGGGAGACCTCACGCAGGTCCACTAACTGCATAACGTGGAGATTCTCGGCCAATCCCAACGGAAGAAACACTCGGGCCCGCATCGGTCCCCGCAGGCTTTCGGGATCAAGATCCAAAATCCCTGCAATGGTCAGCTTCTGCTCACGCGATACCACGGAATACGAAGCGCCTGCCGTCTCGCTCTCTTGGTTTTCAGGCCCCGGAACGGTCGTTTGATCCCCACCCTCGGCACGCTGCGCGTAACGCATGATGAGTTCTTTCCCCAAGAGCGGCTTTGCCAGTTCCGCTACGCTCGGTTCAGGCTGACCTAGCGGCGGCGTCTTTCCTAAAAGTTCTTCGGCAAACGACTTCTGCAGAATTACCTCGGACGCTGTGTCGGACGAGAAGAACCTGCCCTGCATGCCATCAAAAGAATCGTTCGACTTAGCGGACAATGGCAGAGCGGAGATCATCGTCAGGTGCGGCTTGTCCTCGAACTGCAGTTCGGTAGAGAAGCGGATATCTGGGTAAACCTCTTTTACATTCGGCAGATGCTCCATTTCTACCCGCGCTGCTTCGTCAAGAACTCGGCTTTCTCCCGGAGTTGGACCACTCCTTTCCTCCTGGCGCCCACCGCGCAAATCGCGCCGGGAGGAGACAAAGACGGTGTCAAACAATCCAGACTTTTCCAATCGTCGTGAAAGCATCTGCTGCAAACCGGTTCCTAAGGAGAGCATGGCTACCAGAGAAGCGACCCCCACGGAAATCCCGATGGTGGTCAATGAATTCCGCAACAAGGACTCTCGCAGATTCCGCAGTGCAAGCTCGGTTAGGTCCGGAAACTTCAAGCCCGTCCTCCCTCTGCGGCGGAAAAAGGTGACGGATCATTAGCCCGATCGTCCACTAGCTTCCCATCTGCCAGAAAGATCATTCGTTGCGCATACCGTTCCGCCAGCGCCCGCTCATGCGTCACCATCACTACGGTCATGCCGAGCGCACGATTGAAATCACGGACCATATCCATGATTTCCGTCCCTGTATGGCTGTCGAGATTTCCAGTCGGCTCATCTGCCAGCAAAAGCTGCGGTCGATTGATCAGCGCCCTCGCCAGCGCCGCCCTCTGCTGTTCGCCTCCGGAAAGCTCACTCGGTCGATGGCCCATGCGCGCCTTTAATCCAACCCGCTCCAACGAC
>QIAL01000711.1:10678-12969 GCA_003225535.1 Acidobacteriota bacterium | reverse complement strand
TCAGCGCGTTTTTCCAGCGGTAGTCGAAGGATATTCTTGGGAACTTAATTCATTCGTCACCCTAGCGCTCGATTAGCGCTTCATACTGCTCTCGATTCGTTATACAAGGCTTGCTCGTTCGCTCAAGCACCACTACTGCCACCTTCCGTCTGAATTATCAGACAGATACCAAGAATCAGCCAATCGACGATATTCATGGAAGAAGTTACGGATCGAACGGCCGCTTGATTCCGTCTCAGTGCACCCGCGCAGACCCGCTAGGTGAAACCTCGTTGTTTGGCAGTTCGTAGTTTCTTAACATCGAGAATGTCTTGTTCCCGTCCAGTGGCAAGCTTATTTCGGATGAGATCGTCTCTGGATATGACGGCAGCTTGGATTTGGCCATCGATAATTCCCTCGATGCGGTTCTCCCAGGCTTCGTCAAATGTGACACCGTCGATGTGTTGCAAAATGTCGATTCGTGCCGGGGGTTGGCCGATTTGGAAAGTCGTGCCATCCTTAAAGTCAGACGGAGTTAGGCCGCCGAGAGGCGCGCCATATTGTGCGAGCGCACGAAATACTGCTTTGCTGTTTTCCTCGTCGGATCGGACAAAAATATCCAGATCCTTGGTTGCTCGCGGCTCGGCGTGAACGCCGAAAGCATAGCCCCCTACGACAAGAAACTTAACTGCCTGATCGTTGAATGCGCGTAATAGCTCTTTGAGGTCTTCCGGCATCATTGAAGCGAGCTCCGTTGTAAGCAGCGGCAAACGCATAAGCGGCCGCACTGACATCCCAGACGGCAGACAGTCTTGCGCCGATCGGCAAGCTTTGCCAGTAACGATACGTTTCCGCTTCTTGCTGTTCCGGGTTTCGAACCCTGCGAATTGTCTTGTCTGTACTCAAAGTTCGCCCTCCAGTGTGCCGGAACAAAGAAATCCGCCACATACACCTCGCATCCTAATTATATCTGGGGTTCTCTATTTTCTCTCCGCAATCGAGGACAATGCACCTGTAAAATCAATGACTTGGAATTCGCGTACTTGACCGGAATAACGGAAAGAGACCGAGGCTTCCTTCATTCGCCCAAGAGTTGTTACCCCTTGAGCGCCTGTGCCACAAGGTCGGGAATTCCGTCGGAATCGGGTACCTCGCTCACGGCGATGAACGAGCAGAAATCGTTCACCGGGATTGGCCGCTCATCTTCAATTCGGTAGCCGCGCTCGACATGTTGCTGTTTTCGTTTTTCAAACAAGTCGGCCCTCGTGGACACACGAATTCTCATGGCCATCCTCATTTCTCATTTGTTGGGGAGCAGCCTGAAAGGCGGGCTTAGGTAGCGAACTTCAGGTTGAGCAGTAGGTTGGCGAAGAGCTAAGCCAAATGGGTTGCCAGTACGAGGGGCCGAACCTCTTTATCCGGTCCAACTATCCAGCCGCTCTGCCAGTTACTCCGTGGCCGGGAGATTTGCCGATTTGCGAGACCACGGAACGGGGAGGTGGAAAATCGGGCTGTGTGCAGGTGGCGAACATGACTCATTTTATTCGCCGGCTTTGGAAGCACGAGGCGGGCCAAGACATAGCAGAATATGCCGTTATGCTGGCGGTAATTCTGGTGTTGGTCGTCGGGACAATTCGTCTGGTCGGCTCAAACGCAAACAACGCATTTTCTGCCGTCGCCAGTTCAATCCAGTGACAATTGATAGAGATATTGGACGAGCGCCGACCCGACAAACCCTACTTCGGACGCCTCGAGGAACTACGTCTCTTGTTCGAGGACAATTTCACGACCCTGCTGTTGCGCCAGATGTAGACGGGTAGGCCTAAGCGGGTATGTTCATCGATGGCCTTAGCCACTGCAACCTTAAAGGCAATTTCGGCCCGCTTCTCGATCGGTAACTGTAGGATGTCTCTTGAGGGTTTGCTCATGTGCGACCGTAGCGCTTAACCAGCGCAGTATAGGTTGTCCTATCTATTATACGGGTTGTTTCGTCCCTCTCGAACGCAATGACGCTGGGGATCGCGCCCGAGTTGTCAAACAGCGTCCAACCCTTAGCCAAAGGCCGATAGTAAAGCTGGAAATTTTGCATAGATCGATCGAACCGCCGTCGGATGATGGGTTCAGGCACATCGTGTCCGCCCCGCGACACGCGTTCCCGACTCTTGACAGCGCAAGATCCACACTCCTCAGCCACAAAAAGAAGAAATGAATGTCGTAGCCTTCGGTCTTCAGTTTTCGGAGCAGAGTCAGATAGCTGCGGCCTGAGAGCGTAGTTTCGAAAGCGAAGGACACACGCCTTCTGGCAAATGACC
>QIAL01000711.1:9978-10647 GCA_003225535.1 Acidobacteriota bacterium | reverse complement strand
AGTTCTTGCAATCCGCATAGTTGGGGAGAAATTCCCGAGCGAAAGTTGTCTTGCCAGCGCCATTAGGGCCCGCAATGATGTAAAGGTCCATCAGGGTTCCATCCTACCGAATGTCAAACACTTCGTCTTGCCCAAACGTGGACAGCGCAACCGATCCCGACGAGTCGCTCCAACTTGGAAACGGGTTTCTAGTAGATTTACGAAAATCGCCGATCAACTTTCGAATCGTCTCACGGCGCTGATGCAGTGCCTGCACCAACCGATCTAGCCCATCTCGATCTCCTTCGTACCACTCTTCGGGAATATCAGCGGCGCATTGCCAAATGGTGTGAGCGTCCGTCTCTTCGGCCCGACTGAGCGCCGGCTCGAACGCCTCCCATCCCATGACACCCTCGTAAACGCAGTTGTTCGCATATGCGCCCCGTTGGGGAGAGTCGGGAAACGTCCACTCGCCGGCATTGAAGCAGTAGCCCTGGTCAATAAAGGTTGCGGAGTATCGCTGCCTTCTCCGCGCTTTCCAGAAGATGGCCTGCTGTCCATCGCTGGTGCACGTCCATTTGTCCAGGATAAGAACCCGAGGGAAGTCCTTAAGATTACGAACCTTCTCTAGCAGTTCGCAGGGCAAGTAGTCGAAACTCATGCCTGGACTCTCCGAGCCCACGTATATCG
>QIAL01000711.1:1884-9930 GCA_003225535.1 Acidobacteriota bacterium | reverse complement strand
CTTCGATCACTTCCACGGGTGGCATCGGCAGCCCAAGCGCTAGACCCAAGTTGGTGGCTAGCATCTCGTTCGCCAGCACTCGGAGGTGTTGAGGATTATTTTGAAATTTGGTGACGTAACGGCAGCCGTCAGATGCCCTCAACAATTGAGACTGGGCTCCGCCCCGAAGCGGACGTAAGTGTTGGACCGCGGAGATGCAAGGGTTCACAAGCACCTCCTTTGCTGTTAGTGGGGCTCACACGTGCCTTTTGGGTTTTCAAGACGGATAGATTAGGAAGGAAGGCGGCCTTGACTAGGCGGATGGCGGTACACGAGACGTATCGGCCAATCGGAGACGAGGCCAGGTAATCGCCGGGCTCGGTTGGGCAAGGAAGGATCTAAGCGGATCGGTTCCCTCACTCACTATCGGAGGGCAAGAATCATCCTTAAAGGATAGCCGCCTATCCTTTTTTTATTAAGCGAGGATCGCATGTGGGCGCCACGAGGCAGAAACCAACCACTACTTCATCGGGATGATCTTCCGCATGTCGAGATAGGACGTGATCGCCGAGGCGTTTCCCTCAGGATCCGCCAGCGCCACGTAGCCGTCAGGTCGAACGAGATACACGGCATTGCGCCGCAACCCCGCTCGACGCATCTCCGACCGCCACGGAAAGACCCGCAGCGCCAATTTTCGCTGGTCACACAGGCCATGGATGTCGGGTGAGACGTCGCCGTACACGTGGACCTGCCAGTCCAACGACGTCAGGGCCGCAAAGTTGTCCTTGTCGACGCCGTTCATCTTCGCCCTCACCCACGGCAAACGATCGCCCCCATGAACCATTCCCGCACGCCCCGCGCTCAAGCTGCTTCCTCGGTAGTTCACCGCTGTCTGTGAGACGGTGCGAAACATGTAGTGCCGCATCATCGGGATGGCGAAAAGGGGCCGGACCAAGAGCGGCACGGTGTGCAATCGTATAAACCGCGCTATCGCCCCGGAGCTGGTCACGCCCGTGAAGGCCTGATCGGTAGTCGCGACCAGGCGCCGGGCAAAGGCGATTCGTTCCGGCTCATAGCTCTCCAGAAGCGACGCGTCAGCCCGCCCGTGCACGACTGCGGCAAGCTTCCAGGAAAGGTTCACCGCGTCGCCGATGCCGGTGTTCATGCCTTGCCCGCCTACGGGACTGTGGATGTGGGCGGCGTCGCCAATCAGGAAAGCGCGTCCCTTGCGAAAATGAGCGGCGACCCGATGATGCACACGGTAGGTAGAGAACCAGTTCACGCGCTTCACGTCGATGCGTATCCATTCGATGACGCGCTTGCTCACATCGTTCCACGACAGGTTATCGTGCTGCTGTGCTGACTCCTCACGCACCGTGCCGATCAGCCGCGCGCGCCCATCGCTCTTCAAGGGGAAAACCGCGAGAAAATCGGTCCTGTCTAGTGCGACGTGCAGTTCGCCGTTCATAGTGGCTCCGCTCGCCTCCACATCGGCGACATAGAAGAGATGGTGGTACACCCCGCCAGGAAAGCCGATCTCCAGCGCTTCTCGCACGGTGGAATGTGCCCCGTCGCATCCCGCAATGTAGGCAGGTTCGCAGGTCTCCTCGGTTCCATCCGGCCGCTTCAGACGCGCCAGCACCCGACCGTCCGCATCCTCGAAGCTCAGGAGTTCGGTCTGGCGCTCGACTTGGACGCCAACCTCGTCGAGGCGATCAATCAATAGACGTTCGTGCTCGTCTTGCGGAAAGATCAAAGCGTAAGGAAACGGGCTGAATCCTGCGCCCATATCGCCGAAGATGGCACGTGCCGCCTTCTTGCCGGCCGACCAGAGATTCACGGCGATCATCTTACGTCCACGAGCGATGACCTCCTCCGCGAGGCCGACCTGGTTGTACAGCTCAAGCGTGCGTGCCTGCACGGCAAGAGCGCGCGATGTGGTCCCCGGTTCCGCCGTCTTGTCGACGATCCTCACGCGCACGCCCAGCCGCGTTAGCCACAGCGCCAGCACCAGGCCCGTTGGCCCTGCGCCAACGATGAGGACGCCAGTGTCGCGAGTCGCCGAGCCATTCATCGTCTAAACTCATTCCCAAACCGAGAGCTCGGGATCGACAAATTGAGGTTCAGCACCCTGCCAGCTTAGCCTATTCTCGAGAAGGCACGAAGAGTTCATCGATTAGCGTGCGGGAGATCCGAATCGTCCTGTTCAAGACGCTGGCCATACATCCAGTGGGCGGGCTTGATTTGCGATAGCCAATCTTGTGCGGTGGCTATTGATTGCGACACCGAAGATACGCTCGCACAAGAAGATCCCTTCGGCATGATGGCGGAGTGCGCGGTGGCGGAAATCTGTGAAAAAGGACTTTGACTCGTCGAACCAGTTGTGGATTGCAAGATAGTCCTCGACCTTGCCGCCGAATTTCCGGGCACTGCTTTCCGCGTGTTTCAACGGGTGGGCCATGGCTACACCTCGTAGGTCGAGGTCGTGTAGTCCTCGAAGCGGTCATTGCGTTCAACCGTGATCTTGCGGGTTTTCACGTTCAAGATCACGTCGCCGAAGCCTCCACAGTCGTTCTCATATCCGTACGGGACAAAGGTCTCAAAGTGTTCCTGCAGCTGCGAAAAGTTGGCGTCCTGAACTTCACTTTCTTCGTAAGCGTAATCCTCAGTGGCGTAGCACTTGATGTCTTCGTTCACGCCTTCATCGCCTGAGCCGTCGAAATGCACGGCTACAAAAGTGATTCCCGCTTCCGCCAATCGCTGGCACTCGGCGAGGATAGCCACCTTAGCTGCGGCTTGCTCGGGTGGAAGTGCTTGTTGCATGTTTGATGGTTCGTTTTCCATGGGATTTTGCTTTCAGCTTAGCGACCTGTGTTGCAGCCGAGAACCGCAGTCGCAGGATAGGGATTTCAGGTTTTACTGTAGGGTCAACGAAGCGAAACTTTGGACCGCAGTCGCCTGTGCCAAGCAAAGAGGAGAGCGCTCCCGATGATTATTAAACCAATGCATAGCCCAATCCAGATTCCCAGTGCGCCCAGACCGAATCGGAAACACAGAACGTAGCCCAAAGGAAGTCCGATAAGCCAATAGGCGATGAGATTCGCGAGCATCGGTGTGCGTGTATCGCCGCTACCGCGCAAAGCGCCAGTGGCCACCGTCTGTAAGCCGTCGAACAATTGAAAGGCTGCAGCCACCAGAAGAAGGGTTGCGCCCACGCGAATCACCGCTGGATCGGGGGTAAACAGCCGCGCAATCTGCTCCGAAGCTGTAACGAATACCAGACCGGTGCAGGTCATAAACCCGCCGCCGAGCAAAATGGCAGACCACCCGGCAAGGTGCGCCCTTGTTGGATCTCCTCTTCCCAATTGGTGTCCCACGCGAACCGCTGCCGCCGGAACCGGTCCGAGTTTCGCAATGAGCGCGGTAGCTGCCGAAAACGCTCCGATCTCGAGCAATATCTGCGTGGCTGCCGGTGAGCCCAGCGTCAGCAGGGCCCGCACCCGTTGCAAATCGATCCCGACCGCAAGCGCCCCATCAGGTAGGCTGCGCTTGGACTCGACATATGCAAGAGTGATTAGCAGCACGAGCGCCATGTAGATGCGAGCCAGGCAGGTCGACCAGCCCGAGCCAGTGATGCCCACCGCTGGAAAGCCGAGATGCCCGTAGATCAGCGCCCAGTCTCCCACGAGATTCACAACATTGGCGGAGACGAGCGCAAACATGATGGGATTGACCACATGCACTGCCTGCAGATAACGTCGAAGCGCGAAATAACACAATAACGGCAGAGTGCCCCAGTTCAGCGCCTGCAAGAATGGCTGCATCGGTTGGATCAGTTCCGAGCTGACTCCGAACCTCCGCATCAGCATCGGCCAGAACGATACGAGAAGCATAAGAATCGGAGTGAGGGCGAGAGCTAGAGAAAATCCATTCACGAGCGAGTGCCTGGCATCTCCAATGTCGTCGCGTCCATGCGCTTGCGCGACGAAGGTGTCCATGCCAAGAAGTAGTCCGCCACCGAAAATCGCCACGCTGTTGTAGAGACTCTGGCCGAGGCCCGTAGCTCCAATTGCCACCGCGCTGTTGGGAAGCCGCCCAACCATGATGGTGTCCACCACACCCATACTCATCCAGCCAATCTCGGCGAAGATCAGTGGCAACGCAAGGCGCAGTGTCGGCCGGAACTCCTTGCGGAGGGTCCGAGGGGAAACGGGATGAACACTGAGCCTCATAGCTGAATACGACTATAAAGTCTCTTGGAGTCGTTCCTGACGATCATCTATCCGTTCATAGTAGTTCCTTGTGCAGTTTCTTCAAGCGCAAGCACGATCTGATGCAACGTTTGCAGCTTGTCCACCTGGGTCAATGACTGCAACGTCAGAGAGCGGAGTATTTGGGTCAGCGGTTCCGGCCCGACTCTCTCTAGCGCCGCATCCAGCCGGCGGAAACCTCGTTCGGCCGCTTGCATGTGCGCCAGCACCTTCTGTTGGATCGCTGGGTCATGAATATCCTTCGGATTCCACACTCTCGCTAGGGTCTTCAACAACCCGCGATACATGCGTTTTCCCAGCGCTCGTTCCATCTGCTCGATCTCGCGAACGAGGCTGGCACCGTGGTCGCTCGCACCGTTACCGTTGCGATGGCCATCGCCATTCCAGTCGGTTCCAGCAGCGGTTCGCTCGGCCGGCTTCAAATCCTGCTCCGCGTGGGGCCGAAGACCCCGCCGCCATCCTTCAGGCGTTGCCCAGTCGTCCAGTTTCGGAACAGTCTTAGGCCGCTTGCGATCGTCGAGATCGACCCACGTTCCGGTGAAGTAATACAAATACCGCCCGAGTCCAAAACAGGAACACGCCCTTTTGAAAGATTGCGCTTCCGCAGCCGTGGCAGCGTTATCATCGTCGGCCCACTCTTCTCCGGTTGCGGAATGCGAGCCCAGGCCGAAGATGGTTAGCTCACAGGTGACCAGCACTTTCGCGACGATCCTCTGATCCTTACTCCGCTCAAAATTCGCGCTGGTATGAACTGAATACCTGCGTGTCCAGCCCGCCGGGGTAAACAGCGCGTTTAGACGATCTGTGTAAGCTCTCTGGTCGGCGTAGGGCATAACCTGGCCGCGCGGCGATCCCCCCTTGCTGGTGTTGGTGACCCGCCATTCGATCACCGAAGGATGAAAGGGTAGTTCCAGACTAGCGATCAGCTCCCTGATCTTTGCCGCAGTCGTCAGCGCGGTGGGGATAGTTGTGTTGCCAGCTGCTGGAGCAAACTGCTGCACTGCGTTGACGGAGCCATTTGCCGGTTCGTTCGCGTGTCCATTGGTTGGGCTCATGACATCTCTCCCTTCGTAAGGATGTGCAGGAATCTCCCAAACGCTTCAGAATGGAATATTCTGGTCCACAATTTCGCCGGAGCCAGCGCGGGAAGGCTGGTCCTGATTCTCGTTGTGCCTCGGACGTTGGTGGCCGCCGCCGCCGTTTTCCCGCGGGCAGAGTAGCAGCAGATCGCGGGCGACGATCTCAGTGCGATATTTCCTCTCCCCGCTCTGCCTATCCTTCCAGCTCGAGGTCTGAATCTTTCCCTCGACGTAAAGCTTGGAACCTTTGGAAACGTATTCGCCGACGATCTCCGCCAAGCGCTTCCAGGCCACGATGCTATTCGCGACTGGAGTGCCGCTCTGTGAATACCTGACCTCAGGGTCTTTGCCAACGTTCCCAACAAGGATCACTTTGTTTATGCTTTTTGACATTGCAGCCCTCCTGTGACTGAAAGTGGTCAGAAAGATCGCGGTCGAACCCGAGCTCGTCAACGGAAGCTGTGGGATGCTAGAAAGGTGTTCAAGAGAAGATCGAGAAGGGGGTCCCTTAGGAGAGTTCTAGGACGGAGAAACCAGCCGCTATTCCGGCTTTGGATAGTCGTTGATCTGCGCACACAAAGTCTCTCTTTGCCGGACGCTGTTGACACCAGGTCAAAGCCGCAGCTAGTTGCAAGCTGTCAGCAGCTCGCAAGTCATGAGCGTCCAAAAGACGCGTCGCCAATTCGCGCACGTGATCGCCTGGGAGAATCTCCCTCCAGCCGCGGTTTAGCAGGTCGAGTTGAGACAGAGCCTTTTGTTCCTCGGCATCGGTCAGCTGGCCGAGGCGATGGAGTCTAGCCATTGCACTGTGGACTTCCACTAAACTCCCCCACCACACGACCGGCAGGAACTTCCGCAGTTGAGCATGCGCCTTACGACTCGTCGATTCATGCACACACAGTGGCACCAGCGCGCTCGAGTCCCAAAAAGCAGGTTGCTTGCTCATAGCGATTGTTCCCGATCTTCAAGCAGAGCTTGCGTTCCCGCTCGACCGAGGTTTTTGCCTGTTGGAACCCGCAATACCTTCTCCAGATCTACCGGCCTCTCAGGCAATCGCATCTTGCCGGCAGCGACTAAGAGCAGCTCTTCTTCGGTCCCCTCTCCAGGAGAGAAAGGAACCAGCTTCGCCACAGGAAGATTACGGTCCCGTATGATGATTTCCTCCCCAGTTCTGCAACATTAACGCTTCGCATAACGGCCACCTCCATCATGGCTATTATAGCTATGATTGTGGCTGCCGAAAACCGCTTTATTTTTCGAGGTTCCACGAGTTTTGTTTTCAGATTGTCCCGCGAGTGATTGTGCTGATCGTCCCATCTCGGGCCGGGATTTCGCATCTCCAGCGACTTCCAGCGTCAATCACTCGCGCGACAATCGTCGAAGCCGAAAAGTCACGGCCGTTATTCAGCGACCTCTGTCGAAATTAGGGTCGGAGGATGAGCCATGAGCGCCTTTGTCGATGCCGAGAGTACAATGCCTGCGTATTTGGAGGAAAGACGGTATGAACTGGGCGCGATTCGTTGCGATCGTTATTGGCGCCGGCATCGTTTCGTCGCTCACCGATTGGTTCTTCGCCGGGGATTGGATTCATCGACGCTACACCTATCCCGAAATCTGGCGCAAGGGTGACGAAGCGAGGGCGATTGCTCTGACCAGTCCGCTACCTTTTCTGACCTGTGGGGTCTTTGCCTATGTCACCGCTCGACTAGGTCTTCATTCTGTATCGGGCGCGGTCAAACTGGCGGCTGCGGTCTGGCTAATCGGCCCGTTGCCGCTGATCCTCGCTAATGCCGCGTTTATGAAGCTGCACCGGGTGTTTGTGGCCTCTTATGCGACCGGCTGGTTAGTAAAGCTCACGATCGTTGCGGTGGCGGTTGGCTGGCTTCTTCGTTGACGCCGAACAGGGGATCTACCGTTGCGCTCCCAGCGACCTTCGTTCGGAAGAATTAAGATGAACCGCACGACCGCGTTAGGAATCGGTCATTGAGCCTTTGAGAGCCAGAAGCGCCTCAATCTTTTCTCGGCTCTGCTGGTCTCCGAAATAGCAAAGGCCGACCAGTTCCTCGCCGGCCTCGGCGACTAGCCGGACTAGCTGCTCGCTGTTGACGGAGTGGACCGGATAGGATGGCCCGGCGCGGAGCGCAAAGCGCGCGGCGGAATCGCAAGGATTAGCAGGAAATTCGACCTCAATGTGCTGTCTTCGGCGTCCCAGTTCGAGGAGGAAACAGGGCACCACAACATTTGAGAACTGCACGATTTCCTCCACACGCGCATCTTGGGCTGGAATCCCTCTTAGGCCGGCAAAGAGTTCCGCGATCAGGCGCGCCCTGGTCCGCTCGCCCCATGAGTCCGGCTGCACCGCGAGCTCGAGGATTTGGTCGTGCAGCGGGGCCAGGAATCGCGCGAAACCTGCCTGCCGCAGGTTCTCAACCAAGACAGGAGAACGGTCCAGCAGGCGTTCACATTGTGCAAAGACTCGCGAGGCCTCTTCCGGTCCAATGCGGGGGATTTTCTGTCTATTCCGTCTGCGATTTCCGGTTTCGGTATCAGGCATATTGGTCCCTCTTTCCCGGCGACCTGGGTGGTTCCGGGTTGTGCGGCCAAGAGAGCTGCCCGAGTTGTGGACGGCACATTATAAAGGACAACAGATTTGTGGATTTTGTGGACTGCGCTCCGATGTCGACAATACAACCGTGCGCAGGGGCAGAACAAATCGC
>QIAL01000711.1:0-1835 GCA_003225535.1 Acidobacteriota bacterium | reverse complement strand
GTGGGCGGCATCTACGGGGTCGCGACACAAAGCGGAACGCAGCGCGGTTTTAAGCCAAGAAGAAGCGGCAGGGTCGCCAAGAACCTCATCAATGCTCGGCAGGTCGCCTGTAGTAGGGCCGCTGCTCATCCAAGATTCCTCACGCCGCTCCGCCCGCAACTGCATCGACGCTCACGCCCCGCTCCTCGGTTACATCGAGAGCGTTGGGATTCTCCGTCCGGTCCGGGGCAATCAGCTTAGGTCCGAGCAAATGACAATGACGGCAGCCGAGACAGCACACGGCAGACGTGATTCGAGTGGCAGCATCTTGGAAGTCGTTTGGCAGCACCACACGCTCCCCCGCTCTGGTGTAGAAAACCGGACGGACGGTGCCGCGGAACGCTGCGTCCTTTCTCCACAGCTCCATCTCCAGGCCGCCCCTGCGGCCGTAAAAGAGGATCGAGCTTTCGAGCCGCGGCCTCTGGTTATCCCCGGATTTTGCCAGTTGGTGCCGGGTAATGAGCAGATCGTAGGTCCGCTCTATCCGAAGCATTTGCAGCCGGATCAGTGCCGGCGCGACGACGATCGCGTGCACGCCGTTTACGCCAATGCTGTCCACACGCTGCAGCCAGGGCAATGCGTTGCCTTGTTTATCTACGAAGCTCGCATACGCGCCAACCTCCGCGACCGCACCGCCTGATTCGACTCCCCGAAGCACATACTTCTTCGCCAGGTGTTGATGCTCGATTGAAACCGAGGGCTGGCAGTAGATGCCGGCAGTTCTCAGACACTTCAGCGTGATCGGTGGGAGCCGCAGTCCCTGCCGTGCCAGGATTTCGGTCTCCAACCGCCTATTCTGCATCGTGAGCTGAGGTTCCATATTCAACCAGCCTCCTGACTCGAATCGGGTGTCCCAAGGCCGCTCGGATCATTTCCTTGGTACATCCGGCCCAGCACTTGTACTTGCGCGGATCCGAAACTGAAATGGCCAAATTGTCGCCGCCGCGATCTCGTCCATGTTCCGCGCATGATGGGCAACGTGCCCAGTGGTTCCCTGCACGCTTGCACGTCGGCCGGACGTAATCAAGAATGCGGAATTGCGGATGGGTCGGATCGTATGGCGGCAACTCAACTCTTGGCTTCGGACGAAACTCTTCCGGCATTTCGAGCCCATCGATGAACCGTCCCATTTCGTTCTCAGTGATCTTTCGCAGGCGCTCCAGGTAGTCGAGTTGCGCATCGAGCTGGTAGTCTGCGCCGTAGAACCAGTAGCGCCTTCCGGTAGCACGATGGATTCCGAGCGGCCCCCGAATAGCATTCCCGAATTCGTCGGGACCGAGTTGATCCTGGCGCGGAAATACCTCGATTCCTTCCGCCAGACCAGAGCCGCCCTTTACCGGCACTTTCAACCGACGAGCCAGGTTGTAGATGTAGATCCGGCAGTGTCTTGCCAGCAATGGCTTGTCCGCGAAGATCCAGAGGTGAGCACCGCGGCGGGACTTTTCGAGCGCCGCCTCAACTCCACCCTGACGCAGCTCCCATTGCAACTTCAGCAGATCCTCCAGCGCATTCTCATAGTCAGCATCAATTGCCACCCACTTGGAGCGCTGCGTATTCGGATTCAGCGCGTACAGGCCAATGGTCAGCTGACCGTTCAAATGCTCGCAAATGGTCTGGAGCGAGATCCGGCGATCCTGCTTCGGGCGATAGTAGTAGTGCTTCCCGTTCGCGCCCGGTTTGTGAGACCGCAGGATGTAGGCCAGGCGATTTACGAACAATGCAAAATATCTCTGTGCCATTTCCCCGCTCGCTTGGCCTACTCCTTTCATAAAGTCCCCTCTCTAAGCTCGCCGTCA
>QIAL01000710.1 GCA_003225535.1 Acidobacteriota bacterium | reverse complement strand
TCCAAGCGCCCCTTAGCTGCGGCAGCGTCGTTGGCGACGGAGACTAGCAGTTTGCTCTCTTTCGGAGTGGATACGTAGGTCACCACATACGCGGGGGCCAGGAACGCGTGGCCCAGAGGATCTTTCCGGATGTACTGCTCAGAGTGCTTTACGCGGTGCAGTTGCGGAAGTTTCACGAGCAACTGCGGAGCGGTTCGGCTTCCTCCGATCCGAGTCGAGAGCATGCGGGCAAGCTGATCGAGTTGCGCATCGACGCTTGCGCCGAATCCCGCCAGCTTCACGTAGTAGTGATCCTGAAAGAAGTTCAGCACTCCTTTGCTGCGATAGCCTTCTCCGCCGACTGGGATGTAGTTGTACTTGGGGGACCGTTCGGCGGAGTAGATACCGAAGGCGTCTTCGGGCTTGCCCATGTCGTAAACATCGGCAGTCACGTCCGCTGCACCAGCTTTGAAGTCCTGATGCAGCAAGAGTAGGAAGTCGTAGAGCAGGTACACGTCTGCTCCACCATCGATGTACTGATAGAGCGTGTCAGGCTTGTAGAAGGATGGTTCGGCCTGAGGCTTGGGATGCCCTGGAAGCGGGTCGGCCAACAGTTTTGTGAATTGAGGACCAGCCGGTGCAGAGGTTTGAGCGCGAGCAGTAGTTCCGAGACCTGCAATTTGCAGGCTGAGTATGGTGACGAGGAATACCATGAAGGAAACAGTACGTACGAAACGGACCCACAGTGTCATTTCACTTTGCCCGGCTCCCGCCTGCGCAGAGCACCGATGGGAGGAATCGGGCCTCCGGTGCAACTGACGTTTATAGTCCTTGGGAGCGTGAGGCTAAGTGATTTCCGTCACAGCCGTGTGAAGCACTGCGGCACCAGTACTTGGGCATGGGAAGCGCTGCGTCGAGGATTGAGATGCCCCCTTGGGCCTCGCCCCTCAAAACCAGAGGCCAGCGGGTGAATGAAGTGGCGATTCCAGTTGACGACGTGGGCCTTTCGCAATTGAAAGGACAGCCCCAAGCCTCCCAAGCTGTTTTTGCTTCATCAGGCGTTCAAGAGCCGAGATACTTTTCTGGATTGCCGCCAGTTCAGCCGATGTTCCGGGATGGGTTCCCCATTGAGAATACCGTCCCTCAAGGGCATTCAAGGCGTATTCAATCCGCCCGATCAATTTGTTGGGATCAGACTCTATCAAGGCCAATTCGTAGGCTTCTCGCCAGGAATGAGGTACGCGTCGCATCGGGGCCCCCCTTGCGTTATCAGACGAATAGTGGACGCTAGCTGGGCGCACCCTCATGGCGCGAACTGAGGGCAAGTTGCAATGAAATAGTTAACTGAATACTATGCCTTTCCCTCGCGGTAGCAAAGCAGATTTTGTTGCGGACTCTTCTTTCGTAATGTACCTCCGACTCAGTCGACGGAGAAGATGAGGGTAATCGGGTTGTTACGTTACTCAGAAACTCGCATCAACGTTGTTCACTCACCAAGTTTGAATATTGAATTACTTCTAAGGGGATCCAGCTCACGCTTCAGGTTTGGCTCAGGATCGGAGTCCACCCATTTTGGCAAGCCACAGTGAGCGCAGTGCCGAGCGAACGGATTGTTCCATCTGCCGTACGAGCGTGCGATGTAGTGGAAAGGCTTGCCGCATCTCGGGCATGACCAGTAAACGTACTCGCCAGACACCAAGAAAAACCTGAACAGCACCCAGTACCCAAGCTGCAAACAGCGCAAGACCGATTGCTTTGGCGGCTGCGGGCAATGCGAATGTAGAGACGAGAGGCACAAGAACGAAAATGGCCGCTCCCGCGAAAACGACAGCCAGCACCCGTCGACGCAACCTGCGCAGTTCCGCCCATTCGTCCGAATATTCTCCAAGGCAATAACATGCCGTTGATTGACGAGAACACGCATTACACTCAATGTATGGTCCGTCGCCGAACTGCAAGAGGTTGGAGGTTGGCGAGAGGGTAGTCTTCGTAAATGTATCCGGCCTCTTCGTGGAGAATCGCTCTCCGGGCACTAGATGATGATCCGCACCTCTCGGTCCTTTTAAAACCCCTCGGTCACGAGGGACGCATTTGAGCGTTCAGGTTTTCCGGCACGCCCTTGAACTGTTCTTTCGTCTTGTTCTCTCCTCAGCAGACCTTTGGTACTACTTTAAGTCCCGTCGTCGTGGCGCTGGAAAAGTGCAAAGCGTTTTGTGTTTTCAACCTCCCGAACCTCCCCTCCCTTCTCGGTTTTATTCCGAACACGAGCACACCGCCCTGAACAGTTGCGGGGGGCAGAGCGGTGCGGTGCGAAGCTCAGTCAGTTAGGCTTGCCCGCGTCCTTCTCGCGTTTGACGAAGCACTCCATGTGGGTTTCTTTGCCCGGCTGCATTCGGACAGACGGGCGATGGGCCTTGGTAATCGGCTTCCCACAAACCACACAGATGATTTTCTTACTGCGAGTCTCCTTCCGCATGAAGGGACTCCGCACTCGTTTTTGACATCTACAGTTGTGCGCAACCTTACACAAGAGAGGTTGCGGTGTCGGTGATTTTGCGCACTGGTGTTTTTGAGGTCGGTGCAGTCGATGGCGATTAGGGCTTCGCTCGTCGAAGGTTGCGCGACCGGTTGAGGTTTCGAAACGGTTCCTGCCCTCCTGATATCTACACTTATCACCCTATTGCCTATAGGCTCTCCTCGTAGGTTAAACCCCAGCCGATTCGAGGAAATCCCAGCGCGATTACCGCGTTCCTGAATTTGGCCAAGAACGAAGCAAGACCCAGCTTACTTCTCTCTTGAGGGCAACGTGTCGTTCAAAACAATCTTTGTCGTTTTCGTGCTATCAGTGTGTCTGGCGGGCTGTGGCTCGAGCCGGAATTCATCCAACCTCAACACTGCAACTACTCTCAGCAACGCAGCAACTACTCTCAGCGCTCAAACTGCCAACAACAGCAGCGCCGCGAACAATTTCGCCAACCAGGGAAATGGAAACCTGGGGGCGAATAACGTAAGCAAGGTTGACGTTCACTCGCTGCTCTACTCGGGCTCTAACACCCAGGTGCTGGCACAATTGCTGCTGTGGTTCGGGCAGTCCAACCATATGAACGTCGGATACAACTCGAACGATCCGGCGCAGGTCAAGCGGCAAATCGAAGACATGATCAGCCGCGGGATCGATGGCGTGATCGTCGATTGGTATGGGCCGAACAACAACGCCGTGGATCAAGCCACGCAACTGGTGATGCACGAGGCGGAGAAGCATTCTGGATTTTCGTTCGCGATCATGATCGACGCGGGAGCCATCAGGGAGAATTCCTGCAACGGTTGTTCTCCGCAGCAGGTATTGGTGAACCTGCTGCAGTACGTGGAGAAGAATTATTTTCCTTCTACCGCATACTTAAACATCGGCGGGCAGCCGATTGTTACGAATTTCAATATCGATTACCAGTACTCGGTCGATTGGGGGCAGGCCAACGCGCAACTCCAGACGCCTCCGCGGTACATATTTCAAGACAACGGCGGATTCAGTCACGTAATGAGTGATGGGAGCTATTCGTGGATCATGCCGTGGGCGAACGACTACGGGTTGGGCTATCTCACGAGTTTTTACGATACCGGTCTGGCGTTTGCACAAAAGCAAACTATGGGAGCGGCCTACAAAGGGTTCAACGACAAGCTGGCTTCGTGGGGCTCGGGGCGCTTCATGGATCAGCAGTGCGGCAAGACCTGGCTGCAGACTTTCTCGCAGGTGAATTCGCTTTATAACA
>QIAL01000709.1 GCA_003225535.1 Acidobacteriota bacterium | reverse complement strand
GTATCGATGTGCGCACTGAGCGAGACGTAGCGACTGCCGAAACCGGGATGCGTGCCGAAGACGTTGCCGACATCGTCGATGCGGACATCGTCGAGTCCGACTTCGCGGAAGCGTTCCGCCAGCCAGGCTCCTCGAGCCGACTCGCCAAACGGAGGCGCTGGAATTCGCGCCATCTCCATCTGCCAGTGCAGTAGCTGCGGCTCGTTCGCGCGAAACCAGTTGAAGGCCGAACGTACCTCGGGCGAAGCGGCCAGGCGCGCCACCTCACGCTGCATGATCTCCTTGCCCGCAGCGTTCTTCACTGCAGGACCGGAGTCAGGCGATTCCCCGTGCGGAAGATTAGGGCTCATGAGACGAATAGGGTCAGTGTACAACGCGTGTGAAACATCTGGGCATTACCGAAGACGGAAACCGTGAGGGGCAGCAGACCGTGCAAGTACAATGCCCGTATACCTTCGATCGTTCAGGGGCGACGATGCGAATACGACTTACCTTGTTTGTTACGACCATTGCACTGTTGGCATCGAGCATGGGTCATGCGCAGGCTGACCACCACCACGAGTCGCGTGAGACGCTCGGCAGCGTAGCTTTCAACACGTCGTGCGGCGATACAGTTCAACCGCAGTTCAATCGCGCAGTGGCTCTGATGCACTCGTTTCAGTTTCGGAATGCCATTGAGGCATTCGACGCAATTCTCGTAAGCGACCCATCCTGTTCCACTGCATATTGGGGTATCGCGCTGAGTAGTTGGGGTAATCCCTTCGCTGCGGGGCTTAAGTCTACGGCGCAACTTGAGCAAGGATTCAAGGCGATTAAGCAAGCGCGAGTGAGCCCTCCGAAGACCGAACGTGAGCGTGCCTATGTCGAGGCGGTCGCACATCTCTTTACCGACACCGCGACCGCCGATCAGCAATCACGAAAGCTCGGATACGAAGACGCGATGGCTGCTCTCAGTGCGGCTCATCCCGAGGACACCGAAGCCGCCATCTTCTATGCCCTGGCTATCGCCGCCGATGCCGATCCCGCCGACAAAACGTATGCGAAGCAACTGAAGGCGGGAGCGATCCTGGAGAGCCTGTTTGCCAAGTATCCCGATCATCCGGGATTGGCTCACTACATCATTCACGCGTACGACGTTCCACCGCTGGCTGGGCGGGCGATCGGAGCGGCGCAACGTTATGGCGAGATTGCGCCTTCAACGCCGCACGCGTTGCACATGCCATCTCATACGTTCACGCGCGTTGGGGATTGGCAAGCGTCGATCGACGCCAACGTAGCCGCCGCGGCATCCGCACGAAACGCGGGTCAGACGCCGGAGGAGTTGCACGCCACCGACTACATGGTCTACGCCTACTTGCAGACCGGTCAGGACAACGCGGCGAAGCGCCTTGCGGAATCGACCGCTGAAGCGTTCGCACGCTTCGATCCGGCCTCTCCGAATACTGGAGCGGGCAGTCCGGCTACGGCATACTTTGCGCGCGCGGCCATCCCCGCCCGCTATTGTCTGGAACGGAAAGCGTGGCCCGGCGCAGCCAAACTGGAGGCGGTTTCCAGCCCCTTTCCGTACACCGATGCGATCACTTACTTTGCCCGCGGCTTGGCGGCCGCACACCTTAAGGATCGCGCCGCAGCGCTGTCAGCGATCGAGTCTCTGAAACAGATGCGCGAAAAACTGACGACGATGAAAGAGAACTATTGGGCCAACCAGGTCGATATTCAGCGACAGGAAGTGTCTTCCTGGCTGGCGTTTGCGGATGGCGACAGCCAAGGCGCTCTCGCCGGAATGCGCGCAGCAGCGGCACAGGAAGATCAGACCGAAAAGAGCGTGGTCACTCCAGGCCCTCTCGCGCCGGCGCGCGAAC
>QIAL01000708.1 GCA_003225535.1 Acidobacteriota bacterium | reverse complement strand
GGCTCGGTCGTGGGGCCATTCGCGCTCTCCACTTTTGGCCATCCGGCTGTCCTTTTCTCCGGAAGTGGAACTTTTGCAAACTTCTCAAATGGAGGACGCAATACGTTCCGGCCGTTGGATCAGAATTTGATTACGTTCGGCGATACGCTGACATGGATTGTTGGCAAACACGACTTCCGAATGGGGGGTGACGTCGTGCGAAATGCCGCCGTGGATGGATTCGCCTTGAATCGCGGCAACCCGCGCGGCTCGATGACATACACGGGGGCAGGGACAAATTCCTTCACTAGATTCTTGTTGGGCCTTCCTGCAACCAGCGTAAGTTACGTCTTGCAGCCGCGCCCGCCCATGGATGTGCACAACTGGGAGCACGGCTACTTTTTCCAGGATATGTGGAAGATTACGCCGAAGCTCACTCTTAACCTTGGCTTGCGGTATGAGCTCATCACTCCCTTTGTTGACGAGAACGACCTAATCGCCAACTTCGATCCTAATTTTGTGAATCCCACGACGGGCCAATTGGGCCGATTCGTTATTCCTTCAACGAACACGCTTAAGTATTTGGACACTCGCATTATCAATTTCGGCTACGTGCTGGCTAAAGATTCCGGCTTGGGCGTCGGAAGAGGCGTGGTCCGAATGGACAAGAAAGACTTCTCCCCACGCATTGGTGCCGCGTATAGGCTCGGTAATAAGTCGGTTATACGTGCCGGATACGGAATCTACTATCCCACGTCAGCCGCTCAAGGAATTCGTGATCCAATCGCAACGAATCCCTTCAACCAGAGCATTAGCAAAAGAGGGACAACCGTTCCACTGGAAGGCTGGCCCAGTCCTGGCAATACTGGCGTCAGCCCTCTTACAGGCGGAACCATCACCTCTGGAACGAATGGGACACCTGCAGTTAACGCTGTCCCGTTTGGTCTGCATCAACCGCGCATCCACCAATACAACGCAACGTTTGAACGCGAGATCGGCTGGGGGAGCGCCGTGCGCTTCTCGTATTTGGGCGCTACGATGCACGGCTTGATCGCTGGAAAAGATCTGAATGAAATTCAGCCTAACGACGTGCCGTTTGGTACTAACGTGGTAGACGACAACGGCAATCCAACGGGCATATGTGATCCTGTCAACAACGGAGATTGCGGTATTTCGAATGCAGACGCTCAGCGCTACCGCTTCCCTACGTTAGGAGATTTCGTCCTAAGTTTCGGAAATTACGGCCATGCGCAGTCCAATGCATTCCAAACTCAGCTCGAGCATCGTTTTTCCCACGGCTTGATGTTCAACATTTCGTATACGCTTTTGGACCAGAAATCGACCGCGTTGGACACCGGAAACTCTAGCCTCGGTGGAGTGACCTACAATCAGTTCCAACCTGACAGTGACTATGGAGTTGATGGCTATGTTTCCCGCCATCGTCTGGTTGCCTATGGGATCTACGATTTGCCAGTGGGAAAGGGACGCCAGTATGGCTCGTCAATGTCCAAGTGGGCGGACGCGATCGCAGGCGGTTGGCAAACCACGTTTAATATGTTCGCGAAATCCGGAACGGGCTTTACTCCGTTCTGGACTTGCGACGATTGTAGCCCAATAGAACCCGGCAATATCGGCATTTCGTCGCTGGACGCTGTCGGTGACTTTAACGCCGAGCCGTCCTTCCGCCCCGTTGTCCTTGGCAATAATTTCAATCAAAAAACCGGCGACCAAATCTGGAATCCCGCCGCCTTCGGCCTGCCTTCAGTGGGTCCCGACGTTTTCACCCAGGCGGGGGTCGCGAAGCGAAATATGCTATGGGGTCCCGGAACTTGGGGTGTGAATCTCGGGCTTCACAAGGATTTCCACTTTAGCGACCGAGTAAGTGCCCAGTTAGGCGCTGACGTCGACAACATATTCAATCATCCTTTGTTTTCCCCGAACGCCGATGCAGGAGGCGGAGGCGGCTCGTTCGCGTGGCTTGGCAGTTTCGTTCTTAGGGTGGATCAAACCACTGGAAAGTTACTGCCCCTCGATCCTGCGGATGTCACACCCAATACTGATTTCGGCCGCTTGATTAGCAGCTTTACGCAGGAGGGCGTTGACAATCGGCGCAGCGTGCGATTGAGATTGAGGATCACGTTCTAATCTAAGGGCCAGAGTCGACACTCAAAAGGGGCGAACGCTGTGTTCGCCCTTTTTTCTTGAGCCGTCCCTTTCGGTGTAGATTCTCAGTACTGCGGCGTTGCGAGTTGATCAAATAGGGTGCACTGATACAGCGTTTCGCCGTGAACTCAAACATTCAACGCAGTTCACTGTTAAGGAGAATATGGTGAGGCTGTCGCCCGGCAAGTGTAGGAGGCTCGAAGCCGTCTCGGATTCTCGCGGCATCATTGGCGCTCTTGCGATTGACCAACGTGACGCGTTGCGTCGTCTTTTCTCCGCCGAAATGAAGGTTGAAAAGAGTTTGGTTTCACGCGAGCAGCTTGAGGAGTTCAAAACCATTGTCGTTCGCGTGCTCTCCCCGCATGCGAGCGCCGTGCTACTCGAGCCGGAGTACGGCTTGCATGCTGCAAGTCAGCGTTCTCCATCTGCAGGCTTGCTGATGGCCTACGAAGTTA
>QIAL01000867.1 GCA_003225535.1 Acidobacteriota bacterium | reverse complement strand
CAGGATCGCGGCTCTGGGAGTGGATGCGGTTGCGGCCTCGAACCACGACGACCCAGCGGTGATTCGGGGCATAGTCGACCGCTCGCGGAGATTGGCATCCCCTTTCGGAGGGCCCGCCCTGCTGCGGCGTTACTACAAGCGCGTGCAGCTAGCCAGCCCGGTCTGGCTGGTGGCGCATCTCGATCCCGCCTCTCCTGAATTCGGGGGAGCAACGGGCATCCTTCCCCATCCCGCGGATCTGGTGATTTCTGCCAGCTTCAACCCTCTGCACCTGCCGTTTCGCGCTGGGGCGCTACATGTGCGGGCGGAAGCGTGGGCGGGCAGCGAGGAAGATGCGCGTGTCATTGCCGACAAGGCAAATGTGTTTTTGTCGTTGTTTCACAGCGCCGAAGCATCAGTCGGATCGCCCGGGACAGATGCGGACGTAAAGGCCTTGTTCGACAGCCTGCAGGTGAAACAGGAAGACAGCCGGGCGGTGTTGCTGGCGACGGTGCCGACGGAGGTTCTGCGGAGGATCGCGGAGTCGCCAGATCAGATTCCTAATCTGGCGCCAGAAACTCCGGCGACCAAGCAGGAGCCGGCACTGGAAAAGCCGGTGAAGCCGAGACGTCGGTAATTAAGGGGTCAGGGGCCAGGGGTCAGCGATCGGGGATCAGTGCTATTAGGTAATCCAGAAGGCTGAATCTTAACTCCTCATGAGCAGAGTGAGAAGCAGCATCCCTGAGCCCTGACCCCTGTCCCTAGCCCCTGGTTCCTTCTTGCAACTAAACGTCTTCGAGCGCGTCTTATTCAGGTGAACCCTGCCTAGCGGGTACAATAAAACCGATGACCAATGCCACCATTCCCGGAGCTTTTATTGCCGGCCTGATCTCGTTTCTGTCCCCGTGCGTACTACCACTTGTGCCGGGATACGTTTCGCTGGTATCGGGTGCGGGGGTGGAGGAACTGAAGTCTCCTCAAGCCCAGCTGATGCGGCGGGTGATGGTGAATTCAGTTGGATTCATCCTGGGTTTCAGCATCGTTTTCATCGCGCTGGGAGCAGCCGCAACGGGGCTTGGTCAAGTCCTCGGAGTGTACAAACACACGTTGGCCCGCGTCGCCGGTGTGATCATCATTATTTTCGGGCTCCATCTGACCGGCATTTTTAAGATCAAGGCGCTTTATACCGATGCGAGGTTGCACAGCGTGAAAGGCAGCAGCACGCCGTTCGGCGCATTTGTGATCGGATTCGCGTTTGCATTCGGCTGGACGCCGTGCCTGGGGCCGATTCTGACTGCGATTCTGACCCTGGCGAGCGAGCAGGACACGCTGGTGAAGGGGATTTTACTGCTTGGAGTTTATTCGCTAGGCCTGGCAGTGCCGTTCCTGATCACGTCGCTGCTGATGGAGCGCTTTCTGAAGTTTTATAGCCGCTTCCGTTCGCATATGCACGCGCTGGAAGTGGCGTCGGGCGGGTTGCTGATTGCTCTGGGAATCTTGTTAGTGATCGGCCGGTTCACGCTGATTTCGAGCTGGCTGTCGTTTTTGAATCGCTTTGCATTGTGAGGTCTAGATCTATGTCGATGAGTGACGAATCGAACGAGAGGCCGGGTGAGGGCTCGAAATGGTGTCCGAAGTGCGGAGCTTCGCTCGAAGGCGCCAGCCCCAGGCCGGAACCAGAGCCGGGTACTGCAACATGTGAGTTGTGCGGCGCGCCGCTGGTGGCGCTGCAGACCAATTACACTCCGGAACCTTCTGCGGTTTCTCACGCCCAGCCGATGGCGCCTCCCAGGCAACGAAATCCGCTCGCGCTGGCCGTGGTCGCGCTCGTGGCGGCGGGGATGCTTTTCTTCGGATTCCAAATGGCACGGCGCTCGGGGACGAACCACCCGATTGGAATCGGGTACGGTACCCCGGCTCCCGATTTCACGCTCGAGACCCTAGACGGCAAGAGCGTGAGTCTGTCGTCACTACGGGGGAAAGCCGTTGTGGTGAACTTCGGCCTGCAAATTGTCGGCGTCGCCATGGATGATTCCGGCAAAGATGAGATCGCCCGGTTCGCCAAGGATATGGGGATGAACTATCCCGTGGTGCTTGGGAAGGAAGCTGTGGGTGATGCTTACGGAGGCGTCCCGGCGCTGCCGGAGAGTTTCTTCATCGGCCGCGACGGCAAGATCGTGGACAAGATCATGGGGCTCGAGGGCAGGAGCGAGATCGAGGATGCCATCAAGAAAGCACTGAATACGCAAGCTGGGAGTCCGGCAACCGTCAGTGCCCTCATTGGCCCCAAGTAACCTTGGCTTGTGTGTCCTGAGCCGTTAGCGTTTCTACAGCGACGGGAGTTCCGCAGGACGCGCTCTCCCGGCGTCGAAGTCCCAGAATTGACAATAGAAAGCGAACGCTAGCGCGACTAGTATTTTGGATAGGGCTTGCCGGAGTCTCACGGATGATTTCGCCGAACCGCGTTTCGAAGATCGTCTGTTTATTTTTTCTGCTAGCAACCGGGTGGGGACAGTCCGGGAAAGGGCCCTCAGTTTCGATGGCCCCCGTAGGGCCGGTCACCGCGCAACGCGCGAAGCAGTCGAAGATCACCTTGAATTTCCGCGTAGCCCACGGCTTTCACATCAACTCCAATACTCCCAAAGATGAGTTCCTGATTCCCACGGCGCTGAAGATGGATCCGCCAACCGACATCGTGCTGGGAAAGATCGAATATCCCGATGGCGTGGATGTGAGCTTTCCTTTTTCCCCCGATACGAAGCTGAACGTTTACAGCGGTGATTTCACGATCAAACTGATGGTGCATCCCCTGGCGTCAGTGGTACCGGGAAAGTACGCGATGCGCGGCGTGCTTCGGTATCAGGCCTGCGACAACGCGCAATGCTTCCCGCCGAAAACTTTGCCTATCAACTTCGATGTGAAGGTCGTGAAAGAACCGGCTGGTCCGCGTCACAATCCCGGGCAGAGTCCGCACGTACACGGCTAGTTGAACTGTCGTGCAGAAAGCATTAGTGGTGGGAAACGCAGCTAAATTCAACAAACTCCACCACGGTAAAGGCTTTTTGCTCTTCTCCGCGCTCTCTGCGAATCTTCTCGGCGACCTCCCCGATCTAAGACTCTGCTTTGCTCAGCCTGGTCGAAATCCCAAAACGCAGAGGCCGCCGAGAAGATCCGCCGAGTGCGGGAGAAAGCGATCTGACGACGCGGTTCACCTTCTGCCAACAAGCCAACCCGCTCGAACCTACTAACGAAATCCATGCGACCGGCCACTAGTTCGCAGCCACAATCGCCGCTGTGACTCAGAGTTCTTCCCCTGCAGTTTTGCAGCAGTGATTGGCGGGCGCTGATCAAAAGTGAGGACTGTGGTTTGCCCAGAGGATTCCTTCGTGTAACTTTGTGTCCTTCGTGGTTTAAGAATTTCGAACCGGCTTATTCGGTGATGATGTGATCCGCCCACTCGATCAGTGAGACAAAGACGGGCGGACTGCCGAACTTGGCTCCGTAATTGGTAAGGTCCGCTTCAGTGACGCCGCGTGCGCGCGAGCAGGCGCCGCAGGCGTAGATCTGAACGCCTTTGGCCTTCAGCTTACTCAGGAACTCTCCGACAGCTGGCCAGCCGACCGGCATGACGGCATCGGCGACGACTTTGCGCATCAGTACCACTGCCTCGCCGAGCAGGTAGATCTGAACTTCATGCCCAGCTTCAGACAAAGCGAGTCCATGTGAGAAGGCGAATGCGGCCTTGGTGGGATCGTCGGAACCCCACGCGCTCTTCATCAGAATCTTGAGTTGCTTCCTGGATTGTCCTTGCAAAGCGCTGCTTGCGGTTAGAAAAGGTAGTGCCGCGAGCTGCGCCATCCGGGTGAGGAAAGCTCTGCGTGCCATGGATTTCTCCTGTTTGTGATTTATGCCCCGGGGAAGTGGGAGGAACTGTATCGCGTTTTCCGGCATTTGAGAAGGTGCCAGCTTTGACGGATGCACAGTCGGGCCCTAAGATTTCCTACCTATGAAACGCGTCCTGCTCTGCGTGCTGCTAACCGCCGCCGCGTGTCTTGCCCAATCTTCAACATCTTCGACCGTGATCATTCAAAACGTCACCGTCATCGACGCCACGGGCGCGCCCGCCAAGCCGCATCAGACGGTCATTGTGAGCGAGGGAAAGATCGAAGCGATCGACAGCTCCGGCGGCGGCTTTGGCGGAAAGCTGTCCGGCACTCAGGTGGATGGAACCGGCAAGTTCCTGATTCCCGGGCTGTGGGACATGCACGTCCACATGGTGTTTGGCGACTGGTTCCCGCATGGGAAGGAAATCACGCTGCCGTTGTTCGTCGCAAACGGGATTACGGGTGTGCGCGACATGGGTGGCGAGTTGGAGGTGCTGCAGCAGTGGCGCAAGGAAATCGCGGCCGGCACGTTGATCGGACCGCGGATCGTGATGTCGGGTCCGATGCTCGACGGGCCGAAACCGCGCTTCCCGAGTTCCATTGCGGTGAAGACGCCGGAGGACGGGCGGCGGGCTGTCGACGATCTGAAGCGTCGTGGGGCGGATTTCATCAAGCTGCAATCGCTGATTCCGCGTGATGCACTATTCGCGATCGCCG
>QIAL01000866.1 GCA_003225535.1 Acidobacteriota bacterium | reverse complement strand
CATCAGCAAGCGCGGCAACATTTATCTACGTCGCATGCTGATCCACGGTGCCCGCGCGGTACTGCTTCGCGTTAAGTGCGACACAGGAGGATTCGGGCAGTGGGTGCATCGGCTGGCTCAGCGTGCTCCGCGCAACAAAGTCGTGGTCGCGATCGCGAACAAGCTGGCTCGCATGGCCTGGGCTGTGTTGTCCAGCGGCCAAGAGTATCGACATCAGCCGCTGCAGCTGGCGGCCGCTTGATGGCCGTGGAAAAGACGCTGCGCTTGGAAAGCGCAGAACGCTTTCCACTTTCCCACCGCCACGACGACGAAGATTGCAGAAAGTTTTCCACCAAGGTCTGCTGAGAAAAGAAGGAGACGAAAGAACAGTCCAACGGCGTGCCGGAAAACCTGAACGCTCAAACGTGTCCCTAGTGACCGCGGGGGTTAAAAGGACCGGCACGCGCGGATCATCATCAAGTGCCCGGAGAGCGATTCTCCACTAAGCAGGGGCCACCCCGTTGGGGTGGTTATGTGACCCTGAAACTCTGTCAGAGTTCGATGGCGTGGTACAACCGCGGACTTGGCGCAGTTAGAATCTCAGTCACAACCTGGCCCGGCAGCTAAGGCCGCAATTTCTTTGGAGCGTTTCTGCCCGACACTAAGCATGGCTCCGGTATTGGCGATTGTGTAGATGGTGGCGGCGTTGTCCTGAAAAGGAGAACGGCCCGACCCCGATGGGGAGATTGAGTAGGTTTCGCCGACCGGGCCGGGCCACGTTGAATTCAACGTGGAGAGGCTAGTATGAAAACCAAGCCACCGGAGAAAATCCAGAAAGCAACCAGCCCTTCAACGCGCGGTCATTGGAATGAGATGAACCGCAAGCAACGACGCGAGATGATGCGGCAGATCCAGAGCGAAGACCTCAGCTTGGAAGTGGTCCATCCCCATGCTGCAGGCATTGACATCGGCAACGAATCCCACTACGTAGCTGTTCCCCCGACACGCGATAGCCAACCGGTGCGGCACTTCGGGTGCACTACAGTTGAACTGAAGGCCTTGGCCGAATGGCTGAAGCAATGTGGGATTCGCACCGTGGCGATGCAGTCTACAGGCGTGTACTGGATCGCGGTATACGACATCCTCGAAACGGCAGGCTTGGACGTATACCTCGTTAATGCCCGGGATACGAAGAATCTGCCGGGGCGGAAGAGCGACGTGCAGGAGAGCCAATGGCTGATGAAGCTGCACACGTACGGTCTGCTGCGGAATTCGTTCCGGCCGTCGCAGGAGATCCGCACAATGCGCACGTACTGGCGGCAGCGCAACGATCTCATACGGGCAGCCGTCTCACACATCCAGCGGATACAGAAGGCGCTGACGCAGATGAATATCCAGTTGGGCAATGTATTGAGCGATGTCAGCGGGGTGACTGGACAGGCCATCCTCAAGGACATTCTGGCGGGCGAACGTGATCCGCATAAGCTGGCTGCGTTGCGGGATCCTCGGGTGAAGGCAAGCGAGGAACAAATCGCACGGTATCTGGAGGGCAACTGGCAAGAAGACCTGCTGTTCGTGCTGAAGCAAGAGCAGGAAGCTTATGAGTTTTGCCAGCAGCAGATGGCAGAGTGCGATCGCCAGCTCCAGCAGTATCTCCAGCAGAGGGAGGATCGGAGCCAAGGAGCTAGTCTGCCCCAGGAGATGCGCAAGGGACGACTTGTGAGGAAGAAAGGGAATAAGCCAATGTTCGCCTTGCGCCCCGAGTTGTTTCGCATCACCGGGACGGACCTCACCCAAGTTGACGGCATCGATGTCGTAACCGCAGCGACCATCCTCAGCGAAGCGGGATGGGATATGAGCAAATGGGAAGACGAGCACCACTTTGTTTCCTGGCTGCGGCTGTGTCCGGACAATCGCATCAGTGGCAACAAGGTCTTGGGAAAAGGCCGGCTGCCCACGAACAATCGGGCCAGTATTGCCTTGAGGATGGCAGCCAGCACTTTACGGCTAAGCAATACCTATCTGGGAGCGCAGTTTCGCCGATTCAGAACCAAGCTCGGCGCCCCCGTTGCAATCAAAGCCATGGCCGCCAAGCTGGCGCGATTGGTCTACCGCATGCTCCGCTACGGGATGAAATATGTGGACCAGGGAGCCAAAATCTACGAGGCCCAACACCGCCAGCGACAGATCGGACAGCTCAAATGGAACGCCGCGAAGTTGGGATTTCGCGTTGTTGAAGCTGCAACCTAAACACCCGACTCCCTGAATGGGAGTTTCTGGGGAGACTTCTAGCCCGGCTAACTTCCCGTTTGGACGTCACAACGGGAGAGATCGCGATCACTCTCCATTGTCACCTCG
>QIAL01000865.1 GCA_003225535.1 Acidobacteriota bacterium | reverse complement strand
CTCGAGACGCCTGTGATGCAGCGGGCAGACGGGGGGTCCTTCGCTTCGCTCAAGATGACAGAATCTGGGAGTGATTGGCGGCCCTTGCCGCTGTTTTTGTGCTCCCACGACTCGAAATGGGAATTAAGCCCCCGCGCCGAAGGATTTTTCTTCGGGCTTGGCAGCTTCCTTTTCCGCAGCGGATCCGGCGGCTAGGTCTTGAACGAATTCGCGGCGGCGTTCTGTTTGTCCTTTACGTTCCACCTGACGCACTCTCCGCGTCGGCATTGTGCTGGGCTCGAGGCTGACGATGCGGCCTTCGCGGACTACGATCTGCGAGCGGAACCAGTCGGTGCGGTACATGCGTCCAGCGGCGTAGAAGGTCATGGCGGCGGCAATCGGGCCTTCGAATTCGTATCCCGTACAGGCGAGGAGGCGCTTGCCCATTTCCTGCGTCCAGGTGAGGCCTCCGACCAGCGGATCGTTGAGACGACAGCGCTCAAAGGGCGTGGCGTGCGAGAGCTTGCGCAATTGCAGGAGCTGCAACAGGACCGAGGTCTTCCCCAGGTTCGTGACGATGAGTTGGGCTTCGGTGTTCGAGACGCGCTCCATCTTGATGTGCAGGTCGGGATTCCATTCGCGCTCGAATTCTTCGCGGGCGAGGGCGAGTCCTTTGTCGGTGGACTCGACGTAGCGCAGGGTCGCGCGCGCGAGCACGATGCTGAAGAACGTGGTCACGATCGTCGCGATCACGGGGATGTAGCTCATCAGCGTGGAAAAAGGAATGCGGAACGAGTCAATCAACTGCATATGCATAGACGGACGTGGCTCCTGCGGGCGCGGCTTGGGGAGGGCGACCGACGGAAGCGAGTGTAGCGGCGAGTCGTCGAGTGCTCCAGATACAGTTCGGGAGTGGACGTAACGGTTCGGGTAAGTGGACTTTCGTAACCGAGAAGGACATTCCACCACAGAGGGCACAGAGGATCACAGAGAAAGTCCCTCTGTGATCCTCTGTGGTGAGCGATTTCTACTCCAGGACGCTGTCGTCCAGCTTTTTCTTGCCCCAGTCGGCGGCGGCCTGGACGAAGGCCAGGACCAGCGGGTGGGGATTCTTTTCCGTTGAGGACAGTTGGGGCTGGAAGAGCGTCGCCAGGTAGAAGCGGTGCGTGGGGGATTCGATGGCGCGGATTTCGCCTTGCGGGCCGCGGGCGACTACGGGGAATCCGGCTTCCATGGTGGTCCATTCGAAATCGGGATTGATTTCGAAGTTGCAGAAAAATTCTTCGGTGACGACTTCTTTGTTTTTGCCGTAATACGTCTGCAAGTAGGAGCCCGGACGAAGGCGAATCTCGGGGACTGCGCCGGAGAGCTTGGGTGCATTGCCGTTGCGGTCGGGAACAGCGCACGCGACGGGGTAGATGATGATGTTCTTCGATCCGGAGTTGTTTTCGGCGGAGTCGGCGTCAGCGATTTGAAGCACGTTGCGCGCGAATTCGATGAAGGCATATTGGAATCCGCCACAAGTGCCGAGGAAGGGCCAGTCGCGGCGGCGGGCGAACTCAATGCCTTTGAGCATGCCGTCAAAGCTTTTGTAAGGGCTGCCGGGTGAGGCCCACAGTCCGTCGAAGGATTCGAGGATCTTCTCGGCTTCGGGATTGTCGAGGGACGGAGTCGGAATCCACTCGCCGTGCACTTCCATCTTCAGCTTGCGGGCGGCGTGCTGCAGGGCGTCGTTGGTGGCGTGGTGCGAGCGGAAATCAGCGTTGAAGTCGCCGAGGATTCCGATGCGGACCTTGTCGCTCACGGGTTCGATTGTACTAGAGCGCATCGTGTGGACCATGGAACCAGCGACGCGGGAATGGTTAGGAGCGTGGTGCATGCGAGAGTGGTACTCAGAGGTTGCGGTGTAGCGCGATTTAGCGAATCGCGAGGAACACGATCAGGCTAATCAGGGCGAGCATCGAGCCGCCCAGCAGAAACATTTTTCGAAGAATTGAAGAGTGGGTCTGGGCGAGAGGCTGGTCCGGGGCGATGGCGGGAGTTTGCTGTTCTGTGGCTGGCTCGCTCGACGGGGCCGGATTCGACCATGCGGCAGAGGTAGCGATTCCCGCTCGATCGAGCGCGGCTGCGATCTTCTGTTGCTGGCTCATCTCGGAGCTTCTGATGGCTCCGGGGTTCGTGATGAGGTGAATGATCTCTTGCGCAGCAGCGCAAGGTTGCGCAAGTGCTTCTTGAGGGATGGGCCGGGCTTCAGCGGGTGCGGAAGGGGGCTCTTGCGACGCGCTGCGCGCTTTGCGATTGAGCTGGAGTCCGAACAGGACGATGACCAATCCGGCGCAGCTGCCGATGGTGCAGAGCACGCGAACTCCTGCGAGGTTGAGCGCACCGAGGGCTACAGTAACGGAGGTCATGAGGCTTTGGCAGGGAGCGTTGGAAATGGATCCCTTGCATCAAGCTAAATAAGCAGAGACGTGCATGGCAGCTTACGT
>QIAL01000864.1 GCA_003225535.1 Acidobacteriota bacterium | reverse complement strand
GGAACCGGTGGTTGTGCCTTCAATCAGTTTGATCCCGCCGCTGGAAATCCCGCCAACCTTAACGCGATTCCAATCTTTCAAGGGCTGCCGATCAATTCCTCCCCAAGCGGACCGGGCGGAATCTGCGCAGTATCGGGCAATCCTGCTGTTGCCTCCGCGCTCGGTTATCTTCCCAACCAGCAGCAGTTCCAGTCACTAAACTTTCCTCAGTCAATCTTTCTCAACCAAAACTATCTGAATCCGTCGACGTTCCTGCCACTCGGCTTCCAACCGTTCGGCTATCCGCAGGCGAAGAATTTCGTTTACGCCTACTCGCAGCAAGCGAATGTCAGTATCGAGCGCGACCTGGGCCGCGGCTTCGCGCTCAACCTGGCTTACAACTTCAATGGCGGACGACATCTGAACCGTCCCATTAATGCCAACACGATTCGGGGCGATCTAATGGTGGCGAACTTTGAAGCGGTGCTTTATGACGCGGCGGTCATCAACAACCCCGCGATCCTTTCGGCTCCGGCGAGTCCATTCACCGTCAGTGGATGTAACGCGGGGGGTGGACCGTTTCAGCTGAAGCCCTTTGTTGATTCGTCACTGATGAACTTTTTCCGGCCTGGCGGTTTGAATCCCTCGATCATCGGTGCTTATGCTTCGATTGGGGATCCCCTCGGTTGTATCTCGCAGGCTGCAACTTTGGCGCATACCCTCGGTTTCAATAACTGCGATCCTGCCACCTTTGGCGGATGCGTACCCTTTGGCGACATGGACGCTAACTACTCTAACGGCAGCTCGATTTATCACGGGTTCAGCGCCAACCTGCGCAAACGCTTCGCCGGCCACTATGAATTCCTGGCCTCGTACACGTGGTCGCATGCGATCGACGATTCGACCGATCTGCAATCCACGCTCACACCGCAGGACAGCTACTATCCCGGGGTCGACCGCTCGACATCGCTCTTCGATCAGCGCCATCGCTTCGTGTTCAGCGGCGTCTACCAGACCGGCAAACTGGGCGGAGGATTCGCCGGCAAGGTCTTCAGCGACTGGACTTTCGCTCCTCTGGTCGACATCGCCTCAGGACGTCCGTTCAATGTGCTGACCGGCGGAGGCGACAACCTGCAACTCTCGTCGCTGACCAGCCGTCCCAACGTAACCGTCGATCCAGCGTGCAGCACAGTGTATGCATCCAAATTCTCGCCCAGCGGCCACTTCCAGCAACCATGCATCAACGGATTCGTAGCTGCTGGAATTGTCCCGACACTGCTGCAACTCGATGGCAATCTGGGCCGGAACGCAGGAATCACACCTTGGACGGCATTCGGAGATCTGCGCGTTTCCAAGCGTGTGTACTTCACCGAGCGCCTCAGCGCCGACTTTATCGTCGACATGTTCAACATCGCCAACAGGAACAACACTGCGGCTGTGAGCCCGCTCTTCACCAATGCGGGACTAGCTACCGCCGCCTACGACCCGCGGCAGTTCCAGTTTGCGATGAAGGTGAACTGGTAGGAAGACTAGACCTCGGACATCAGGCGTCGGACCTCAGGAAAGTCAAAGTCCCCACCCTTGTCTCGCGAAAAACACACGAGACAAGGGTGGGGCACCGTCAACTTTCTATCGTCCGCAGGCCGAGGACTGCGTTTCAGAACTGCGCTGCTACTCCTAGCGTCGGAGTGATGGGCAAACCCTGCAGCGTCTTCACCAAAACTTTGCCTGTGTTTGGATCGATTCCGGATTCGTACGCGAACCGGCCGTTGTAGTGATTGGTTAGATTCAATACTTCGCCATACAACGTGAGCTTCCATCGCTGGAAGGCCCAGTCTTTATCCGCGCGAACATCGAGCCTTTGGTAAAGGCCGAGCCTGGCGGTGTTGATCCCGGTCGGGATGAACTGCCCACTGCCGATCTGCGCAAAGGTCCCGCTCGGCACCGGATATCCCGATCCAAATAAGAACTTGCCGCTGAGATTGAGCGTTGGGCGCAGACGGTAGGTGGCGAATACACTCAGCGAATGCCGCTGATCCTCAAGCGTGGAATAGTAAAAATTGGAATTCGACAACTGCGAAAACGGCAGAAACGGCACCGCGATCTGATACTCGCGCTCCCTGGCGGCCAGCAACGTGTATCCGATCCATCCTGACAAGCGATTGGCGCTGCGCCTTTGCAGGATTAGTTGTGCACCACGCGCATAGTCCCGTTTGAATGTGCCTCCCGAATCCGGCTGCAACACCGGGCACGATGTGGAGTCCAACTGGCCGGGAGGAGTCACGCCCACAGAGAAGAAGCCTCTTCTTTCGAAAACCTGGAGCCGGACTCGCGTGTTTTCGCCAAGCCTTTGTTCGACGGCTGCGCTGTAATGCTCCGACTTCACTGGAAG
>QIAL01000863.1:1594-4204 GCA_003225535.1 Acidobacteriota bacterium | reverse complement strand
GAAAATTCTGGACACCGATCACGATGGAACACTATCTGACGAGGAGAAGAAAGAAGCTCACATTATCATTTACGGGATGAGCTGGGGCGGCTCGGAGACGGTTTCGCTGGCCAAAGAATTGGATAAGGATCACATTCCAGTGCTGCTTACGATTCAAGTGGATAGCGTTGCCAAGATGCGGCAGAACGACCAGATGATCCCTGCCAATGTCGGCGAGGCCGTGAATTTTTACCAGTCGAATGGGCTACTCCGCGGCCAGCCAAAAATTCGAGCCGCCGACGAAAAGCGCACGCGGATCATTGGCAATTTTCGTTTTGACTACAAATCGAAGAACATCAAGTGCGATAAATATCCGTGGTTCCTCAGAGTATTCGCAAAGTACCACACGAAAATTGAATGCGACACTGAAGTTTGGAGCCAGGTGGAATCCCTCATTGGTTCGAAATTGCCTCCGGCTTGAGGGAGCAAGCCGGCCCGATTACTCCATGCAAATACCACGCGGCAATGCTGGCTGATTGGTCTCAATCATCGCCACCATCCTGCCGTGGAGTGCCCTTTAGTCCTTTCTGATTAGAGGCATTGCGAGCGAGAGTCAGAGTGCGCTTCTCGGACGCACTCTGAAGCGTTGCCCAATCCTGTACGAATTCAAACATCGGCTCACGACTGTGTTTGGGGCTCCTTAAGACACGGTCGATGCGCGTCAGCAACAATTGGTGAGCCAACTTCGGGTCAGAGTCCCGGGCAAGTACGTTGCTGGCACTCAAACCCACTTTGGCGGACTGGCCGTTCACGGAAGTCTCCATCCAAAGCAAACCCTGTTCATCGACAGATGGCGTACCTCTTTCATCGAAATGTTTGAAAAAGCGTTTCAAATCTCCACGGTTGTCGATGACGTCTTCCCGAATGTTCTCAACAACCATGGAGTCGAAGGCTTTGCGGTATTCCTTCCAGTCCTTGGGCGTGCCAACGACACGGGTGCGCTCTTCTGGCGTAACCGTTCCACTCTGCTTGTCTTGAGGCGGTACTCCCTGCACCGCGGGATGCCGCTCGAACTCGCGCCTCGGATTGAAACGCCCCGTGAGCAAGTAGGATCCCGCCGTAACGGGCAATGCGTAGTCCGCGAAGAGAACCATCGGGACGAGGAATTTTTTCGAGCGATACAACTGCTCGGTTCCCGCACGAACTTCACGGCTGCGTTTGATGGTTCCCGGCACCTGGGCAAAGTGCAGCACGCGGAGATTGGATTGCGGGTGGCGAAGCGCATAGCGCGTGAAAGAGCGCGCAACAGCTTTCGGCGAGGTCATCCCGAAGTCGTTTAAGTAATCGGGACGCGTCGCGTTCGGGAAATAGTTATTGATCACGCGGCGGGTAAAATCCGCGCAGTTTCGCGTGACACCATTGAAATGATTCTCATTCGGCGAATCGTTGAATTCCGCGATTAACTTGCGATCCTGCTCTTCCGTGGTATCGATGACAAACACCCCCCCCCCCCCGATCAGAGTGGCTGCGACCATCTCTCTCCATTCGGACTTGTAACTGTTCATGCATGGGGCGCCTGCGCAGAGCGATGACAGGTAGTTCATCCTATATCTCTCCTCGAGCACATGCTTGATCTTGTAGGAGCCGAAGATAGGACGATTTTGTATGTCTTCGACACCATAGAGGTACACGTTCAGAGGAACGATGTTCCATTCAAACGACTGATCTTCGCCAATGTTGATGTAATTGCTCATCACTGAGCCATGCTCACCGGGACCGCACAAGCGGAGTCTTACGGGGGAATCGGGACAGATACGCGAGAAATAGACAGCGCTGTGCCCCGTGCCGGTGATCCTGTCTAGGCTGGTATCCAAGGACTCGTTGAGCACAACGCCGACGTCGCCATTAGCCCGGGGACAAGCAAGGCCCACGAGCAAGGGGGCCAGAACACAGGCGATTGCAATCGTGCGGAGAACCCTTCCGGTCACCAGTCCTGTCGCGAGGAGCCCGCGATCGATGAACGCGATCCTAAGCACAACAAAATCCCCCTTTGAGTAACTTTGCCTTGCAGCCGGGCAGCTCTTGAAATTGCTGAAATCCGTTCAACTTGGATTTCGACGCTTCTTCATCGGCGAGGGGTTGGGCGGCATCGCGGACCATGCGCCTTTATATAAAACCCCGTGGAAACGAAAAAGTTGCGGCGACGTACAATAAGTCATGTGAATGAAGTAGATTGGGCGGGCGCTCATCGCAATTGATGGACTTGAATTTAATCTTCGGAAACTGGGAGCAAAAAATTGCAAAAGGCTAGTTTGTCGATAGTTCCGAGCATTGCAACGATTCGCGAGGCGCAAGGATTCCTGGCTAAGCATTTCGCGCCGACGCGGCTGATACATGCGCCGTTCCTTAGCCAAGCGACGGGCACGAGCGTCTATTTGAAATTGGAAACGGAACTGCCCACAGGATCGTTCAAAGTGCGGGGCGCGTTCTGGGCGCTGGCCCAGAGGATGAAGCGGGGGGCGATTCGGGAAGTAGTGGCTTGCAGCACCGGGAATCATGGAGCGGCGGTGGCCGCCGCGGCGAAGGAGTTTGGCATTGCAGCCAGGATTTTCTTGCCGGCGAACTGCAATC
>QIAL01000863.1:0-1515 GCA_003225535.1 Acidobacteriota bacterium | reverse complement strand
AACGATGCAACCGACGAGGACTTGCCAGCCGGTCCGGCCACGATTGGGTGTGAAATCCTGGAACAGTGTCCAGCGGCCAGCGCGATCCTTGTGCCGATGGGGGATACGGCGCTGATCCGCGGGATTGCGGCGGCAGCGAAGCAGCTGGCCCCGCAGGTGAAGATCATTGGCGTGCAAGCGGGACGCGCTCCGGCTTACTTCCTATCGTGGAAGGAAGGCAGAGTCGTAGGCACGGAAACATGCGACACGATTGCCGATGGGCTGGCGACGCGAACGCCGGAAGCGGCAAACGTGCGCGACGTGAAGAGGCTGGTTGATGACGTTGTCTTAGTAAGTGAAGAGCAAATGCTTCGCGCGATTGAGACGTTGCTACTGGAAGAGCACGTGTTGGCGGAGCCGGCCGGAGCTGCGAGCACAGCGGCGCTGCTGAAGTCCAGCGCCGGCTGCGGAGATCACGTCGCGTTGGTGGTGAGCGGAGCGAATATTTCGCGCGAAGTACTCAAACGCGCCATCGGCAGCGTCTAGTAGCCAGAGTGTGCCATCAGTGAAGTCGTGTTTACGGGGAAAGGCGCGCCGGGCAGAAAATATCCAAGCGTCAGATCTCAAAGTGAATCACTGCATCGCCGACCCTGAGAAATTTTAGTGGGACGAGCCGGACTGGTCTTCGCACAGCGGACCTCCATAGGAATTGCCTCCGAGGGGGATGAGGTGTGTTGGCCAGTCCGGAAGTCGTAGAGCCGGTCGGCGGGATCTTGCAGATGCCACAATCCTTCAAACTAATCCAAGTCAGAAATTTCTTTCAGGATGCGCCAACGAAGTGTGTGGGGGGAAATCCATGCGCTTGCATGAATTATTGGGGCGAGCCGGGCCGGAGAATTTGAAACAGATCACTGGGACAAGGCAGCGGCCGGTGAAAGCAAGCAATCGCTGGTTTATGAGGAGCGCTGAGCGATGAAACGCCGAATGTGGCTGGCGGGCGTATTGGCAGCCCTGCTCTGGGGGTCACCGGCGAAGGCTGACACCGGCGTCATCATTCGGACAACGGGAGGCTTGCAAGCGCTGCAGGTTTTGTGCCTCCTTCCGGCGACCTGCACTGTGGTGGGCGGGCTGGACGGCGCGTTGGGTCAGGTCTTTCTTGTGACTACGCCGCTCCCGCTGCAGACATTTCTGGGTCTGTTGCCGGGCAGCTTGACGGGATTTGTGGACGCCGAAGTGAATCAGTTGCTCAGTTTGGTCGGCGGCCTGAACCTTGTTCCTACGCCAATTTCATCGACACTCATGCAGGATCGAAGTTCTACGCCCTACCCTGCAGGTTCCACAACGCAGACAGCGTGGAACAGCTACGTGAATCAGCCCGCGGCATCGATTGTGGGGGTACAGAACGCGCAGAAGGCGTTCAACGTGACTGGAGACGGGATTGTCGCGGACATTGACACGGGAGTGGATCCGACGCATCCGGTGCTGCAACCGGTATTGGTGCCGGGAGACGGCTACGACTTCACGCGGAACCAGCCA
>QIAL01000862.1 GCA_003225535.1 Acidobacteriota bacterium | reverse complement strand
GAACCCAAGCTCCGCTCGCAATACAGCGCGCAGTACAACCTCGGAATCCAGCATCAGTTGGCAACGGACCTGGTGCTCTCCATGGGTTATGTGGGGTCACAAGGACACCGCTTGCTCGCCACGCACGATATCAATTTTGGAAACGCACAGACCTGCATTGACATGCAGAACATCTCGGATTACTACACAAATGTAGCGCCAAACGCGGCTCTAGCATCCGATTACGCTTGCGGGCCGTTCTTCGCGGACAGTTCTTTCTTCCTTCCCGCTGGTTCCGTGCCCGCAGGGTTCACGGTACATCTGCCGTATGGTTCGGTTCCGACTATCGGCCCTGGTAATCCGGATACTACTTTGGTCGGCTTGCGTCGATACAGTTCGCCAATCTGCCAGCCCACCACCGGTGTCGGCTGCCCTTCCGATGGTGTGCCGGTATTTTCCAGCATTTTCGCTCAAGATACGGTTGCAAACTCGAATTACAACTCCCTGCAAGCTTCACTGGAAAAGAGAATGAGCCATGGCTTGCAATTCGAGTTGGCCTACACTTTCAGCAAGTCCATCGATAACGCCTCCAGTTTTGAGAATATCCTAAAACCGATTTGCGACCGTTGTAATCGATCGCTCTCACTGTTTGACGCGCGGCACCGGTTCGTCATCAGCTACCTTTGGACGCTACCGGCTCCCGAATATCAGGGTGCGAAGGGCAAGATCCTGGACGGATGGCAGGTTTCGGGCATCACAACCTTTCAGACCGGCTTCCCCATTCGACTGGGGTCCAGCAACGACTCGGAGCTGGAAAACAGCTTTGACTTTGAGCTGCCTGGTAAACCGGATCTGATTGCCCCATTCCGCACCTTTGATCCTAGAACACACGGAGGCCTCTACTTCGATCCCAATTCGTTTGCGCTTCCCGTGCAGGATTCCAATTCGACCCCCTTGCAATTGCTGGGCAACGCGCCGCGGACCATCTGTTGCGGACCAGGAATTTCTAACTTCGATTTCTCTGTGCAGAAACTCACGCGCTTGGGAGAGCGAACGAACCTCGAGTTCCGGGCCGAGTTTTTTAACATCTTCAATCATACGCAGTTCCTGAACCCGGACGGCAATATCACAGACGGATCGGATTTTGGCCGCGTCAAACGCACTCGGGATCCGCGGCAGCTGCAGTTCGCGCTGAAGTTTCACTTTTAGCGAGCTCTGGCAGATTAACGATGCTTCCTGAGGCGCCTCGACCAGGTCGGGGCGCCTTCGTACGTTCGATAAAATTAGGAGTAACAGTTTAAGAAAGTTTTCCTCACACACTGACTGCAGGGAGCAGACCTGCCACCACGGAGCACTAAAATGCACGACGCACTACAAAAAGAAATCGCCACCTACGAAAAACGCACGCCGAAATCGGCGGCAGCGCACAAGCGGGCTCTCGACCGCATCCCCCTCGGCGTTGCCAGCAACTATCGCCATTACGAACCCTATCCACTTTTTGTGAAGGACGGAAAAGGTAGCCGCATTCACGACCTCGACGGCAATGAGTATGTCGACCACAACCTATGCTTTGGCGCGCTGATGGCTGGGCATTGCCATCCCGCCGTCGTAAAGGCCGTCGAGCAAAAGCTTCATGAAGGAACCACTTTTGGCATGCCGCACGAGCAGGAATGGGAACTTGCCGAAGAGATTTGCAAGCGCTATCCGGTGGATATGGTGCGCTTCGGTTCCAGCGGAACGGAAGTCACCATGCACGCCTGTCGCATTGCGCGAGCCGCTACCGGCCGCGACAAAATCCTGAAGTTTGAAGGCTCCTACCACGGACTGCATGACACCGCGCTTGTCAGCGTCAAGCCCAAGGCGGAAGACTACGGCGATCCGGATGCGCCTGCTTCCGTTCCCGGCGGCGGTGGCGTGCCGAAAGCTTCGCTCGACAATGTTGTTGTTGCCAGTTTCAACAATTTGAAGAGCGTCGAAAATCGCTTCAAGCAGTATCCTCTCCAGATCGCCGCCATCATTCTCGAGCCCATCCTCATGAACGTGGGACTATGTCTGCCGCAGCCCGGCTTTCTGCAAGGGCTGCGCGATATTTGCACCAAGAACGGCGCGTTGCTGATTTTTGACGAAGTGAAAACCGGCGCCAAGCTAGCCTGGGGCGGCGCGAGCGACTTCTTCGGGGTAAGGCCGGACATGATCTGCTTGGCCAAATCCATCGGTGGTGGTTTGCCGCTTGGAGCATTCGGAGCGAGCCGCGCGGTAATGGATCTGATCTCGGAACACAAAGTCTTCCACGGCGGCACCTACAACACGAACCGCGTGGCCATGGCCGCCGGCCTCGCAACTTTCCGCGAAGTCCTGACGCGCGAAAATTATGAGTATGTCGGCAAGCTCAGCAAAACTCTTACCGAAGGCTACCGCGCCATCGTCAAGAAATCCGGTTTGCAAGCCTACGTCGCCAGCGCCGGCGTCAATGGCGCGCTGATGCTTTATCCGAAGGAAATTCAGAACTATCGCGACTGGACCAACATCGATATCGATCTC
>QIAL01000861.1 GCA_003225535.1 Acidobacteriota bacterium | reverse complement strand
TAGCCGGCTGGCCGTGGCGGAGTGAGGCTTCGTTAGGCCCTCCGCTGCGATGATTCAGTTTATCGCGTCGAAATCGGGTTTGAGTTGGTGGGACAGTTCCGTCTGGACCGATTTCTTAAACTCTTCTGCTTCCGCTGGAGGAGTTCCAGTTAAGCCGCATGAGACGCTGAGGCAGAACCTTTCGCGTAGTAGCTGTTGCCGTGAGCGAGGTTTTGCAGCCGGCCGCACGCATCGAGCACTATTTGTCGAAGCGGGACATACTCGAACCAAGTGGATAATATCCGCCACACGGGACTCTTCACGTCACCTGTCTTTGCTGATTACGTCTGCCGAGTTCGATGAAGACACCAACAATGAAAGCGGCTAGCATTACCGCCTCCGCGCGTACGAGTCCCATGCTTTCGCGCACCGTGCCATCGGCGAGCATCCCGAAGACCCTCACTACCAGGGCGACACCCACCATGGTGGAGACAAAGCTCAAACCAGTAAGAATTCTCCGCGTAGAGACAAGGCACGAGAGGCTGAAGATCGCAGATGCGAGCGGGAATGCTCCGAACCCGATCCGCATGACCGTAGCAGCCAACGGCTTATCAAGGGATATGCCGGCACTTGCCGCTGCTTGAGCTGGATGGGCGATATATCTCGACGCGATCGACACAAAGATGAACGTGGGTGCTACCAGAATAAGCCGGGTCACCCAAGGTGCAAATCTCCAGAACGCTTTCATGTCCATACCTCCTGAAATAGGCCATGCCTTAGCCAAGGAAATCGATCTCTTTGGCGGAGACGAAGCGGACGACACTAGGTGTTCAGTCAACTCCCATAGGCGGCGCCCGGTTTGCGGGTCTAGCACGGCAGCGCCGGGTGCCACCCGCCTGAACTTCCTGATCTTCAGGAATAGAGCGCCCGTTACTCCCTCGAATTCTCCTGATAGAAGCAGCCGCAAAGCGGGCTCGGCGGCTCCCTGTGGAGTCTGCCCTAGCAGCGGATCGAGGACCAGCGGCACAAGCCATTTCATCCATCGCGGAAACTCCCGGCGGATGTTCGTTTTGACGACACCAATCTTGAGACAGGTGATCGTGACCTGCCGGTCGCTGTAGTCTAATGACAATCGCCGAGATAGCTCTGCTGTAAAAACATCATTGGCCTGGCAGAACTGCAAGACCGCGCGCAGCGTGCCGAAATTTTTGGTCAGACTCAGATCCTCAAAATGGATTTTTCCTTTTTGGGCGGCGCCGCCAATGATGACAATCCGCGCGGTGTACCCGGGCTTGCCAGCGAGCTTCAGAAACCGAAGCAGGCGCAGCGTCAGCGCAAAGCGACTCACATAATTGATCGCGAGATTCGATTCGATGCCCTCGCGCGTTAGCTCATGCCAGCCGCGAACCACCCCCGCACTGTGCACGAGGTAATGGAGCACTGGGAAATGACTCCCTGCTTCCTCCGCCAGGCGATTCGCTTCGCTCACTAGACTTAAATCCGCTTGGATAAAGCGCACGCCCGGATTACCTGTTGTCTCGAATATTTCCTGGGCGGCTCGGGCGCCCTTCTCGGCATCGCGGCCGGCCAAGATTAATTGATGTCCGGCACGCGCGAGTCCGCGTGCTACTTCTTTCCCTATCCCGTCTGTGCCGCCGGTGACGAGTGCATTCTTAAAGCTTGGATTTGCTCCCATCCTTACAATCCGCGTATCCCGGCCGGCGCGCTGACTGTCCGGCCCGTTTCTTCAGCCGGCGAGCGGAGACTCCACAGGATGACCGGATGGCGCAGCCACGTGCCAAGCCAGATGAAGAATAAGACAAAGGATGGCTGAGCAATAGGCTGGCTGTGCTGCAGGTGTGTAGCGATTGCTCCACCCAAGAACGAGGAAACCAGGAGCAGTCCGGCCGATCGAGTGAGCGGAATGAGGAAAAGAAGCGCGCTTATTACCTCTAGCACCGCGACGAACATTAACTTGTTTCCGTCGAAACCCATCGCGCCAAGCTCCGTAACAAGTTTGGGAACGTGCGCAAACTTTGCTCCCGCGCTCCCAGTCAGCATAAGTCCCCCCAGAATCATCAACACGGTGCCAGTTATTTGACGCTTGCCGCTCATTGACGCATTCTCCTTTTTCATTTCAGTTCCACGTCTGAATTGAAAGCATTCCGAATCCTTGGCCGCCGCGGACCTGTTGGGAAGTAACGCAGTCCCGCTGTACGGCGGGCCGACTACCTTGCCGCGGCTTTCGGCAAAGGTTCTGTCACTCGAATCAGTGGAAAATCAATCTCGGTTTGAACAGCTAAGTTGAAGTAATTTCGAAACAGGTTTAGCGCTATCGCGCCAATCAGCTCGACAATTTCCTCGTCGCCGTACCCGGCCTCGTGGAGAGCAGCGACTTCGGATGCCTCCACGTGCCCGTGATTTTCGACCATGCGTTTCGCGAACCGAAGCGCCTGAGCGATTTTCGGATCATGGGACTCTGCGTTGCGGGCCACTTCGAATTCCTCCGAACTTAATCCTTCCCGGGTGCCGACGGCGGCCGCAACCGACAGCATATATTCACAGCCCAGGAGTTGGGCCATCGCCACAGTGAGAACTGGAGGTAGGCTTCAAGGATTGGGGGCGATTGCGCCAGCACCCGCAGCATGTTGGATGACCGGCCACGGAGCTGTTCAAAGGCCGCAAGGAGCTTTTTAGTTTTGGCACTCGCCGTGCTTGGGTCGATTGGTTTCAGTGTCTGCATCTCATTCTCCCTTTTATCGCTTCGGAAAATCGCATGGCGGCGGTTTGACCGAGCTCAGATTCCGCGCTCCGACGCCGTTGCGCTGGCTGCGGCAACCAGCCGCTCAACCTGTGCGAGGGCTGCTTCTCTCGCCTGCTGCGCTTGGTCGCCGCGCTGCTGATTTTCCGCATGAATAAAAGTGACGTCGTTCAGTCCGATGTAGGCGAGAATCACTCGGAGATAAGGTTCCTGATAGTCGTAGCCAGCTTTAGGAGACCCGTTTGAATACGAGCCGCCGCGAGCGGTCAGCACCGCCACTTTCTTCCCGGTCAAAAGGCCTTTTGGACCGCCAGGGCCGTAAGCCACGGTCTTCCCCGGGCGCACTATCTGATCGATCCAGGCTTTGAGCGGTGAGGAGATCGTGAAGTTGTACATCGGAGCTCCGATCGCGATGGTATGTGCGGCAACGAGCTCATCGGTGAGAGTTTCCGATAATGACAATACTTGCTGCTGCGCCCCGGTCCGTTTGTCCGGGGTCTCGAAAGCGGCTTTGAGCCATTCATCCGTGATGGGCGGGAATGCGGTGGTGGCCAGATCGCGCTGGGTAACCTGCCCTTCCGGATTTTCCCGCCTCCATGCACTCACGAAGCCCGCCGTCAGTTGCCTCGAGACGGAAGCGCTGCGTGCACTGGAATCGATCTGAAGTAGTTTCATGAGTACTCCTCGCTGAGTTATGGCGTAGGACTTGGCTGGCGCCGGACTCAAAGCGCCTCATCGTCTTGTAGCTCCGCATGGGTCCTGCGAAGGTAAGCGCGCCGCCTCGGTTCGACGAAGAAACCAATTTCCCGATGTTTGCCATTCTCCTTAATTCCAAAGTTTCTCTTCGCGGCGTTTTTTCAAAAGCGTTAAAGAATGCGCGCGAAATTCCCCTCGGGCTGCGGCGCTGGCCGCCGGCGCGAAGAAATTGATCAAATTCCCATCGGGATCGCGGAATAGCATCGACCGGCTGCCCCATGGCTGGTCAGTGGGCTCCAAAACACATTCACCGATCAGTCCGTGAAGCCGATAACGCTCTTTATCCACGTCCGTCACCTGAAAATCGAGAATTACCGAGCGATTGGCTGCGGCTTCGGCCGCCCCGGCACTGAAAAGGTCCACACTACGTTTACTGGAGATAGCGAGCGTGCCACCCAAACCCCGCAGCTCCACGTAGTCTTCGCTACCGATGGGAGCGATCCCTAAAACCTCTTCGTAGAATCGCGCCAATGCAGGAACATCCTTTGTAACCAGCCTTGCCTGGGCTAGCCTCATGAAATGCTCGCCTTTCCGCCATTTCGCGGCCAATTCCTCTTGAACTTTGCTTCGGAAATAAGACCAGGCAGGATGATGTCTTGTGACAGGCCTCAGGAGAAAATTCAGCGCCTCACCCTGGAAATAATCTGAATTTTCAACAGGGCGCGGGCGGTAAGCCCGGGAGCCGCTGCAGCTTGTCCGGATTGCGCACGATATAGATATTGCGGATGTGCCCTTCGGCAACATCCATTGTGAGTACGCCGAATACTTGTCCTTGGTGATAGACGACGATGCCAGGCTGCCCGTTGATCTCCACAACGCGTCTGACAACATCTCTTGGCATCAATTTTTCGCGAGCGCCAAAGAAAAAGCGCGCTACTCGCTCTGCTCCATAAACCGGGTTTGGCACGGCAGTGGCCTTCCCGCCTCCGTCGGTATACAGCACGGCATCCTTGGAAAGAAGCGCGAGCAACCCCTGCATATCGCCATGTGAGGCCGCTTCGAGAAATTGTTGAAGCAATTTCTGCTGCTCCTGAGGCGAGACATCGAAACGGGGACGGTCTTTGGTAACGTGCTGCTTCGCTCGCCTGAGAATCTGCCGGCAATTGGCTTCGTTCTGACCGAGCATTCCGGCGACTTCGGCATAGCCGTAATCAAAAACTTCCCGAAGGAGGAAAACGGCACGCTCCACTGGTGTCAAGCGTTCCAGAAGCATCAGGAACGCCATGGACAGGGACCCATCGATTCCTGAAGGTGCCGCTGTCTCCGTCAGGAGCGGCTCCGGGAGCCATTGGCCAAAGTACTGTTCCCGCTTCACACGTGCCGACTGCAATTGGTTGATGCAGAGGCGCGTGATCACGGTCACTAGGAACGCCCGGGGATCGCGGACTTCCACATCAGAAGCTTTTTGCCACCGCAGAAATGTTTCCTGCAGCATGTCCTCGGCGTCCGCACGAGTCCCTAACATGCGATAAGCAACGGAAAATAACAGCGCGCGGTGCTGCT
>QIAL01000860.1 GCA_003225535.1 Acidobacteriota bacterium | reverse complement strand
CCATGTCTTCGGCAAAGTAGTCCGGGATATGAGGCTTCAACACCTTGAAGACGCCGCGCTCGCGTCGTCCGGTTTCAGGATTTCTCCAGGTGAACCGCACAACCGCGCTCACACTGGCCTCCGAAAGAATCTTCGGCGCGATTTCGACGGCGAAGCGGTTGAGCTGCGGTCCGAGATTCTTTTGGATAATGGCGCGTACGTCTTCTGGTCTGACGTCGCGAATACCGTTTTCCAGCTTGGCTAGCGCGTTGCGCAGGGCGGGGCGGAGATGCTGATTTCGCGCGATAACCTGCCCTATTTTTTGCAGGCCGGGCACCTTAGCGATCAACCGCAACAGGCGGACTTCGGCGGACGTCGCGGCGGGAAGTTCGATCTGCTCGAGGAGTTTCGGAGCTAGCCGCGCCGCGGAGAGGCGCGCCACCACAAACATCATGGCGTCCCGCACCGGCGGGCGCCACTTAACGTAAGCTTCCGGAACCAGGGCCTCCACTGGGACGATATCATCCACGATCCATCGCGCCATGGCGTCCCGTAAAGACTGTCCGGCTGGGCTTCGCAGTCCGGCTTCAATGGCGCTGATCCTTTCGACGGTTGTGCCCTTCGGCAAGAAACTCTCAAGGGCCGTGCGTAACTGGTCGGGCTCGAGCCGGCGAAAACCCGCTGCAATGGCGGACGCATCCAGCATATGGGAGGTACCGGCTCTCACTATGGTCGTTGGCACTGCAGTGCGCAGTGACTGCCATCACCGGAAAGTTTGAAGTTCCATGAGATAGTGTAGTGTTTCGGAGCAGCGAAGTTCTTGGCCACTCTAAACGAAGTGTTTTCCAAGTTGTCGGTCCGGCGCCGTTATGAAGTTTGGTTTGTTCGTGTGGGATTGGCGGATGGTAGCGGCGCGTGGTGGTTCCGTTATTTGTTGATGAATCCCGGGCGCGACGGCTGTGCTGGAAACCCGCATGGGAAGCCCGTTCAGGTGTGGGCAACATGGTTCCCCACGGGTGGCAAGCCGCAAAGCTTCATCCAGGGATTCTCGCTGGAAGGACTGAATCTCAGCCGCAGAAGGCAGTCTCCGTTTCACTTGCGAATTGGCGGCAACGACATTGATGAGGATTCCTGTCGGGGAGCCCTGGAAGTTGACGGTCACACGATCTCATGGAACCTGAATTACCGTTCCACTTTTCGCGTGACGCTGAGCGACAAAGGCTGGATTGGTTTCTCGCGCACGCCGCATTCCGATGCAGTGTTTTCGGGGCAGGTCACGCTTGATCGCCGGAGTTTCACTGGGGACCCTCTGGGCTTCGGCGTACAGGGACACAACTGTGGATACCGGCATCGCAACTTCTGGACGTGGGCTCATGCATATTTTCCTCGGGCCGGCCGATCCGCCACTACTCTGGAGGCGTTGGTCTACGAGATGCCGTTGGGACTGGTCTTTCGCAAAGCGGTGCTGTTGCACGACGGACAGCAGCACGTCTTCCGCCGTATGGATGAAGCCGGAAGCGACCGGAATAACCTGCGGTGGAAATTTCGCTGTGCGGCGCGAAATGGAGTCCGCCTGGAGGCTGCGGTCGACGGTGGCGGTTCGAGTCTGCATTGTCTCCCTTATATAAAGACCGATTGCTCGGGCAGCTTTGAAGTACGAAACAACAGCCTGGCATCCGCGTCAATTGTGTTAATGAGTGCGGACGGAGTGCCCGAGACAATGGAAACGACCACTGGCGCCGTTCTGGAGATGGTTGGGTGAACTACTTGGTTGACTGAGCCGAAGCGAGGCGTTCGGCTACCACAGCGTAGGCCGCCGGGCTGAATGCCATTCCGATGTGCGTGCCTGGAACTTCCACGTCCACTTCAGGGTTCATGGTCATGCAGTAGCGCCAGTCCACGAGACCGTCATGGCGCGTATAGATCGCGGTTTCGACCATCGAGTCGGGAACCTTGCGTCGCAGAGAGTCCAGGAAATTGCAAGTGCATCGTCCGGTATAGCAGTCGGGCAGTACTCCGCGGCCATGCTCCTCGAGAATCCGGAGGCGAACTGCCTCGGCAGCGTGAAGAACAGCTCGATTCGCAACGGTGCCGCGGATAGGTGCGGCAAGCGTGGTTACAGAAGCCACGTCTTTCGGGCGTTGGCCCGCGACCGAACGTGCGATCACTCCTCCAAGGCTGTGACCAATTAAATGAATCTTGCGTCCGGTCTCAGCGAGTGCATTTTCGATCGTCTGGTTCAGTCGGCGCTGGATCAGCAGGTTTGGACACTCGGCATTAATGCCGATGCCGGAGAAATAGGGTTGGTATCTATCGGTGCCGAGAAAGCCTGGAATGATGACGACCGCCGAACCATCACCACGCGGCACGCCTAGGCCGTAGTACACCGGGGTAGCGTGCAGAATGAGGATTTCAGCCCCGAATAGGGCTTCGGTCCAAAGAGAAGTGTTGGCTTCAGGGTAGCGGCGCGGAGTAAACGAGGTCCGCTTCGTGGTGGAAGGACGCGCTGCTGCTTTTTTCGTTTTACGCGGCAAGTTCGTCCTGAGCCTGGCCGGCATCCGCGTCGAGGCGGAGACGGCAAATGCTGCACTGCAATATTGTACTGCTTTCCTGGTTCTGTTCCTAATACATTTCTGTGCTGCGATATTTTGATCTGAGTTACCGCTTTGTGCGAGGGCGACGCGGTCTGCGCGTTGGCTTTCCCAGACGGGCCTCGAGTTCTGCCACCCGCTTGCGTAAGGTTTCAACTTCCGACTCATCGGCCCCTCGCGGAGGCGATGATGTGCTAGCGCCCAGGAACCGCTTCATCATGTCCACTGGAGACAGGATCGCGGACTGGACCTCGCTTAACCGGTTCTGAACGGCGTCTTGCAGCTTCTCGTAAGTGTCAAAGGCAGATTTCAGATACCACATCAGGAATTCCTGCCGCACCTCATCGGACGCGATGATCAACTGCCGGAGCAGTTCGAGCGGCAGTCCCGTCGGTTTATCCTTGGCATCCTCTGTAATGATTTGCGTAAGGGTCACGCGAGTCAGATCCTGGCCAGTCTTCGCGTCGACAACGCGGACCTCTTTGCCCGCACGAACCAGCGCGGCCAGATCGTCGAGGTTCACATAGCGGCTGCCCGCTGTGTCGTAAAGCCTGCGGTTTCCGTATTTTTTGATCAGAACCACGGACGGTTTCATGAGTCCTGCTTATGTTGCTATGCACAACCACCAGGAATATCTTGACATAACCCCGGTCATTTCGTATAGTTTAGCTGATGCTGCAATGCAGCAATCGGAGGTCCTTATATGGCCCCAGCAGTAAAGCATGAATCTCCCCGCACTGATTCGCGAGAGTCGTCTGTAGTTTCGCTACTCTCGGGCTGGGCGCAACAAGGCGCGCAGACTCTCTTTGCCACGCAACGGATCCTCATCGATCTGGCCATGCGGCAGAATGCAAGCGTAATGCACGCTATCCGCGAACAACTATCCGACCCGCTTCACTCTCCAACCGCCATCCTCAGCGAAGTTGCCGGGGAAGGTCTGACGAACTTCCTCGAAGGACAGAAGGTGCTTCTCGATCTGGGCAGGGAACAGAACGAACTGCTCATGTCCAGTGTTAAAGACCGTGTTGGAAACTGGCCTGCTGCCCAGGCAATGACGGACCTGCTGCGGCGTAGCGTCGAAACTTTTGTTGATATGCAGGAGCAATTTCTAAAGATTGCCGGCAAGCAGACTCATACCTGGGTTGACGCCGCCAAGGCCGGCAAGCCATACCAGCCGGAACAATTCGTCGGGTTGGCCCGCGAGGGCATGGAGAACTTCGTCAAAGCACAAAAACAATTCCTCGACGTAATCACTGAGGAAACTGCGAAAGCAACCGGCGGGAAACATACCAACGGTGCTGCAAAGAAGATAAAGCAGACCGAGTTGCCAGAACTGGCGCGAAGGGCAACCGACTCATTCATTGAAGCGCAAAAGAGGTTGGTTGACATCGCCGGACGACAGGTGAATGCCAACGTGAAAACTGCAGGCAAGACCATGACACTCCTGCGGCCATTCCCGTCTCTTCCCTTGAGCGAATTGACCCGGGCGAAGACGGCAGGAAGGGCGGAGCGTCCGGTCAAGAAGACGGTAAAGAGGGCGAAGGCGGCGGTGGCTGTAGCCTGACGGATTTGCAACATGGATCGCAGCCCAGCGTTGGTTTGGATGAGAAACAGGGGCCGCGAATGAGTCGCCAACGTGATCTGGCCTATCACCCGCTCACGTTGGCGATCTTGCTGCGCGCTCGAACGAAAACAGTCGCCTTCGATCGAGGACGGTAACGTTCGCTTGGTTCGCGGATCGCAAGCTTTGCAGCGTGGGCTGCGTGATTCGACAATTCGTGAAGATTCCCGTTCACTCTTAATTCGTTTCTCATGCTGAACCGAACCGCACGAGTACATTTCTGAGGGAGAGCGAAAATGGCTACGCTTAGCGCAGTACCCGCTACCAAGATTTCCGGCGGCAGCTTCCTGATCGGGGAACGCAAGCCAGAGGATGTTTTCACTCCAGAAGATTTCACTGAACAGCACCTGCTCATCGCACAAACCGCAGAAGAATTTGCCAACAAAGAAATTGTGCCCAACATTGAGAAGATGGAGCACAAAGATTTCGCCGTTACGCGGGAACTCGTGAAGAAGGCAGGCGAACTCGGGTTGAGCGGGGTTGACGTTCCCGAACAATACGGTGGCATGGAACTGGACAAGGTGACCTCCGCCATCATCGCGGATCGGATTGCGAAGTACGGCGGCTTCAGCACGACTTGGGGCGCTCACACCTGCATTGGCACGCTACCCATCGTCTACTTCGGGACGGAAGAACAGAAGAAGAAGTATCTGCCTGGGCTCGCGAGTGGTGAGAAGGTCGGAGCCTACGCACTATCAGAATCGTCGTCAGGTTCGGATGCACTGAATTGCCGAACCCGAGCGGCCCTTTCCGTCGATGGCAAGAATTACCTTTTGAACGGCGAAAAAATGTGGATCACCAACGCAGGGTTCGCCGATTTGTTCATCATTTTCGCGAAAGTTGACGGAGAAAAATTCACGGCATTCATTGTGGAGCGTGGGTTCCCGGGATTTTCGGTGGGTGCGGAAGAGCACAAGATGGGAATCCGAGGATCCTCCACCTGTCCACTCATCCTGAATGACTGCAAGGTGCCGGTGGAGAATGTCCTTGGTGAAATCGGCAAAGGACACCATATCGCATTCAATGTGCTGAACGTGGGCCGGTTCAAACTGGGCGCTGGTTGCATCGGATCGGCCCGGAATTGCATTGAGAGTGCCATCGCTTACGCGAAGCAGCGCAAGGCATTCGGGAAAGTGATTGCTGATTTCGGATTGATTCGCGAGAAACTGGCCAACATGGCGGCGGGCATTTTCACCGGGGAAGCAATGGCCTATCGCACGGTTGGCATGATGGATGCGGCGATCGCGGAACTAGACTCCGGGCATACGGACATGGCGCCGGTCCGCAAGGTGATCGACGAATACGCTGTCGAGTGTTCGATCCTCAAGGTGTGGGGATCGGAGTTCATCAGCTATGTGGTCGACGAAGCGGTGCAGATCTACGGTGGATACGGCTTCGTCGAGGAGTACCCGGCCGAACGCAACTACCGGGACGTCCGTGTGAACCGGATCTTCGAAGGCACGAACGAGATCAACCGGTTGGTCATCACGGGGTTTCTGCTGAAACGGGCCATGTCGGGGCAACTCCCGTTAATGGCAGCGATCAAGAAACTCATGGATGAGGTGCTTTCGGGAACGACCGAAGAGGGCGACGATGGACCGCTTGCCCAGGAGCGCAAGCTGGTTGCGACTGCCAAGAAGATTGGGCTGTTCGCCGCCGGCATCGCCACGCAAAAGTACATGCAAGCGATTCAGGACCAGCAGGAGATCATGGGCGCAATTGCGAACATGGTCATCGAAACCTATGCCATGGAGTCCGCCGTTCTGCGCGCGCAAAAACTGGCGGTGCGGAATGGCGAGGCGGGCGCCGCATTGGCCGTCGCCATGACGCGCGTTTATATGTCAGGCGCCATGGAGAAAATCGAAAGCGCAGCGAGACTGGTCATCGCAGCGTGCGCCGAAGGAGACATGCTGCGTTCGCAGTTGGCAATTCTGCGCCGGCTGTCGAAGTACGAACCATTCAATACGCTGGCCCTGCGGCGGACGATCGCACAAAGAGTCATCGAAACCGGCAAGTACATGGTCGCATAGGTCGCGCTTGTCTTCCTGTCGACTCGGCTGAAGCGCGACGAGCGGGGCAGCATGGAACCGCGCAGGCATCAATCCGATGACCAGCAATTCGATTTCGATTTCATCGTGATCGGATCCGGCTTTGGGGGGAGTGTTTCCGCGCTTCGTCTGGCGGAAAAAGGCTATCGGGTTGCCGTGATCGAGATGGGGCGTCGCTGGACGCCCCAGTCTCTGCCGCTCACGAGCTGGTCCATTCATCGCTGGTTCTGGCGGCCGAAGATTGGCCTGCGCGGCTTCTTCAACATGCGTCTGTTCCGCCATGCCACCATCTTCCACGGCTGCGCGGTCGGCGGCGGATCGATC
>QIAL01000366.1:2423-20511 GCA_003225535.1 Acidobacteriota bacterium | reverse complement strand
AGTCTCGGGCTTCATCTTGAATCGCGACTTGAATAACGCCCGAACCGTTCAGATCAACTGGCAGGACAAGGCTCCAAGTCAGATCCAGACCTCCACAACTCTGACCGGAACCGATCTGAAAGCCTTTAACAGTTTCGATGTCCCCAAGAATGTCACGCCACAGGCATTGGACAAGCCGTCGACCGCTGGCGGCCGCACCAAATTTGAAGTGCCGGCGCGTTCCTATACTGTCATTCAGTGGGCTGGCTAAGGGCGAAGTGACGGAATCAATTTACACGTGCCGCGAAAGTCCTTACTTACGGCGGGGGAGTGGGTCAATTGCTTCGTGGTATCTCCACTGCGCCACCCGGCACGGGTTGCCTGAAGCACCCGGAAGACAGCAGGAGGAAAGGGCTACCCACAAAATCCGTGCGGGTAGTAGAAAAAGATTACTTTTCTCTTGACAGTCGATTGACGGGACGAGTAACGTTGCCGACCATATCAGTAAGCGTTTACTCGCTCGGCGGGCAAACATATGTGGGGGCAATGCCATGAGATCCTACCTCGTCGTGGGGTTGTGCCTAGCTACCATTTGCGCTGCAACTCCGCTTCTCGCGCAGCGTTCAGATCGCGGAATTATCACCGGCATCGTAACGGATCCGACCGGTTCGGCGATCGCAGGGGCCGAAGTCAAAGTACGGAATCAAGACACTGCGCTCGAAACTACGCTGACCACCAACAGCGCTGGTGCATTCACAACGCCTCCGTTGGCGCTCGGTACCTATTCGGTGACCGTCGATCACGCAGGCTTCAAGCAGTCCGTCAGTTCTGGGATCGCTCTGCAAGGTGCAGAGACGATCCGCAAAGACATCACTCTGACCATCGGCGCGGTCACCGAGTCGGTCGAGGTGACTGCCGGTGCGGAACTGAACGTCACCACTCCCGATATCAGCCACGTCGTCGACGAGAAGTACTATCAGGATATTCCGACCATTACTGCGTCGGATGTTCGCTTGGCGGAGGCTGTCCTTCAGATTCAGCCCGGCTATCTTCCCATGAAGCCAAACGGCGACCCAATGTTCCGCGGCAGCCAGTTCAACTCCCGCATTAATGGCGGGCAAGCGATGGCCACAGAGAATTTCTTTGATGGCGCAGCCTTCGGTTATGCCGTCGGACACCAGCAGAGTCAGGAAAGCGCGCCTCCAATCGAGAGCATTCAGGAAGTGAAGGTCATCACCACCTCCTATGCTGCGCAATATGGCCACACCAGCGGCGGATTTATCGAGTACACCTCGAAGCCCGGAACGAACACTCTACATGGAAGTGCTTACGAATTCTTTGCCAACGATGCGCTTAACGCCCGCGGGTTCTTCGACGCGGACTGTGATGCTTCCGGTCACTGCACGTCACGCAAGAAGACTCCTCTCAAGAACAATAGCTTTGGATTTACTTTAGGGGGGCCGGTCGTAATCCCGCATATCTACGACGGACATAGGAAAACCTTCTTCTTCACAAACTTTGACTGGACTCGCCTTCGCTCGGGTGTGCTGCCAGGGTTCGGCAACACGACTCCAATTGATGCGTTTAAGGCGGGGGATTTCAGTTCTTTTCCCGATCAGATCTACAACCCCTACAGCACCGTTGTCAGTCCGACGGGAATTCCTAGTCGAGATCCGTTCAAATGTGATAGCGCCGGAACTCCGATCATACCCAATCCGGATGGGACGCAGACGGGCGGAACGCCCTGCAACATACTGCCACCCTCTCTCATTAGCACGGTCGCTTCCAGAGTCTCGGGCCTTATGGTCCATCCGGATCGGGCTGGGTTTAGCAACAATGTTGCCGGTAACCCTGCGGGCGATCAAACTTGGCTTCTCAACGCTCGAACCATCGAGTTCCGCGTGGATCACTCATTCACGCCCAACTTCCGGATGAGTGAAAGTTTTTATTGGGGCCACCGCCCATCTATCCGCAACTGCGGGGAGGTAGCCGGGTGCACGACGCAGTTTGATGGGGAGACCGAGCCGCAGAAAAACACCAACTATTATGGAAACGGCTTCTATCAGCGCATCGCGACCCACCACACTCACACACAGTTCGACTGGATTATCCGCCCCAACCTTCTCAATCACACCACAATCGCGTGGGATCGCTGGTTCATGGGCGGGAACCCGCTTTCTGCCGGCGCGGGATGGCCGGGAATCCTTTGGGCCGGAACAGCGGGTGCGGCAAATCCGCTCGGCAACGGAGGAATTCTCGATCAGACGGCGGGACCACCGTTGTTGGACTTCGCCGGGAATATTCCCTACAACTCCATTGGGCAATATGGCTGGGGGAAATTCGGGTTCCTGACTAACAATCGATGGCAGTTCTCCGATGACCTATCTTGGGTAAAAGGTAAGCACACCATCAAGGTAGGATATGAATATCGGTGGCATCAGTTTCCGTTTTCTGGTTGGGCGAATGGAAATCAGGGGGGTGAGTTCCGTTTCGATCGGAGAGAGACTGGAGGCTACGACAGCACAGGAAACCTGATAGCCAATTCGGGCGAATCGTTTGCGTCTTTCTTGCTAGGACAGGTGGATTCGTCTACTCAGAACATTCCATTTCATCCCATGTTCTACGAAGCGTACATGTCTCCATGGGTCAATGACGAGTACAAGGCCACAAGTCGTCTGACTTTGACGTTAGGGCTGCGCTTCGATTACCAGTTTGCACGCACCGAAACGCAAGACCGGTATTCCAGCTTCGATCCCAATACGCCCAATCCTGCTGCCGGAAATTTGCCGGGCGCGTTGCTGTTCGCCGGGAAAGGCGCGGGCCGTACAGGTCAACGCACGTTCGAGCATCCGGCGCACGACGCATGGGGCCCGCGTTTAGGCTTCGCTTATCGAGTGAACGACAAGACTGCCATCCGCGGCGGGTATGGCATCTATTATTCCGGCATATCGTTTGATCAGTTCATCGGTCAGCCGACACTAGGCTACGTTTCCAACCCGACAGTTTCTAATATATTCAACGGTGAGCATCCAGCGTTCTTGCTAGATAATGGGTTTCCTCAAACTAACGTGGCGTGCCCCGGCGGAACGCCTACTTCACCCTGCGTTAATCCACCGCCGTTCATCGATCCCTCATTTGCTAACAACCAGTCTGTAATCGCCGTCGCTAAGAATGGTCTAACTCTCCCGCGATACCAGAACTGGTCTCTCACCCTGGAGCGGCAGCTCAACAACAACCTGCGGTTGGATGTATCGTACATTGCGAACCGCGGCAGCCGCCTCACGGCGGATTGGCAAAAGATGGGCGTGGGTGCCAACATGAACCCTTCCAGCATTCTGTCCATCCCCAACTCGACTTTAACTTCCCCTTGCAATGCCGCGACCGCGGTGGGTGGGGATTGTGCGGGTGGCGTTCCCCTTCCGTATAGCACCTTCAATGGCACCGTAGCTCAGGCACTTCGGCAATATCCGCAATATCAGAACGTCCTGTGGCGTGATGTTCCCCTCGGAAGCAGCCAGTACACCGCTTTGGAAGTGGTATTGGAGCAACGCTATTCGCACGGTCTAGGATTCCGCGTTGGCTACACCTACTCCAAGCTTTACAACGATGGATCGGAGACTGGACAGGGCGGGGATGGCGCCAATGGCGCAGTCCAAGACCCGTCCTGCCCACATGTTTGCGAGTGGGGGCTTAGTCGCGACGACACCCCGAACGTCTTTCTTGTTGGCTTCACTTGGGAGATCCCTTTTGCAAAGGGTCTCTCCTCGCGAGCCGGGCGATTGGCTCTGAGCGGCTGGAACTTGGCCGGAGCCCTGCGGTATGAAAGTGGCCGACCCATGAATATCACCATGGATAACCCACTCGGCGGTCTCCTGTTCAATGGCCAGAGACGGCCGAATCGCGTCAAAGGTGTCAGTGCGGTCAAGCGGGGTAGCAACTTCAATCCTCTGATCGATAATTACTTTGACCCTGCTGCGTGGTCTGACCCTGGGCTCGATCCAACTACCAGTAATCCGCTTTTGGGGGATGCACCCCGTCGCGACGGTTCAGTACGCGCTTTCCCCACCTACAACGAAGACATCAACATATTCAAGGTCTTTCCAATCAAGGAGAAACTGAACCTCCGGTTTGAAGCTCAGTTCGGAAATATCTTCAATCGCACGGACTTCTGCGATCCAAACGGATTCTACGGTCCTGCGAGTTTTGGTACTGTCAATACTCAGTGCAACCAGCCACGCTCGATTCAGTTTGGCTTGCGGTTGAACTACTAGGAATTCGTCCTTCCCGATTATGACTCGGGAAGGACGTCGGCCTTCACAACCGCAAACTGTTCTGGTCGCACATTTGTGAGACCGGTAAAATGAAACCCGGCTCCGACTTTAGTTGCGACGGAGCTACGGCGGCCATCGGTGATCGTTAGTTGGGACAGGAAGCGCGTGTTCATGAAGCAGAAGTGGTGTGGTCGGAAGCCGCTCCTGTGTCAACTTTTAATTCTGCTCGCTGCCGCGGCCTACGGCAGCGATTCCCATCAAGCCCTGCAGAATGCCGCAAGTCTCTTCCAGCAAGGCAAACTTGAGGAAGCGGATCATCAGGCTCAGCTTGCACTCGCAGACCCGCAGACCCGCGCCGCAGCCTGTTCCGTTCTTGGCTCAATCCGATTTCAGCAGAAACGATTTCCAGAAAGTGCCGACTTGTTTGAGAAAGCAATCCGTCTCGAGCCTCACTTGGTTGGCGCGCATCTCAACTTAGCAGAAGCTTATATCGCTGAGGGAAGGCCGCAATTGGCTCTTCCACTCTACCGCCACGTCTTGACCTTAGATCCATCGAATGCGACAGCTAGGCTGGAACTGGCGCGCACTGAGACTGAGAACGGACATTATCAGCAATCGCTGGAACTGGCCCGACCCGTTCTGTCCGCACTCAAAAACACTCCCGATGGCTTGTTCATGTTGGCAACGGATTACTTGAAGATTAAGGACCAAGATGCTGCAGCAAGTCTTGTAAGCGATTGGATGCAGCTACCTGACATCCCCCCAGATTTATCCATGAAATTCGCCCTCCTTTTCGCCAGAGAAGGTGTCGCCTCACAAGCAATCGACCTCCTCGAAGCAATCAAAAAGAAGGGACCACCTTCTTACGAACTGGCGTTCAATCTCGCTGGTGCCTATCAACTCGAAGAACACTGGGCCCTCGCGCTTGCCTCCTATGATGAGGCCCTGTCACTCAATCCGACGGCGCTCCCCGCTTTGCAACAGGCTGCCAGTATCGCAGAGCAGCAAGGACAACTCGAGCGGGCGCTCGCCTACTGGATGCGAGCAAAAAAAATCGAGCCAGACAATCCTGACATCCTCGAGGGTTTCGGCCGAGTCTGCCTGAAGAGAGACCTGCTCGAGGATGCCGAACCCGCCCTGACCGAAGCCGCCCATTTGCGCCCAAACAATGCCGCTTATCAATACACACTCGCTGCCGCGAAGGTTGGTAAGAAACAATTCGACAGTGCCCAAGTTCTGTTAGAGGCCCTTCTCAGACAGAAGCAGAACAATGCGCAACTGCAATATGCCCTAGGGTCGGTGCTATACCTTCAGGGCCATTTTGATGAGGCCGCTCAGCGTTTTCGCGAAAGTGTGCGCTTGAAACCCGACCAGATCGCGCCCTACTATTACCTCGCCTTAATCGACAGAGATCAAGGCCGGGATGAGGAGGCAATCCGAACCTTGGAAGACCTGCTCCGCCGCTACCCCGATCACTGGTTGTCCTGTGAAGCGCTAGGTGGACTGCTGATGAACGCTCAACGGTATCCAGAAGCGGAAAGCACCCTGGAAAAGGCTGTTCGCCTGAATCCCAACTCCGTGAAGGCAAACTACCAGCTAGGATTGCTGCTGACCCGCATGGGCAAGAAAGACGAAGCTGAAAAGCGCCTGGAAATCGCGAGGTCGCTTCGCACCGAGGATGAGGGCAATTCACGCCTTCAACTTCGGCTGCTGGACCCAGACCAATGAACATCATCAGGCCAATTGCTCGCGGTTCGTTCCTCTTTTTCATCTTCATGCTGGGCTGCGCTCTCCTCGCCAGTGGGCAGAAGTCTGAGAAATCTCCTTCGTCCATTGGCGAAATTGAAGCCTCAATCAAGCGAGAGCCGAACAATCCCAAGCTGCTGGTTGCCTTGGGCCTCGCCTACTGGGATCACAACGACTATTCCCATGCCCTCGAAGCCTTTCAGCGAGCCGTAAAGGTAGGTCCTTCCTCTGCCGAAGCGCACAATTGGTTGGGGGTCGCCATCATGGAGAAGGCTGACCTGACCGGTGCCATTGCCGAGTTCAAGAAGGCCGTCGCACTTGATCCCGCGTCCGCAAGAGCACAAACGAATCTGGGCTCGGCTCTTGCCAAGAGTGGTGAAATCGGTGAAGCCGTCGACGTGTTTAAGAAGGCACTCGCGCTCGAGCCCGGCAATTTTGCAGCGCAGATGAACTTGGGCGTAGCTCTTCGCGAGAAGGGCGATGCGGGGGCGGCGCTCGTATATATGCGCCGGGTCGCCGAGCACGATCCCACAAACGCCAGCGTGCAGTATGAGCTCGGTCAGACACTTCGCCAGAATCAGAATCTTCCCGGAGCGATTGAGGCCTTCGAAAACGCTCTCCATATCGACCCCGAGCTACGCGAGGGCTACTACGGTCTCGGTCTGGCCCTGAAGCAGCAGGCTACGGCAGTTCGCAAGACCGTTACGAGCTCCTCGAGTCCGGCGGACGAGCTTTACAAGCATGCGCAAGAGGCGGTAACGCGCGGCGAATTGAAAGCCGCTCAGGAGCAACTCACCGAAGCTCTTAGGGTCGACGAGGGTCACGCAGAGTCTCACAACCTGCTAGGTTTCATCCTTGGTCAGCAGGGAAACCTCGATCTCTCGCTCATTCATTTGCGGCGTTCGGTTGCTCTGCAGCCCGAATCCGCCGATGCGCATTACAACCTGGGCGTGGCACTCTGGTATAGCGGCTCCAAGAAAGACGCAATTTCGGAATTGGAGGGAAGCGTCCGGCTCGATCCAGCCGCTGGTGCCGGGCATGCTTTTCTTGGAAATGCCTTGCGGGAAAGTGGCGACTTGGACGGCGCGCGTCAAAGCCTGCAACGCGCTATCGCCCTGCTGCCCTCGATGACCGCCACCTACGTCGATCTTGCGATCGTTTTCCTTCGATTGAATGATCTCGATAAGGCCCTCGGACAACTGGAGGCCGCGTTGAACATTCCATCTCCATCTCCTCCCGCGCCGGATTGGGACACTGCCATAGCAGGCATCCGCGAAGCGCTTGCTAAGAAACCGGACCGGGCCGACGCGCATAATATATTGGGCCTCCTGCTCGGACGAAAGGGCGCCGACAGCAGCGTCGTTGCCGTCGAATTCCGGGAAGCGGTGCGTCTGCGTCCCGATTTTGCGCAAGCCTGCAACAACCTTGGGCTGGTTTTGACGCAAGCCGGTGACGACGAGCCCGCCTTGAAAGCTTTCCGTGACGCGATCCACATCATGCCCGATTATGCTGATGCCCACGCCAATCTTGGGGCGGCCCTCATTTCTTCTGACGTCGAGCAGGCTATCCGCGAACTGGAAAAGGCAGTTGCCTTGGCGCCGGACTCTGTGAAAGCTCAGTACAATTTGGCGGTGGCTTACGGCACAAGTTCAGCCCCAGGCGCGAAAGAGATCGAGCAACTGCGCAAGGTTATCGCAATCGCGCCGACTTTCCCGCGGGCCCATTTGGCTTTGGGTAAGGCGCTTGTGCGCGATGAAAAAGTTCCAGAAGCAGTTCGGGAACTCGAGGAGGCCGTCCGTCTAGATCCCCAGAGCGGTGAGTCGCATTATCAGTTGGGATTGGCACTGACCCGGGCCGGCCGCAAAGATGAAGCGGCCGTTGAGGTACAAAAAGGGCGAGAGCTCTCCTCTGCGGATGACCGGAAGCAGAATGCGAGTCTAGATATTGCTGAGGGTCTGTCTGCCCTCGACAAAGGCGAAAACGACCAGGCCCTTGCCAAATTCCAGCACGCCATTAGCATGCAGTCCGATTCCGCGGAGGCGCAACACTATCTTGGGATTGCACTCGAGAGACAGAGCAACAACCAGGGTGCGTCTGCTGCGTTTCGCAAGGCCTTAGAACTCAACCCGAGTGACGTATATGCCCGGCAGAGACTCGACAGGCTCAGCCCAACCGTGGAAGGTGACAACCCGACAAAAATTGCGGAGTTCGAAGAATACATTCGACGGTCCCAGTTTAAGGAGGTCGAGCCGTTGCTAACCGAATACGTTACGAACCACCAAGACTCCTCATGGGGTTGGTACGTTCTGGGCTACTGCCAGTTCGCGCAGCAGAAGGTTGGCGACTCGATTAAGTCTTTGTCGAAGTCCCTTCAACTCGACATCCGAAATGCCGAAGCGCACAAGATTCTCGGACGCGACCTGATGCTCATCGGAAGGTTCGACGCGGCACAGGTGGAGTTTGAGCAGGGAATTCGCTACAAGCCGCAATCTGCGGAAATTCACTACGACTTAGGCAAGCTGTTTTCCATGATTGATAACTGGGAGAACGCGCGTAAGGAGTTCGAAGAGGCGCTCAGGATTGAGCCGTCCTACATAGAGGATTTGGATGCCTTGGGCCTCGCCCAGGAAGCCTTGGGCGATGATGCTCACGTGAACCTCAGCGCCTACTACAATCGCAAGGCCGAACCAGAGAAAGCCCTCGAATACGCAAATAAGGCCCTCGAACTCAATCCCAAGTCCGACCCAGCGTGGTTTCAGAGGGGCAAGGCGGAGGAAGGGGAGGGGCATCTGAATGACGCGGTTGATGCTGTGAATCGAGCCATCTCATTCAACTCCCGAGCATCCTCTTACTATTACGTTCTGGCTGGCCTCTATCGTCGGCTCGGCAAGATGGACGAAAGTAGAAGGGCGCTCGAATCCTTCACTCGCCTTGACAAGGAAACTAACGACCTGGAAAAGATGCGTCGTAGCGCCAATCGTGTCAGCGAACGGCCGCTCAAGCACGGGGGAGAGCATGAGTAGCGGCTTCGGCCGCCTACAATCCCGTCGTCAGTTCTTACACACGCTGGGTGGGACTGGCGCGGCGTTACTGACGGGACTTCACGACCTCCGGGCAGTTGAGGCTCACATTCCAGTTGTTTTCAGAGACGTAACCGCGAAAGCTGGTTTGCTCGGCGCAAAAAACGTTTGTGGCAGAGTCGCGAACAAGCAGTTCCTCTTGGAGGAAATGGGCTGCGGCGTGGCCTTGTTCGATTACGACAACGATGGCTGGCTCGATATTTTTCTCGTAAACGGAACAAGCCTTGCGCCGGCTGAACGAGGTTACTATCCCACGTGTTACCTCTTTCACAACAATCACGACGGAACGTTCACCGATGTCACGAAGAAAGCAGGCCTGACTCATTCCGGCTGGGGACAAGGATGTTGTGTCGGCGACTACGATAATGATGGCTGCGACGATCTCTTCGTCACCTACTGGGGACACAACGTCCTGTATCACAATAATGGCGACGGCACATTCACGAACGTTTCAGAACAAGCTGGGGTGGCCGGATCGGGAACTTCGTGGGGGGCAGGTTGCTGTTTTGTGGATTATGATCGCGACGGTCACCTCGACCTGTTCGTTGCGAACTACGTGAATTTTGATTTGGCAACTGCTCCCAAGCCGGGCCAGACGGGTTACTGCACATACAACGACACTGCTGTACCCTGTGGCCCGCAAGGTTTTGCGGGTGGCACGAATATTCTCTACCGCAATCGCGGGGACGGCACCTTCATCGATGTGTCACAAGCATCTGGTATCGCTCGCCCCAGTGGACCTTCTAAGATGGTCTTTGTGGGACGGAATTGGCAGCCCACGGGCTCCTACGGTATGGGAGCGTCCGCCGCCGACTTCGACAATGACGGATGGCCGGATATCTATGTGGCCTGCGACAGCGCTCCAAGTTTGCTGTATCGCAATAATCACGACGGAACATTTCGTGAGACTGCAGTTTCGGCGGGATGCGCCCTGGACGAAAATGGTGTTGCCTTATCAGGGATGGGCGTGGCGGTAGCCGACTACGATGCAGATGGCTGGCTAGATATTGCTCGAACCAATTTCTCCGAACAGGTAACCTCGTTGTACCGCAACTACGGAAACGGCGCTTTCGAAGATGCTAGCATCAAGGCGGGTCTTGGTGTGAATCGGAAATATCTCGGTTTCGGCGTAGGATTTTTTGATTTCGATAACGATGGCTGGAAAGACCTCTTCCTTGCGAATGGTCATGTGTACTCTCAGATCCTCGGCCGAAAATTGCATGTCTCCTATAAAGAACCGAAAGTACTGTACCGCAACCTGAGAAATGGACGCTTCGAGGATATCTCGTCGAAAGCTGGACTCGCGCTTCAAGCGGAAGATGTCGCTCGCGGCTGCGCTTTTGGGGATTTCGACAATGACGGCGACGTGGATGTGATCGTTAATAACTTGGATGGGCCTCCCACGCTGCTTCGCAATGACGGTGGAAACAAGAATAACTGGATCATGATCAAGTGTGTGGGCACGCGCTCGAATCGATCGGCGATCGGGACTCGTGTGAAGGTGTCGAGCGGTGAGCGCAGCCAAATTGATGAAGTCATGAGCGGTACAAGTTATTACTCACAAAATGATCTTCGCCTCCACTTCGGCCTGGGCCGTGCCACTACGGTGGACCGGGTTGACGTTTCATGGCCTTCTGGTGCGAAGGAGAGCTTCTCCAATCTGTCGGCGAATCGCTTGATCATTCTGCAGGAGAACAAGGGGATACTCGACCAGCGTAAGTTCCGCTAGCCGACTATGAGGAGATGCATACATGCATGCCGTTTGATCATCGCCTTCGCGATGATCTGCTGCCTAATGGGCGCTACACCGACTCCAGAGGTGCAGTTCAGTGACATCACTACGACGAGCGGAATCAACTTCAAGCACGAAAACTCTGCCACCTCGAACAAGTATCTCGTGGAAACAATGGGGGGTGGCGTGGCGGTATTTGACTACGACAACGACGGCCGTCTGGACATCTTCTTTACCAATGGCGCTAAGATCGACGACCCGATGCCGGACAGTAAACTGCCCGATAAGGCCGACCGCAAGTTCTGGAACCACCTGTATCACCAGAATGCCGACGGCACCTTCACCGATGTAACCGAAAAGGCCGGCCTCACCGGAATGCCACAGAATCACTACGGGATGGGCGTGGCAGTAGGAGACTTTGACAACGACGGCCTTGAAGATATTTACGTGACAGGCTACGGCGGCAATACGCTCTACCACAACAATGGAGACGGCACGTTTACCGACGTCACTAAGATTGCCGGAGTTGAGGCGGGCGGGTGGAGCGTCAGCGCAGGATTTTTCGACTATGACAACGACGGCAGGTTAGATATTTTCGTCACTCGTTACCTGGATTGGAGTTTCAAAACGAACCGCTACTGCGGTGAGCAGAAACCAGGCTACCGCGCGTACTGTCATCCCGACAATTACGACGGTGCGACCAACATCCTCTATCACAACAATGGCGATGGCACGTTCACCGATGTTTCTGGGAAGGCTGGCATCGCTAATCCCAGGGGCAAGTCCCTAGGCGTAGCGTTTGCCGACTACGACGCCGACGGTTTCATCGACATCTTTGTCGCCAATGATTCGGTGCAGTGTTTCCTGTACCACAACAATGGCAACGGAACCTTCAGCGAAGTGGGACTGCTCGCGGGTGTTGGATACAATGAGGACGGCAAGGCGTTCGCCGGTATGGGTGCGGACTTCTCTGACTTCGATAACGACAGCCGTCCCGATATCGTCGTGACGGATCTCTCCAACGAACGCTATATGCTATTTCGAAATAATGGCGACGGCACCTTCCGTGATGTGACAAACATATCCGGCCTTGGTGGCGCGACGCTTGCCTTTTCCGGTTGGAGTACACACCTGTTCGATTTTGACAACGACGGCTGGAAGGATATTTTTGTCGCGCAGGGACACGTGATGGATACCATTCACCTGACCGCTCCCAACTTGAAGTACATGCAACCGCCTTTGCTGTTGCGAAACGACTCGGGACACTTCAAAAGGGTCATTCTGGGTTCGGTCTTTGAGGCGGAGTGGGCCGGCCGTGGCGCGGCATTCGGCGATCTGGATAATGACGGAGATGTTGATATTGTGATGAGCAGTGTCGGTCAGAAGCCTACAGTTCTGCGCAACGATGGTGGGAATCGAAATCACTGGCTTGGGATTCTGCTTATTGGGAAGAAATCCAATCGTGACGGCATTGGCAGTCGCGTAAAGGTCGTTTTCGCTTCCGGGTTAACGCAATACTTCACCATCAACACGGCGGTCGGCTACCTTTCCGCCAGCGACAAGCGATTAATCGTGGGTCTGGGCACCGAAACAATGGCGAAGCTGGTCGAGATTCGATGGCCGTCTGGGATCGTCCAGAAACTCGAGAACGTCAAAGCCGGCCAGATGCTGAAAGTGACAGAATCAGCCTCATGATCACCCGTCGCCAAATGATTTCTTCGACACTCGCGGCGGCTGGTCTTGCGATTTCGGGTGCTGCGTTTGGGCAAGGCATCTCATCGCGCGGTGTGAAGGCACAACCTCGGGGGAAGCCTTCCGGTCGCCCTTTCTTATCTCGCATTACCGATGTTGCCGAGCAAGCGCGTCTCACGCAACCCATTATTTATGGGGGGACTGACAGCAAGAGCTATATTATTGAGGTAGTCGGCTGTGGGGTGGCATTCATCGACTACGACAACGATGGTTGGGTGGATCTGTTCCTTCTCAGTGGAACGCGGTTGGAGGGCGCCCCTCCAGGAACGACTAATCGACTCTACAAAAACAATCGCGATGGCACGTTTACTGACGTTACATCCAAGGCTGGATTGCAGCACACCGGTTGGGCCTCCGCAGTAACCGTGGGCGATTATAACAACGACGGTTTCGACGATCTCTTCATCACGTACTACGGCCAGAATATCCTTTATCACAACAATGGTGACGGCACATTCAGCGATGTCACTGAGCGCGCGGGATTGCGTCAGCCAGCCACACGATACGGTTCTGGCTGCAGTTGGGTGGATTACGATCGCGATGGCCGGCTCGATCTCTTCGTAGCGAATTACCTCAACACCACGCTCGAGAAGTTGCCCAAGCCGGGTGAGAACTCGGATTGCACCTGGAAGGGTGTTCCCGTGAACTGTGGGCCTCGCGGTCTTCCACCCGGATCCGTTCAACTATTTCACAACAACGGAGACGGTACGTTCACTGACGTTAGCAAGCCTTCAGGAGTTGCAGCGGCGTCCGGTTCCTATCCCATGACGGTGGTGGCAGCTGACTACGACAATGACGGCTGGCCTGACATCTATGTCGCTTGTGATTCGACGCCGAGCTGGTTGTTTCACAACCAGCACAACGGCACCTTTCGCGAGGAGGGTCTGGAACGAGGAGTGGCCCTCAGCGAAGATGGATTGGAACAGGCTGGCATGGGCGTCGGCGTCGGCGACTACAATCTGAACGGAAATTTGGATATTTTCAAAACTCACTTTGCCGACGATACCAACGTCCTGTACCACAACGACGGAAAAGGAAACTTCGACGACGTCACTACTCGCTCCGGTCTGGGTGTCGAAACCCGTTACGTCGGTTGGGGAGCCGGTATCGTTGATCTCGACAATGACGGCTACCCGGACCTGTTCGTCGCGACGGGAAGCGTATATCCCGAGGTAGAGAAACGGCTTTCAGCCTATCCCTTCCGAACTCCGCGTCTTGTCTTTCGCAACTTAGGCGATGGGAGATTCGAGGAATTGATCGAGGAAGCCGGAAGCGGAATCAGCGCCCCGCACGCAAGCCGGGGCTGTGCGTTCGGAGACTTCGACAACGATGGCGACATGGACATTCTTGTCATGAACATGAACGAACCGCCGTCGCTGCTGCGTAATGACGTTTCTGGCAAAAACCACTGGCTGAAGGTCCAACTGGTCGGCCTTCAGACGAATCGCAGTGCGATTGGGACGCGTGTGATCGCGCGATACGGAAGCCGTCGTCAGGCACAAGAAGTGAGCGCGCAATCAAGTTTCTATTCGACCAATGACCGGCGCCTGCATTTCGGACTTGGCGAAGAACGCTCTGCAGATTTGTCGATTCGATGGACCAACGGCGCGACGGAAACCATTCTCAACGTGGCGGCCGATCAGCTCGTTGTGATTCGAGAAGGAGCAGGAATTATCCGCAAACAACAGTTCAAGTAGAAAAGGTACATGCCAGTTACGGAACGAGCCGCTGGCCGAACCCTTCTCTTCCTCACTTTCCAATACGCTGCATAATTCTCCATGAGCAAAGTGCCGTCGGTTACTTTTCTGTGGGACAAGCTCTTTTGTAGCCGAGTCGCCGGCTCGCTTGGCTGGATCGGAATGTTCGGCGATTTCCAATCATCGATTGTTTAGCCTTTGACCAAGAACGCGTGACTTTCCGCTGGAAGGATTACGCCCACGGCAGCAAGCAAGGCAAGATTACTGTGGGCGCGGCCGAGTTTTTACGTCGCTTCTTTCTGCAAGTGCTGCCCAAAGGCTTTGTCCGCATCCGTCACTTCGGCTTTCTTGCCAATCGTTTTCGGGCTTCTCGTTTGGCGTTGGGTCGACAGCTGCTGACTTCCAATGGGTCGACGCCAGAGGAAGTTCCAGCACACGAGTTCCGATCTGAAAGCTCTTCTCTCTGGCACTGCCCACGCTGCGGCGCATCGATGATGGTGATTCAGAGATTTACTGCTGCGGAACTATCAGCATGCATCTACTTTGATTCTTCCTGATCCGACCGGACCGCCCATTCAGACCAGCGACGGGAATTTCTACGGCACCACGGACCAGGCGGGGCTTTCCGCGACATCCATCACCAAGGTGGCTTCGGCACCGTTTACCAGTTCAACCCAGTGACGGGCGGGGTCGCGATTCTGCACTCGTTCAGCTTCAACGGAGATGGCTTCTACCCGAACAGTCCTCATTCAGGCTACGGATGGCTTTTTGTATGGGACGACGAGCCAGGGCAGCGGTATTTTCAGAGACGGTCCCGGCACCGCCTTCCAGATCGATGCCGCGGGAATTTCAGGATCCTGAGCGTCCTCGCAGGCCAGCCTCACTCCGGCTTGATCCAAGCGAGCGATGGAAACTTCTACGGCACGAACGAGGGGGCGGGTGGCTCCGTCTTCCGCGTAGACGCGAACGGAATGTTTTCTTTTGTTAACAAGTTCGACGGAGCTGATGGGTGGAATCCACAATTCCGTCTCCTGCAGGCCGCCGATGGATTCTTCTACGGAACTGCGCCTCAGGGCGGCTTGCTTGATTTCCAGGGCGGAGACATCTTCCGTATCAGCGCGAGTGGAGCCCTTCGCGTGATGCACGCGTTTGTTGTGACCGGCACCGAAGGGTTCAGTCCAAGTTCCACCCTGATTCAGGGTATCGACGGAGCGCTGTATGGCGTAAACGGTGGTGGAGGTGTCAACAAACACGGAACTATCTTCCGGATCGATCAGCGGATTCAAGGACCGGTGGCGTCTGTCACGGTGAATCCGACGATCATTCACTCCGGGCAAACCTCCACCGGCACCGTCACGCTATCGAGTCTGGCTCCGGCGGGAGGGAAGGCTGTGAACACAAATGCAGCGGATAGGACCGTGCTGCTTATGGGGTGGAATAAGCTAGTCATCTGGAGCAACCTCAACGGGGAGAGAACTTCGCACGGCGAATTGTACGCCCCCATCGGAATAAGGGTTTCACGACCGCTGACTCCGACCGGGCGTTAATCATCCCTCCAGAGCTGGACGCGTCCTTCGCCCATGACGGAATGAGACCCCACCGAACTAGGGACAGATCGCGGTGTGGTTCTTTGGGATGCTGGCGGATGATCGGGACGGGCTGGGTTGGAGCGATGTTGCAGCGCGGCGTCCAGTCATCGTCGTCGGGAAGAGCGTCGAAGTGGTCGGCGATAGCCTGCAAGGGCACGAGAGTCGGCAGATCGGGTAGATCACCATACATGAAGGACGACCTCATTATTTGCGGACGCCAAAAACCGTGTCACTAAAATGTTCAATATCCGATGAGAGCAGTCGCGATTAAGAAAGGTCAGTTGCGAGGAAGCGCGCCGCCGATATCGACTCCCCAGGAAATGGGCACACTTCGGTGTGACGCCTGCGGTGAACAATTCACGGTTTACCACGATGTCCAGTTCGCAGATAAAGCCAAGGCTGATGTTCAAGCTCACTGGCTCGAAAAGACTCTGGCGGAGGAACATGAGCGCGACCGCAAACACCCAGACCGAATCGAGTTGCCTGAATAGCGCAACAGTTGGCTCGCTTACCGCACCGTATCGACGCTGAGATGAGCCAGGTTCTCCCGCAGGTCATCCAACAGCAGCTAAGATCTGGTGCAGAAGTGAGCTGATTCGCAGACTGACGTGATCTTAATCACAGACCAGCGGCGTCGGGAGTGCGATCCTCCGGAACCATTAGTAAGGAAAGTGGGGTGAAGTGATCGAGAATCTCTCGTTGATTCTTGCGATTTCGAAGCTGGCGAGCAGGCTGGGTTCACGCTGGAGCAGATGATCGATATGCTGGATACCGGGCTTGAAGTTGAAACTCTTCTGGAGTTGATCTGCTTGCGGCTTAACCCCGCTGCAACGACACCGGACCACTTAGTGTCTCGATATCGCTGGGTGTTGTAGCGATTCCCATGTGGCTCCTGCGTGTTTTTGTATTCATTGTCGTGGCATGGGTTGCGACTGCTCTGATCCTGTACTACTCAAAGAGGAAGTGACTTCCAATACCCATTGACATTAGCCCATTGGTATTAAATTACCGCGTCTCTCCTCCCGAACGCGCACCTTCCCGCCCGCTGAGACTCAGGCCCTAACACCAGACAATCTACGTCTTCCTCTCGACAGCTCATTCAGGAATGAGCACGCTTAGAGGAGGCAACATGAAACGCATCAGGGATTCGAAACAATATGTTGTTCGGTTAGGATTGATAGCGATCCTGGCCTCAGTTTGCACTCTGGTTCCATCTGCTTCGGGTCAAACGATGCCCGAAGCGTTACCCGCCGGCGCTTCAGCCAACGTTTGGTTCGCCGGTGGCGAAGCAATCGTGGAAACTCCGCAGCTGGAACAGATCGTCCCAACCACTTCGCTCGCACCCACACCATGGGGAACGCCGGTGCAGGTGTCACCAAGAAATGGAACAGCGCTCTTGCACTACCCCAGGACTACAACGCTGGTCTGGCAGCCGGTCGACACCGCAACCTCATATGTAGTCGAGGCGGCCTATTTGTCTGGCAGCAGCTGGACCTCCTATCCACCAGTCACAGTCACTGGCAACAGCAACTCCTTTTACACATTCAATTGTTTTGCTGCTCACCAAGGACAAAGTGACATTCGCGGGGATTCGTTGCGGAGCACAGGCTTCCCACACGCCGCAAGTGAATTGCAGTGGATTTTCCATTCAGAGCCAGTTTACGGGTGATGAGTGTAATCGGGTTTTCGCCAACTACTTCTCGAGACAACAGCGACCAGAAAAATCCAGGACAGCACGATAAAAGCCGTAAAGAAGAAGTAGAGCAAATGTACGGCTCCTTTGCTGGATTCACCCGATCCTCAGTGGGCATCCTTATGCGCCAAAATTGCTAGCAACAGCTGTTGCAAATTATCTAGCAAGAGCTATTGGAGGTTCCCCAATGAACAATCTAAAGGTGAGGTTGGGCTTTATTGCATTACTGGTGTGTGTGAGCCTGCTTCTCCTGGGCGCAGCTCAGGACACGAAGGACACGAGTCAGACAACGCGATACGTCACTGGCTGTCTTCAAAAGGGTCACGACGCCGATGAGTATCATTTGATTGCAGAAAACGCGAAGTGGCATCTCAAGAGTGATAACGTCAGATTATCGGATCATGTCGGACACAAGGTCAAAGTTGCAGGTGTGGTTTCAAATCAACCCTTTCACGGTATGAAAGAAGATCTAAAAGCCGAGGTGGAAAAAACCCCTACCGAGACTGGTGTGCTGACTGTTACAAATCTGGAAATCGTCAGCGACACCTG
>QIAL01000366.1:0-2387 GCA_003225535.1 Acidobacteriota bacterium | reverse complement strand
AAAGGTGGCGCTCAACGCCATTTGGCTACGAAGCTACGCAAGCCCAGCGTTGGCTTAGGTGCCAACCATCATGGCAGGAGCCCCTCTTTCATGCTGCGATCAAGGAAGGGCTGGCAACCCGTAGCCGAGCTACTACAACTGTACCTGTCTCGGTAGACTTGATTTCCAAGCTGCCGCCCAGATGTCGGAGTCGCTCGCGCATTCCCCTGATTCCGACCCCCGCCGCGCCCTCTGAGTCCAAGACTTGCCGCTTCTCTAGCGGTATGCCTTTGCCTCTATCCTCTACTTCTAGGGTGACTTCGCTGTCGGAATGAGTAATACAAATTCTGGCGACCGGGCTTCCGGAATGACGATGGATGTTGGTAAGGCACTCCTGAACGATTCGGAAAATCGCGGTTTCCAAATCCTGCGGGAGACGCCCCAACTTCTCCGGGATCTCCAAATCGACTCTGATCTTGCTGCGTTCTGTAAACCCATCCAGATACGAACGCAGACCCGAGGCGAGCCCCACTTCATCAAGCAGAGGGGGATGCAGCAAATGGGAGATGGTGCGTAGTTCTCTTGACAGTTCCTGAACAAGATAGATACTTTCCTGGATTGCCTTGGCAGAACGGGGAGCGATGTTGCCGTTTTCAGACTCCGCTAACGACAAGTTCATACCCAAGGCGGCGAGTAGCTGCCCGGAGCTGTCGTGCAACTCGCGCGCAATGCGGCGCCGCTCCTGATCTTGCAGGTGCAGCAATTGACCAGAAAGTAGACGTAGACTCTCTTCCGCTCGCTTTCTCTCGGTAATGTCACGGATGGCACTCGTAACCAGGGTGCCCTCGTCCGTCTGTAGCGGACTAAGGCTAATCTCCACCGGAAATTCCCGTCCATCCCGATGCAAACCAAAGAGCTCCAGCCCGGCACCCATTGAGCGCACTCGCGGTTCGCCAAAGAAACCGGTTCGGCGTCCAGGATGCATGCTGCGAAAACGTTCCGGCACCAGCATCTCGATTTCTTTCCCCAGTAGCTCTTCCCGTGGATAACCGAACAAGTTCTCCACCTGGGCATTTGCCAAGGCGATCTTGCCCGCAGCATTGACTACCACCATCGCGTCTGGTGCCGCCTCTAGCAGTCCCCGGAATTTTGCCTCCGCTCGCTCACGTTCACGGACTGCCTCTGACTCGGCGCGAAGGCGCTCTTCTGCGAGAAGCCGCCTTTCAACTTCGGCGCGAGCTAGTTCTTGACTTCTTGCCGCCCCCCTCATCACTCGCACAACCAACACATACACGACAAGGGACAGGGCTGCGATTGCCAGGCAGGCGAGAACTATGGCCCATTGGCCGCGATTGGCAAGAGTCGCCCGTACCGCAAGCAGCCGATCTTCCTCCTTCTCCATCCCAGCTACTATGTTGCGCAGTTCATCCATCCTCTGCCGGCCGACACCGGAAAGCACAAGCTGGCCCGCTTCCAGATCGCGGCCTTCTTTGTCTAGCTGAATGGTTTGTTGCAAAACGGCGAGCTCCTCTTTTTCGATTCGCCGAAGCTCAGACATCTTCTGTTGTTGAGGGGCACTGGTTTTCGTCAGGCTGTCAAGCCTAGCCAGTCGGGCATCGATTTGAGAGGTCGCTTCTTGGTACGGCTCCAAGTAGACTGGATCATCCGTAATCAGGTACCCACGCTGGCCTGTTTCCGCATCGACCACAAGGCGAAGAACGGCACTCAACTCTTCCTTCACTTCGTGGTTTCTCTGAACCTGATCGTTTAGTCGGTCATAACCCAAGGCGGCTCGGCAGGTGTACGCTACCACCCCGAGGGTGAGGAACAACCCGACCGTGAGGATTAGAAGCAGGCGTCGCTGCAGAGTGGCTAGCATGGGGTCGCCTCCGGCTTTTTAAAAGTCGCCAGAATTCCAACGACTGCGACGGCATGGGCCGCCCAATTGCGACGTGACATTGGTTCCCGGTGCGAAAGGTCGATGTCCATGATCCCAGCCTTTCCATTCGGCAAGCGTGTGGGAGAGGACACAACGGACGAAACAATCATGTGGTAACTAGCCCCTAAAGTAAAGCGGAGTTTGGCGGGAAACCTGTCGAATCGATAACCGACAGTACCTTCGAGGCCCTCGGGCGCTGGAGGGGCCAGATCGAATGCCTTGGAGTCTCTAGGAACATTGCCAATCCACATTGACTGAAGTTATTGAATCTAAAGTCAGATGGCCTCGTCTATAGTGCGACTTACGGAAACTGCGCCCTTCAATTGCGGTGTCTGCCGGATGTCGTTCGGCAGCTCAAAGCGTAAGGGCTTGATGTAGCACTTGTCTGGCTCTGCCCTTGAAGCGCCACGATCGGCCTGCCAGAAGGTCCGGAGGCTCTGCATGCCTTTCACCATCTTAATCGCGGATG
>QIAL01000859.1 GCA_003225535.1 Acidobacteriota bacterium | reverse complement strand
TGAGCCGTGTGACGGGGCCGAGAATGAACCCGTCGGTAGACGTTGGGCGCCCGCCGAGACCCTTTAGGCATCTCCGCATGGCGGAGCGTTGCTCACCGGATCCTAGTTCGAGTCGAGCTCCCGTTCATTCTGCATTGGTTCAAATATCGGTTACCCGCCATCACCAACCTGGCAGGTCGGCTTTCAATGTGGATGCTAGGGAAATCGGGAGCGGTTGGCAAGTGGAGAGTCGCAAATAGTTGGCAGAATGCGTGCAACCAAAGTAACGCGCCGTTTACACGACGGCCGATCCAAGCTGCGCAGATCAGCCCGCAATTTTCATAGGTCGCGTTCCAAGTACTTGATTCTGTGGGCTAGCAGTCAGTGTATACTCTGGGGCAAATATTGGGCCCAACGCGTGCTCGTTCGCTGATTGACGAAACGCTGGAGCTGTGTCGAAGGATGTCGAGGCTGCGCACGTCCGCAATTGCGGCGGCGGCGATTCTTGTTCTCGTACACGTGTGCATTGTCGCGCTGCGGTATGGGAGCGAGACGGCATCGTTGTGGGGCGATTGGATTGACACGCTGGCGCCACTGGTGGCGACGGTTGTGTGCTGGCTGAGTTCGCGCCGCGCCGGACCGTTTGGCAGACGCGTCTGGCGGTTGGCGGCTTTTTCCGCACTGCTGAGTTCAATCGGGCAGGCTCTCTACACCGAATATTACGATTATCTGCATGCCCCGCTGGGAACGCTGTGGCCCAGTGACGTGCTTGTGTTTTTCTGGGTCGTGCCGATCGTGATGACGCTGTTCCTGAGTCCGCGCGATCCGGGCAGCGGACATGAGTGGCTGCGGGTCTTTGACTTCGCGCAGGTTTGTACCCTCGCCTTGGCCGTCGAATTGTCGGAGATCTACGTTCCCTCGCGCTGGCAGGCTGCGGGTCAGACGATGCAATTGCGCGCACTGCACAACGGCATCCTGTTTTTCGGCTTGGTGGTTGTGAGTTTTGCAATCCGTGCGCTGGCGAGCCGAAATCGGGTGGAGCGTGCCTATTTCGGACGCATGGGTGGGTTCCTGGCTGTTCATTCCATTGTTCTGAACGGCACCCTGTACTACCAAGCGTCGGGCCACTACAAGCAGGGAGAATGGCCTGATCTCACGTGGACCATCGCTTTCAGTTTGCTGATATTAATTGCGGGGACGTGGAATGAGAAGGAAGAGGATGTAGAAGTTAAGTCGCAATCCAGAAGTTTGCAGCTTTTGGCGCAGTTTTCCCCGCTGGTGATTCCTGCCGTCGTTTTTCCTCTGGTGCTAAGCATTGCGCGGGAGCAGTTTTACTGGTCGGTCGCACTGGTGCTGATTTCATTCGCCGCAGCGGGAGGACGGTTGTTCGTGGTGCAGCGGCAATTGCTGGTGAGTTCCCAGGACCTGCAGAAAAACCTCGCGCTCCTGCAGGGCATCTTGGAGAGCACGATTGACGCGGTGTTCGTGAAGGATATTGAAGGCCGTTATGTGATGGTGAACCCAGCGGCAGCGCGTTTTGTAGGCATGACTGTCCACGAAGTGCTTGGCAAGACGGATGTTGAAATCTTCACGCCCGCAACCGGCCGGCCGATTATGGAGCGGGATCGCCAGGTGATCAAAAGTGGCGCTTGGATGACGTACGAGGAGGTTGGATCAGCAGTCGGAGTAGAACGGACTTTCCTCACCACGAAAGGACCGTACCGCGATGCAGGCGGGAAGATTGTAGGCGTATTGGGGATAGCGCGAGATATTACGGAGCGCAAGCGGGCGGAGGAGGAGTTTCGGCGATCGCAACAGAGGCTGCGGATGCACATCGAGAATACGCCGCTGGCGGTAGTGGAATGGGATCTGCGCTTCCACGTAGTCAGTTGGAATCAATCGGCGGAGAAGATTTTCGGGTATTCGCGAGAAGAGGCGGTCGGGCAGAACGGGGAGTTCATCGTACCCGGCCCATCGCGTTCACAAGTCAAAGAAGTGTGGCAGGAATTGGTGAAGAAGGAGGGCGGAAGTCGCAGCACAAACAACAATGTGACGAAAGATGGTCGAATCATTTCTTGCGAGTGGTACAACACTCCGCTGGTGAATGAAAACGGCCGCGTGCTCGGTGTGGCGTCGTTGGTGCAGGATGTCACGGAGAGAGAGAGGGCAGAGGCGAAATTCCGCGGGTTGTTGGAGTCCGCTCCCGACGCGATGGTGGTGACGGACCAGCAGGGCAAGATCGTGCTGGTAAATGCACAGACGGAAAAGCTCTTCGGATACAAGCGGGAAGAGCTACTGAACCGCCCGATCGAGACGTTGATGCCCGAGCGCTTTCGGAAAGTCCATCCTGCTCATCGGGCGGAATTTGCCGGGCAGCCTCAAGTGCGCGAAATGGGCAAACGGTTGGAGTTGTTCGGGCTGCGCAAGGACGGGACGGAGTTTCCCATTGAAGT
>QIAL01000365.1 GCA_003225535.1 Acidobacteriota bacterium | reverse complement strand
GGTATGGCGTAATGTCTTCGCGGGCTTTGACCTTCTCCCAATCAATGTATGGATCGCCACAGAGAACGCGTATTTGGTGTTTATCGTGGCGTTTCATGTTCGTCTCGCGAACGGCTTCATAGAGCCACCCCGACACGGGCGACGGCGCTCCAATCGCCCCAACCGTGTTCCGCCACGCTCTTTGCACTTGCTCTACTGGAACATCCTCCCCTGCAATGTAACGGTCCACGGATTTTTGATAGAGCGAGTTACCAAATTCCATGACGATGTCATCGACTCGGTCTGCAAATTCCGGTGTGGCAACAAGCGAACGTAGCCATTCGTATTCCTGCTTGTTTCCGTGGGTCTCCCCAATCATCACGATGTTATGCGTTTCAAATGCACGCATCACCGCAGCTGTCGCATCTTGCGGTTTGGGATCGAGTTGAGCAGCACTAGTTGATTTCTGGACAAGGAAGACGGTCGCAAGCAATAAGACGCAGGAGTATCTCATCTGTACGATCCTACGAAGTAGTGATCTGAGCAATCGATGACGGCTGGCGCTTGCTCGCGAGGATACCAGAATCATGGTTGGCGTAACATTGCCATTACGCTCAAAACTTTTTCCAAGGAATTATGGGGCTGAATTACTGGGAACCGCCATTGAGCGCCAGTTCGGAGCGCAACGTATACGCACTGGCGTCAACCATCCCGAAATTTCTAGCGAAATCTAAAGAAGCTTCGTCGGACTTCTGATCACCCCTTAGCAAAGTAATGACGACAGTTTGCGGCTTGCGGCCACATCTCTTGGGCAGGTTGGTGAACACAGAACTTTGCGACGTCACAAATTCGACTGGAATCTGAAACTTACCATCCTCCACGGTTACTTCACCCGCTTCACCCGGTTTGTGCTTCGGGTAAACCAACTGCACTCGAACCCGATAGTCGTTCTGAGCAATCGGATGCTCAACACGGCCTTTCACAATGACCGTATCAACGGGACATTGTGCGTGGGCAATCAGGCAAAGCGAAAAAACAGAGCCCAGTATTCGAATCAGCTTGTTTCTGAGAGCGGAAGGCATACGACCTTCCTTTCGTTGCGAATATTACGGATTATTCTAGACCTCGATTGTTGCAAAATCTATTTCACTCATCTACCCCAAGCCGGACCCCAAGACTGTGCCCACTTTTGTGCCTACCACCAAACCCGACGAGTTGCGACTGATCGAGACGCAATCGCCCGGAAAGCCTTGTCTAGAGCGGCATTCGGAGCAATTCGTCGCATGTCATCGCTGACCGGGCAAGTCATTGATTCTCATGCGTGGCGAACTTAGGATCTGGCGGGTAAAACCGTGGGGGTTCGAGTCCCCCCTTTCGCACCAGCAACTTCGAGGCCCCTTCTTCTGTTCCTGCTATGCCCAATATTGTGCCCCGTCGACGCCTGGCGACGAGTCAACCAATCTGTTCATGAAACGGCGTGCCTTGAGTGGAGATGTGGATCAGGCCTGGAAGATTCTCGACCAGAATGGCGCTGCGCTCGGGTTGAATAATTCCCTCCGCCGCCCAGCTACAGAGCAACCGGCTGACTGTGTACAGCGTGGTCCCAGCCATCTGGGCGAGTTCCTCACACGAGAGGTCGATGGGCTGGCGGCTCTCACAACTTTCCGATTGCACAATCAAGCGCAGCAGGACTCGGGCCAACCGCTGCGGGACCCGCTCGGTCGCTAGTTCGTGAAGGCGACACTCCGTCATGCGCAAACGGCGGACAAGAGAACGTGTGACATTGCCCTGCAATTTGGAGAACCGGCGAACGAACCCCTCGAACACTCCCACGTCCCAGGTCAACACTCGGCACTGGCCCAGCGCTTGTGCCGTAAACAGATGGTTACTTCCCATCGAGAGTCCTAACCCATCCAGAACTTCACCCGGGTCAGCCAGGTGGAGAATTACCAGCTTCCCAACCCGGTTGGACCGAATGGTCTTTACGCGACCGGATGCAACCGCGTAAACGAAGCCCACCGGATCGTCATCGCGGAAGATCGTTTCGCCGCGCAAGAAAAGTCGTTCTTGCGCTCCCATTGCGATCTCTCGACATTCGGAAAGAGAAAGGCACTTGAAGAGTTCAAGTCGCTTCACGAAGAGCGTTACGTTCTCGAGGGCGGTCTGGGGTGAGCCGAAACCTGCGGTCGCCGTTCGCGGCCGCCGTCTCCACCTCGTGTTTAGGCGCTTCGCAGTCCCCGGTAGCAGGTTCCTGCGACCCGGTTGTTGCTGTCGTGACGAAGGAGTAGTAGCCACGGCGTTGGGAATGGTGGAGAATTCAGCGGGGACAGATCCGAGACTGTTACTGATTGCCATTGTAGCTCCCGCGAGCATTTCGCCGCGAACCGCACTGGCGGCCCAAGCTCTCGGCTTGAGACCACCCACAAATTCAGCTACTGCACAAAAAAACTTGCCTTGCCTAGAATGCTTGATACTGCAGGGGGCCCGGTCCGGGGGAGACAACTTACGATCAAAAACTGTACGAGCGAAGAAGCCTTGCTACGGCACCGTCGTGGGGGCGGCGGTGGTCGCAAGATGGTTGTTACTGATGCCTATCTTGCAACTTCTCTTACTGGAACCTTCTGGCCTGAGACATCTACTCAGCGCTCTCCTCGCCCTGTGTAACATCTTGCGTTCTGCCCCATTTTCCTACCGTGTGCCCCGTCACTGTTGGTTGTGACCACTGTCACGTCTTGTCTCCGCACAAAGACATCGGGTTGACGCCTCCTGTATCCCAGAGCATGTGACCGATTACTCCGATCCTTGGGGCATTTTCGGGTTAAGGAGGAACATCTTGAAGCGCAACTTCGTTCTTATTCTGACTGTCCTTCTCTGCGGGGCAGCAATCCTATCTTACGGGCAAGCCGGAACGACACATAAGATTCCGACAGCGGCCCAGGTCGCAGTACAGAAGAAGCCCGTCAACCGCAAGGGCGTCATGCGGGGAACAACGAACACAGACCGCTGGAAGGCGGCCACAAAACACGCCGACCAGCGCGCGGCCCGCATCCGATCAGAGCGCAAGGGGGTGAAGTAGCCATGAAACGCCTACTCACTCTCATCGCATTTCTGCTGATGTCAGTTGCATGTGTGACCGCGCAGGCAACGAAAGTTCCTACGTGCAATGGCTTCAATGCGGCTGGTGCCCCAATAGACCAAGGTACAGGCTCGACGGTTTGCACCGATTATTTCGGTGCTGCGAATTGGGCGTACAGTCCTCTTCCCGCTGGCACGATCACAGGCTACACACTGATCAGCCCCGGATCGGGATACGTCAATCCACAAGTCGTGATCTCTGACATCACGGGCAGCGGTGCCACAGCTACGGCTACTTTTGATTCCACAGGCGCAATCACTGGAATTACTGGTAGTCTCACTGGAAACTACACCATGCCAATGATCAGCATCGTTGATGTTGGTGCTGGTGGGGCAATCGGCGGACCAACTTGCGGGGGCGCTGGACAACCTGTTTGCGGCTCCGGCGCAATGGCTACTGCGATTCTCGGGGCACCGTTCACCCCTGGTACAGGCATGCTGAAGTTTCAAGATGCGCTACCAGACTTGAAGGGTGCTATCGCAAAACCTGATACGACTACATTTCCCGGCTCCGACTTTTATGTCATCGGTCTGACCCAATATCAAACGCAGATGCACGCAAGTCTGCCACCGACAACATTGCGTGGATATTGCCAGCTAGCGACTGCCACTAGCACAGCTTGTTTGGGGCATTCTTACCTTGGACCCGTCATTCTGGCCCAAAAGAACCGGCCCGTGCGTGTCCTGTTCAAGAACCTGCTGCCTGCGGGTGCGGGCGGCGACTTGTTCATTCCTGTTGATTCAACCTACATGGGAGCCAACCTTCCGCAGAATCGCGCCACGCTTCACTTGCACGGCGGCGCAACCCCATGGATCAGCGACGGCACTGCGCACCAATGGACTACTCCGGAGAACGATACTCCGATGGTAGGGCCAAGCACGCAGTCTGTACCTGATATGTATTTTGCGAATGGCAGCCTTGTTCCCTTCTGTAGCGCAACCGTCACTACGAGTTGTTTCACCCCCGGAAATCCGAGCACATTACCTGCTGGCGCGGCGACCACGCCAACACCCGGCGACATGACGTTCTACTGGACCAACCAGCAGGGCGGACGCCTGATGTTCTACCACGATCACGCCTATGGCATCACCCGTTTGAATGTCTATGTGGGTGAAGCCGCAGGGTACTTGCTGTACGATCCCATCGAAGAAGCGGCTCTTGCCAATGCGGGAGCACCCGGCACCATCACTCCCGACGATACGGCCCACCTGATTCCACTAGTGATTCAGGACAAGACCTTTGTCCCGACTGCAGCGGAGATCGGTATGACGGACCCAACGTGGGCAGCTTTCGGCACAAACCCCGGAACCGCCGTCACTGGTGATCTGTGGTTCCCGCACGTTTACATGCCGAACCAAGACCCGAACGATCCGCTGGGTGGCGCAAGCGGGTTCGGTCACTGGGACTACGGTGCATGGTTCTTCCCACCGCAGACTAGTCTTACGGCTGGGCAAGGTGGGGCAGTAACCATTCCATGCACATCAGCTGCATTCCCCGGACAAATCCTGCAACCTCTTCCGGCGAACAACCACATGAATGGTTGCCCGATTATCCCGAATCCGTCTGGCACGCCAGAGGGCTTCCTGGATACGCCTGTCGTGAACGGTAAGGCATATCCAGTGCTCCACGTTGCGCCTGAAGCGTATCGCTTCAAGATTCTAAGTGCGGGCAACGACCGCTCTTGGAACTTGTCATGGTTCATCGCAGATGCAATGCAGAACAACACCGAAGTCGCCATGTTGCCCGCTGTTCCGCCATCGGCGGGAAGCGCAGTGCCACTCTGTGGCTCTATTAATCCGATCGCAGTGCCGATGATGGACATCGGTCTTGCGACTGGTATGCTCGATGGGGCTGGCAATCCCTTGAACGGTACGGGTCTTCCTGCTGGTTGCTGGCCGAACTACGGTCCACAACCGGGCATCCCGAAGCCGCAGGCTATGTGGGCGGCTGATGGCAGAGCGGGTGGCGCTCCTGATCCAAGGAATGCTGGTCCGGCGTGGGTGCAGATTGGAAGTGAGGGAGGCTTGCTCCCGGCTCCAGTCGTAATCCCACCAACTGCTATTAACTATGAGCAGAATACTCGGAGCATCACCATCGGCAGCGTTGCTGTGCATGGTCTGTGGTTAGGGCCGGCGGAGCGGGCTGATGTAATCGTGGATTTCTCGCAGTTTGCGGGAAAGACGCTCATTCTCTACAACGATGCGCCAGCCCCGGCGCCAGCCTTTGACTCGCGCACCGACTTCTTCACGGGTGATGGCGATCAGACACCAATTGGTGGCGCACCCAATACTCCTGCTGGTTACGGCCCGAACACCCGTACCATCATGCAGGTTGTGGTGGATCAGGCAACAACGGGCAAGCCGCTCAATCTTCAGGCGCTAAAATCCCTGTTCGCTTCCACTGCAACGACACCCGGACTGTTCGCAACTACTCAGCCGACAACCATCGTGCCTGAGCCTGCGTACAATTCCGCTTACGCTGGTAATTTCCCGCCGAAGTATTCCGGCATCGGCGACAACAGCATGACGTTCACGCCGCTTGCGCCTCAGACTTTCGAGTCGCTGCTGGCTGCTGAACCGTCAGGATGTGGTGCTACAACTCCACCACTCCAATGCGGATCATTTAACCATAAAGCTATTCAAGAACTTTTCACGACGGATTATGGTCGCATGAATGCCACGCTCGGCACCGAACTGCCGAACGTCAACTTCCAGAACCAGACGACTATCCCACTGGGTTTTGTTGATCCAGCAACGGAGATCGTTCGGCAGGGTGACTCGCAACTCTGGAAGATTACCCACAACGGAGTGGACACGCACTTCATCCACTTCCATCTCTTCAACGTCCAAGTCATCAATCGTGTGGGATGGGACGGCTCTCTGCGTCCGCCCGATGCGAACGAAATGGGCTGGAAGGACACGGTTCGGATGAACCCTCTGGAGGACATTCTTGTCGCCCTTCAGCCGATCACTCCGCAACTGCCATGGCCTATTCAGAACAACGTGCGCCTGAACGATACGACGGGCATGGGCGGTATGTTCACGAACCTTGACCCGTTCAGCAACCTCGCTGCACGTACCGTAGACGGTGCTACCAACTTCGGTTGGGAATATGTGTGGCACTGCCACATCCTCGGACACGAGGAGAACGACATGATGCGGCCGATCATCTTCCAGGTGCCACCACCTGCACCGGGAAATTTGCTGGCTGCGAATGACGCGGTCAACGGCGGCGTAAAGCTGACGTGGATCGACAACTCGGCGAACGAGACTGGATTCACTGTCCAGCGGGACATTGATCCGGCATTTCCAAGCCCAGTTACGATCTCGGTCGGAGCCAGCGCCACACTGAATGCAGTAGGCGAAGGCACCGATTGGGGCACGACGATCAGCACCAACGACCCGTCGGGGCTCGCATCTGGTACAACGTACTACTACCGGGCGCAGGCTGTTGACGACGGCTTCAAGGCGCCGTTCGCACAGAGCTACAACCCGACCTCGGCACTGCTCTCTGGATGGTCGAATACGGCCACGATCTCGGCTGTTCCGATCGCTGGAATCTCACCCGTCTCTCTGGCATTCGGCAACGTCACTGTGAGCTCATCCACGCAGACTTTGGCGAATGGACTACTTGCGCAGGTGCTGATTTCCAACACGGGCAATGCCATCCTGACATTGGGCAGTGTGCAGACCGGCTCCGCCGACTTCACGTCGACGGCTTCAGGCTGCGTCAACGTCAATCCAGGAACAACGTGCACGTTCACGGTGACCTACGCTCCCACAACGGTGGGCGCCGCGAGCGCGACGATTGCCTTCACGACAAACGATCCGGCGCACGCGACGCTCGTTGTCTCGCTGAGCGGCACGGGTGTCGTCACGACGGCCATTACTATCAACGCCCCGACCGTGACCTACAACGCAAACGGCACTGTGACGCTGACCGTGGCCTCGACTCCGACGGGCTTCAACCCTCCGGGCAATGTCACGCTCACTGTTGATGCCGGAACGCCAGCGAGCCAGCCTCTTGTCAGCGGCTCAGCCGCGTTCACGATCGCGACTCCGAGCGCTGGATCCCACACCCTGTTCGCGGCATACGCGACGCAGAGCGGGTTCCAGGGCAGCACGGCGTCGGGCACGCTGACTGTAACCCCAGCGTCACTGACCATCTCGCCGGCACCTAACCCGGCCTCGATGATCTACGGCGGAGCACTCCCGAGTCTGAGCCCCAGCTACAGCGGGTTCGTCGCGGGAGAGGGACCGGGCAACCTAACCGGAACCGCGACCTGCTCCACAACGGCCACGTCCATCAGCCCGGCAGGCGCGTACACGAGCGTGTGCGCCGGTGCGACCAGCACGAACTACCTGATCGCCTACCCGAACGGAGTCGTGAACGTCGGTAAGGCGACCTCGACCACGGTGATCACGTCGAACGTGCCTAGCACGGCCATCATAGGCCAGATTGTAACAGTCAGCTTCAGCGTCGCCCCGCAGTTTACGGGCACGCCGAGCGGAACCGTCACGGTCAGGGCCAGCACCAATGAGACCTGCAGCGCGGCACTGACTGCGGGCAGCGGAAGGTGCACGCTTACGTTCGCAACTGGAGGATCGAGGACTCTGACTGCCACCTACTCGGGGGACGGAAACTTCCTCGCGGGTGCGTCCGCTCCGGCCACTGAACTCGTGAGCAACCTCAGCCTGAGCACGACCTCGTTGCTGTTCGGCAACCAGCTCGTCGGAACCCGGAGCGCAAACCAGACAGTGACGCTGTCGAACGTTGGCACGACGCCGATCTCGATCAGCAGCATTGCCTGGAGCACGAACTTCTCGGACTCGAATAACTGCGGTACCACGCTGAACGCCGGACGAAGTTGCCGTATCAACGTCAACTTCCTGCCGACGACGACGGGCGTCCTCACGGGCACGCTCACCATCACGGACTCCGACGTAACGAGCCCGCAAATCGTCGTGCTGACTGGTACGGGAATAAGTCCCGCCGTCAGCGTGACACCGACTGCTCTGTCCTTCAGCAGCACGCTGAATGTGACGACAGCGGCTCAAACGGTAACCGTTTCTAACTCAGGGACGGCACCGGTAACCATCAACAGCATCAGTGGACTCGGTAGTCAGTTTGCCCAAACCAATACCTGCGGTGCATTCCCGGCCGTCGTAGCGGTGGGGGGAAACTGCACAATCGGCGTAACCTTCACTCCGACCAGTGCGGGTACCAAGAACGCGACCATGACCTTTGGCTTTGCCGCTCCTGTGGCCTCACAGTCGGTAACGCTCAGTGGTACGGTCGTCGTTCCGACCTTCACGCTGGCACCGGGTGCGCTGGCTTTCGGCAACATTACCAGGAATACTACCAGTGCTCCGCAAGCGATAACCGTTACCAACACCGGCACTGTGACCCTGACATTTACCAGCATTCGGACAGCTGGTACCAATGCCAATCAGTACATTCAGAACAATAATTGCGGAACTAGCCTGGCAGCAGGCGCGTTCTGCACGGTCAACGTGACGTTCGCACCTACTTCGAGGGGTCTCAAGAACGCGACACTGCAGGTGAATGTCGCTGCTCCTGCGACAAACGCATCAGTAACACTGACTGGCACAGGTCAGTAAACCAACATCGCGAGTTGCTGCGCCTCACCTCTCGCGTTGACTGCCCCCGAAGGGTCTTCCCTTCGGGGGCAGTTTTCTTGAAACGCATTTTCCATGACGGGCAAGCGGCCGAACGAACCCGGACACTTTTTGTAGTCAGCGAAAGTATGCACTCACACATACTGTTGCAGCATTCTCTGGGTATTGAAGAAGGAACCGTTCACGGCGATGGCATGCCGCATGACCTCCACAAAGCGATCGTGATCATTTTGGAGTGGAACCAGGGGTAGCCGACCCGCGGAGGTGTCCTATAATCCGCCAAAGAGGTATACGGTGATTCGAAAACTGGCGTCCGGCCAATATCGCTTGTACTCACGCAAGAAGAATCCCAAGACGGGCAAACGGCGCAATCTTGGGACTTTCGGAAGCCG
>QIAL01000858.1 GCA_003225535.1 Acidobacteriota bacterium | reverse complement strand
ATCGATGAGCACGGCAGCGCTGTTCACGAAGCCTGCTTGTTCGCTCGGATGAAGATGGAAACTGCATCATCGCGCTTCGGCGCTAGCCGGGGCTTCGCTCCTGAAACCTGAATCACAACTTCTGTAACCAAGGCGATTCCGCTTATTGAGGGGTTCTGAGTACCATAGCGACATTTCGTCAACAATGGGTCAGTGGGCTACTTTGAATTTTGGTCACCCTTTGTTTTTAGGGCGCGGATGTCTTGACGAATCTTATCTATTCTCTTCTTGATCTCACTTGCCAGATGACCTAAATCCGGCCTTGTTTGCAAGTCTGGCAAGAGCTTTTCTAGAAAGGCCAACTCGTCTTCCAATAGTGGCAGCCGAATCATAGGGTCCGAGTTTTGTACCAGCCACCCCCAGCGGTGTCAATTGTTGAAACCAGCCATTTCACTCAAAACCCTTCCCAACGGGAAGATGAGTGCAATCGCGATTTTTCGCCAACGCGGAAGGGTAGAATCGTTTCGCCGTGAAACTATTACTCAGAGGAACCAGTCAGGCTCTGTTCTTGATTGCTGGCTTGCTGTTCTTGGTGGGAGGACGAGCAATCAGCGAGTTCACGAAGACTGATCGGATACTTGCTGAATTTCTGGGTATCGGTTTGGCCGTCGTGTTTCTTGTCGTGGGGATGGTGGCGAAGAATGCCGCAGATGATCGCGATGGCGAGGACTCAGCCGCTGAGTGAGTGTAATAGGGATGGTACGCCAACCGAACTTACGCATGACATGGACGGATCAAGCTAACGCTGGGTGCTTCTCCTTTGGTTTGCGACGACGAACCTAAAATCCGGTTCAAAAGTGTGGTTGTGCGTGTCTTGATTGAACTTTCCTTCCAGCCTGAACTCAGCATCAAAGTCTCCCAGCGAAGGACAGCATTCACCGTCTTCAGGCCTGTAAATGCCCGACTCAAACGTAAAGGTACCTTTGGCAAACCGATAGCCGCCGTTACGCAATTCTTCGCCCTCCTTCAGCAATGTGGACTTCGTAACATCTTGAAAAGGAACAATCGAGAGTTTCCGGTCGCTGGATATCGTATAAACATCGTGCTCGACGATTCCGCCCGAGCCCGACACTCGGGTCCGGATGTAGAGGAAATGCATTCCCTCGATGGTGATGAACTCTTCTTCGAAATCGTCCTCAGAGGAGAGTTTGCCGTCGACGATCGCGGTTTCAGATTGCAATACCTTTAGGATTTCGAATTCATCGGCCTGTTTCACCGCGACGAGGATGCGATCATCCTTCATGCTGAATTGTGCTGTCGGTTCTGCGCGATAGTGGGCGACGAGGATTTTCTGAGGCGTAGGCTCACAGCTGATTTCTCCTTCATCCGCTGCAATGAGCTTGCGGGCTAAGGGATGGTCCTGATCCGGAGGAATCTCGCGTGGCAGTTCCGACTCGGCGACAAAATCGCCTTCCTCCAGCAGAATAGGCTGCTCCTGACGGCTTGAGCTGACACTCGCGGTTTGAGCGACGACTGCGGACGCGAGCAGGATTCCTCTCAGCCGAGTCATGCCACATCTTACTGTGAGATTACCCTTGAGTGGCCTAACTGTTAAAAACAGTTAGCACTGAAAATGAGGACAACAATAACCGTTCCGTCTTCACTTCGCGAGTTCTTTCACCACGACCAAGCGGTCTCCCGCCGTATCCTTCATCTGCTGCACGATTCCTGATGGCCAATGGATCTCGACCAGATCCACTGACGAGTTGGCGCCCAGTCCGAAATGGACCGGGCCTGCGCTTGAGGACGCGTAGCCGCAACTTGTGGTCATGTGGTTGTATTGGGCGCCGGATTTCGTGACGATTTTGATTCTCGCGCCGATGCCGTCGCGGTTGCTCTTCGTTCCTTGCAGCTTGAATTCGATCCAGTGATTGGCGCCGGGACTCTGATTCATCCAGATTTCAGCGGGAGCATTCAGCACATTTACGACTACATCCAGCTTGCCATCACCATTCAGATCTCCCACCGCCGAACCTCGATGACGCGATGGAGGCTGCGCGGTCAGGCCCGCTTCTGCGGTC
>QIAL01000857.1 GCA_003225535.1 Acidobacteriota bacterium | reverse complement strand
GTGATAACAGGAGTTGCTGTCTATCTTGGGACTCGAGTCGGCTTTGCCTTGACCCCGAATGGTCAGCCGAATTCCGCTTTTTGGCCTCCCAATGCGATTCTTCTTGCTGCGCTTCTACTATCGCCACGGAGGGTTTGGTGGATATTCCTCGTCGCAATGGTTCCGCCGCACTTCGTTGCCCAACACCAAGCGGGAGTACCGATTTGGACGGCAGCTTCTTGGTTTTTAACCAACACCACCGAAGCTCTAATCGGTGCGTTTTGCATCACACGGCTGATCAATCCAAGAACGGTTTTCGAAAGCGTTCGGGGAGTCTCAATTTTCATTCTGTTTGGTGTCTTGATAGCGCCGCTTGCGACCTCGTTCCTGGATGCTGCCGGCGTGGTCCTCACGGGCTGGGGGCGTGGGTATGTGTCGCTCGGAGCAGAGCGTTTTTGGACCAACGCGCTGGCAGAACTGACAATCGTTCCCGCTATCGTACTGTGCGTGTCAAACGGTGGCCGTTGGACTAAGAATGCGGGCCTTATCCAGTGTTGCGAAGCCGGATTGCTAGGTCTCAGTGCGGTGCTGGCTACGTTTTTGGTCTTCGGTTTCGAACCGGCTTCACCCTCGACTACTCCAGTGCTGCTGTTTGTTCCTCTTGCGTTATTGATGTGGGCAACAGTCCGATTCGGTTCGGGTGGATTGAGTCTGTGCCTCCTGGCCGTCTCAATAACAGCGATCTGGTATGTGGTAAACGGGCGAGAGCCGTTCCCCTCGGCATCCGTCCGTCAGAATGTGCTGGCGCTACAAATCTTGTTATGTACGGTCGTGCTGCCCCTCATGTTCGTGTCGGCCTTTATGACGGAAGCGCGTCAAGCTCAGGAGTCACTTCGCCAGATGGTTTGCAATTTCATTAAGGCGCAGGAGCAGGAACGCGCCCGGATTGGAAGAGAGCTTCACGACGACATCAACCAAAGAATGGCATTGCTGGCAATTGAACTTGGGCAGCTTCAAGAGCATCCCTCTGACGTCGCGAGCCGCGTGCAACAAATCCGACAAAAAACTGATGAGATCTCCAGAGATGTGCAGTCCCTGTCGCACGATTTGCACCCCTCAAAACTTGAGTATCTGGGCGTCGTTGCGGGAATGCGAAGCTGGTGCAACGAATTTGCCGAGCGGCAGGGCATGGAAATCGACTTCGAAACTGATGTTTCAAGCAGGATATCGGCAGAAGTTGGAGTGTGCCTCTTCCGAGTTCTGCAGGAAGCCTTGCACAACGCCGCCAAGCATAGTGGGGTGAAGCATATTGAGGTACGACTGGCAGAACGTTCCCACGCAGTACATCTCGTGGTCATCGATTCAGGGATGGGATTTGACATCGAACCCGCGATGCTCGGCAAAGGTTTAGGCCTCACGAGCATGCGGGAACGGGTGCTACTGGTCGATGGGACGATTTCCATCGAATCGAAGCCGATGGGTGGAACGACCATCCGTGTTTGCATCCCGCTTGATTCGGCGGAGACTTCTCAATGTGCGGCAGGGTAGGTGTAGGTGCTCAGGCGTTATGCGCTTTTTTCCAACCCCAGAAATGTGGCAACAGCACCGCTTTTCAACGGGCGAGTTGAGATAGTCTTCACACGATATAAGCGGCTGAATGCTGTTCACGAATACGTTGAACGACGTTAGAGTCGATCCCCTCGTCAACACCGACCAGAGAATATCCGCACAGCATGTCCACGTCATACATTTCGACTAGTCTGTTGCAGAGCTTTTCGTCTTGAATTGCAGCTTCTGCGTTACCCCGCTTCCACAGAATATGTGCAACTTCCCCGAAAATGGCAACGCGGGCGTGGCTCGTCTTTGCAGCCTTTCGCGCTCTCTGAATGAGGTTGCCGAAGACATCCATGAACCGTGCCGTATCCAGCATGCTGTCGACGACGAATGTAGAGATTGTGTCAGCAGCATCAAGGGCGATATATCTGCCCTGCTCAATAGCTGCGCCCAGGTCCACGCCGTAGGCCTGTAGACTTGCAAGAAAGCTCTCTCTGTGTGACTCGGTTGCGACAACGATTGCCGAACTCTCTGCCGTGAGAGCACCCTCGATAAACCGGGTCACGTTATCTAGAACCATTCGATCGTCAGAGTAAAACACCGCGTCGTGGGAGTGAGGCCGAACATCGCCTTCAACCGGAGTTGGTGCTGCGGTCTGCTGAAGGTAGAAATTTTCGGAATTGCTCTCATTCGAAGAATCCACAGCATTGCGACCAGCCAAGCTTGCGCTAAGGAACCGCCTACCTTCGAGTGCGGCCTTTAGGGCCGGCAATAGTTCTGCCCCCGCGCCCGACTTTACGACATATCCGATCGCGCCAATTCGCAGACATTCTTCTGCGATGTCCCGGGAGCGGTTTTCGCTCACAAAAAGGATTTTGGACTTCGGGGAAACCTCCCGGATTCGGCGAGCCGCTTCAATTCCGTTGAGTTTTGGCAGTCCGATGTCCAACAGAATAAGATCTGGTTGTAGTTGTTGGGCTATCTGAACCGCTTCAAGTCCATCCTTGGCCTCAGCGATGATCCGCAATTTCGACTGGTTCTTAAGTGTCGCCGTTGAGGTTTCCAATCGGCCTTCCTAGCAAGAGAGCTAAAGCCCGGATTCCTGACGGGCTCGCTGAACACACACCTAATGATCACGATGACAGACGACAGCGGATCGGTCGTTGCGCGCCAGCAATCTCTTTAGGGCTTCGAAACAGTATTCCCGATCGACGTCATTTCGGAAATAGCACCCTTGTGCGTAGGGGTTGGTATTGATGTCGAGGCGGCAGTCTACGCTAGATGGACCGCTCTGTCATCGTTCCAAATGTATCGAATAGTTCCCGCTTGTGAGGGCATACCTGCTGATGTTGGGGCGGTTGCCGAATGGCCGGTTTACGTAAATTTCCCGGAGGCAAGGCAGTCCTAAGCCTACAAACAAGGGACTGTCTTGCCTCCTGAGCACCCGTGCTAACACTCCTGTGGGGAGTGTGCTCTAAATGGGGGAGGCGCTCTCTCGCAACGAACATTTTTACATCATGTCCGTTGATTGCAGTGAAAATCAGTGAAAATTCTTCGACATGCGATACCGAGTCGATACCGATCATCTGTCTCCTGCAGGTTCCTTCATTGCGCGCCGGCAACGACACAACATTGATCGGGGCTGTAGAAAGAAACAGTGACGAGGAAAGACAAGCTCAAATCCACAACCGTTCGGTTTAAACTGGGACTCGGTATGATTCATGTCATTCGGCTCGCGATTAGACGTTTGGCTGAAATCGAGAATGTGCTCGCCTCCCCGCCGCCACGCAAAAAAGGCTAAGAATTAGCCATGTGTTCCGGACTAGACTTATTGCTCCACGAGATCCCCAACGCCTGCGCGACGGTCACTGTCGAAAAATCACCCGTTACTGTCACAATTCCCGCCGCTCTCATCTTTTTCCACCTCGACAATAGCTGCACCGTGTGCCGGGTGAACTGTGTCCGCTGCCATAGCAATACGGACACGCCTGGGAGGCGAGGGCTCCGAAAGGAAAAGTTCGCGCCAGCTCCAAAACGGTTTTAAAGCTGCTGCGTGCCGCTTTTTGCCTGTAACCCGCGTTCGAAGGCGCGGGTTGAGGACCCGAACTTTCTATCGTTGGGCGGGAGAGTCGCGACGAGTCTGGTGTACGTACGAAAGAAGGTGTGGCTGTCGAAGACACGGGCGTACCCGCCTGGCCCACGCGCTTCCGCCTGTGGTATTCCCGCATCACGCTGCTCTCCGCGCTGGATCACGATAAGGCATAGTTAAAGATGCGTGCACCGTGCACCGTGTACCCTTTTGGACACATAAAAAGCAATTCGGCTTTGCACTCGTTAAGCGTTCTGCGCCACCGAGGCTGCGTTTTCCCTCAAAAAATAATTACCTTCGCGTATGTAGAACGCTTTACACCTTTTCCATGACGAATTAGCCGGATCGTACCGCGATGGACTCCCGTTCCTTTGCTAATTTGACGCTCGGAAAGACTGGCCAACTGGCGCAGGGTCCCCTGCCTCGCGCCCGCCCGCTCTCCCGCCCCTCCGCTCGCACGCTCGCCGCTCGTCCGATCGTTGCTCGCCGTTCGCGTGATTACCGATTAGTTAATACTGTTAACTTGAACGTTACGGGGTGGGACAATTTTTCCGGTCATCTCCACTACCCCGCCATCGGTTTTCTGGTGGTGGACTGCCTTCTGATCGCTCTACCTCCTATCCCCGGGGCCAATTAAGGGGGTTAGCTATACGGACGGACGGGCGGGCGTGGCCGATTCAGCGGAATTAACTGCTGAATGCTCCTCACAAATTCTTTGGAAAACGCGGCTTTCCTGTTCAGCCTGAAAGCTGTTCAACACATAACCGCACAAAATATTAACTTCGTGCTTCCGGGCGATTTCATCCCAGAGGTGTTCGACCTGAATTGCCGCATCTGCCTTTCCTTGCGCGCACAGAACAGGCGCACATTCACCACAGACTGCCACACGCGGAGGCCCGCCTTGCGCCGTTTTCCCGGCTTCCATCACGAGATCGCTCGCAACCTTGAGGCATCGAGCCGGGTCAGGCAGATCATTCACCATAAAAGTCGAGAGCGCATCGGCAACATCCAAAGAGACATAGCGCGCCTGTTCGATGGCGGCGGCAACATCCACACCATGTTCTTGCAATCTCTGAAGAAGACTCTTCCGATGTGACTCGGTTGCGATCACCATAACGGCACTTCCGGCCCGTAGAGCTGCTTCGATAAAAGCAGTAAAGCCAACTACAAAAGCAGCATCATCAGAATAGAATTCAACCTCGTGGCTGCGAGGGATACACTTTTTCTCGGTGCCTGCAATAGGAGAGGCTGCCTGAGTAAGAGATCGGATGGCTTGCGTGTCCGTCGCGTCGGCGCGATTCTGAGACGACAGTCCACTACTGAGATAATGTCTACCCTGAACAACCGCTTCCACAGCGGTCAGTAACTCTTTTCCCGCATCCGATTTAACGACGTAGCCCAGCGCACCCAGGGCGAGAGTTTCCTGTACCAAATCGGAAGAAGATTCTTGGCTCACGAAGAGTATTTTGCTTTTGGGAGAGAGCTTGCGGATTCGTCGAGCGGCTTCGATTCCGTTCATTGAGGGAAGCCCGATGTCGAGCAGAATCAAGTCCGGTTGCAATTCGTCCGCCCGCTGAAGCGCTTGTAGTCCGTCGCTGTCCTCGCCGACGATCTGCAATTCCGACTTTTCCCCAAGCGTTGAACAAATAAATTTACGAAATTCCTCCGAATC
>QIAL01000727.1 GCA_003225535.1 Acidobacteriota bacterium | reverse complement strand
CAGAAACGATGACGCTGTACGTGCCGGGAGGAAGCAGATCGAAGAGATAGCTCCCATCGGGTTGTGGATGTGTTGTGCGTGAAACCATCAGCGCGCTGCCCTTCACTTCGACTGTCGCTGTGGGCACCACCGCTCCCGATGTATCTGTGACTATTCCTGTGATTTTTCCCGTCGTGGATACCTGCGCAAAGCAGATTCCCAATGAGCTAGCGATAAACAACGCGATACCGAGCCGACTGAGCAGACTTCTTCCCAAGCCATACGCGCGTAGACGAGTCATGACTGGCCTCCCGAACCTGATTCCCCAATTGACGGATGCGGGTGGAAAAGGTGAGTGGATATTGCATACAATATGGAGCCTTTGTCAACCTAAAACATTTCACGGCTTTCACCGGGGAGTTTGTTTCACTCTCGCAATACCGTCCAATGACTCTCGTAGCGCAACCGGAGCTATCGTCCCATGAGAATGCCTCGAACAAAAATCGCACCCACAGTAAACATCTCCTCCGCCTTCTGCCTGTTGTCGTTTTGTCTGATCCTCATTTCGACATTGGCAACTGCCCAGCAACTGGACTCCGAGGAAGAGGGTCAGTTTCGTTTTCGCTTCGTCGGACCAAAGGCAGGGAATCGCGTCTCTGCCATCGCAGGAATCCCCGGCGATGCCAGTACGTATTACGCTGGAGCCGCATCGGGCGGTGTATGGAAGTCCACCGATGGCGGAAACGTATGGAAACCGATCTTCGATAAACAGCCGGCAGCCGCCATCGGCTCTATTGCAGTGGCGCCCTCCGATCCCAGTAGCGTCTGGGCCGGCACAGGAGAGGCTTGGGCGATTCGCGACATCGACGTAATGGGAAACGGTATCTATAAGTCCGTCGACGCAGGCAAGACTTGGACCAACATGGGTCTCGAGCATGGCGGCAGAATCGCACGAATCATCGTTCATCCTTCAAATTCCGACATAGTTTTTGCCTGCGTCGTGGGTCGCATGACCGGACCTCAGCAGGATCGCGGAGTCTTTCGAACTACGGATGGTGGCCAGCATTGGGAACGTGTCCTTTTCGCAGGCGAGAATGTTGGCTGTTCCGGCCTGACGATGGATCAGCATAATCCCCACACCTTATTCGCAGGCATGTGGCAGGCAGAAATGCATACGTATGGTGAATTCAGCGGCGGCCCGGGCAGTGGCGTATATGTTTCCCACGATGGCGGAAGCAAGTGGACGCACCTCGAGGAACACGGCCTGCCGCACTCGCCTCTCGGCAAGATTGACGTTGCCGTTGCGCCCACAAATTCCAACCGCATCTTCGCTTTAATTCAGACGAAGGATCAGGGATCACTGTGGCGCTCCGACGATGGAGGAGAACATTGGAAAGCGGTGAACTACCAACGCGCACTGATCGGACGCGCTGGCTATTACATTCGGATCGCGGTCTCAAGCGGTAATGACAATGAGGTTTACATCGCCAACAGTTCATTCCATCGCTCCCTCGATGGCGGCGAAAACTTCAAGGAAGTTCCCTGGGGCGGCGACACGCACGACATCTGGATCGATCCCACCAATCCCGATCGGTTTGTCATCACTGATGACGGCGGAATGAGCATCACCACCGTGCACGGACGCGGCATGCATCGCATGAAATTGCCCATCGGGCAGATGTATCACGTCGCGGTCGACAACCAGATCCCTTACTACTTCTACAGCAACATGCAGGATGACGGGAACATGCGAGGTCCAAGCGTGCCTATCGATGGTAATGAAACCGGTTGGGACCACGGCATGGGGGGTTGCGAATCGGGTTTCACCATCCCCGATCTGACGGACCCCAACATCGTCTGGGCGACCTGCTACGGGAACAAAGTCACGCGATGGGATGCACGTATCAAGCATGCGCACTCGGTCAGTCCCTGGATGATGACCCTGGATTCCCCACCGAACGAAATCAAGTATCGCTGCCATTGGACCGCACCGTTGGCGATTGATCCGTTCGACCACAATACTGTCTATTACGGATGCCAGGTCATTTTCAAAACCAGCAACGGCGGACAGAGTTGGTCAGTCATCAGCCCGGATCTCTCCACACAGGACCAATCACGTATCGTTTCGTCAGGGGGAATCGTAGGAGACAATCTCGGACAATTTTACGGAGAGGTTGTTTTCGCGATCGCTGCCTCGCCCGTGCAGAAAGGTCTCATCTGGGCAGGAACCAATGACGGCCAGATCTGGCACACGGACGACCGCGGCGATTGGGTCAATGTCACCAAGAACATCACCGGAATGCCGCAATGGGGGACGATCACGTGCATCGCGCCTTCGAGTTTCGACGCTGCTACGGCTTACATCAGCGTTGACTTCCACCTCAT
>QIAL01000364.1 GCA_003225535.1 Acidobacteriota bacterium | reverse complement strand
TATTCCATCGGTGCGCGCGAGAGACTGCTGATCGTACGATCTGTATGGGTCCCGGGAATTCTCTTATTCCTCGCAATCGCGATTCCCTGGTACGTCGCTGTCCAGATGCGCAATCCGCAGTTCTTCCGTGAATTCATTCTGGAGCACAATCTCGCCCGCTTTTCGACCAATCTCTACCATCACCCCGAGCCCTTCTGGTACTACATCCCAGTCATTCTGCTCGCCCTGGTGCCGTGGATCGTTTTCGTGATCGTGGCGTTCGCGCAATCGGCCCGTGTCTGGTGGGCGGAACGTGGAAGCGCACCCGACCTCGAACTGCAATTCCGGATCTTTGCCTGTTGCTGGCTGATCGTACCGCTGCTTTTCTTTTCCATTTCCCGATCGAAGCTTCCCGGCTACATTCTTCCCGCCGTGCCGGCTGGCGTGGTCCTGCTGTCGGACTATCTGCGCCAGCAACTCGAGCAGCAGGCGCCGTTGCCGAAATGGATGGCAATTCTGCACGCACTCATAACCTGTGCTCCGATCGTTCCAGCAGTTCTGATGAGCTATATCGTCACCCAGCATCGCCTGCCGGCCGGTCGTCCGTTATGGATCGCGATGGCAATCGCGTTAGTGCTCACAATCGGCATTGCACTAACCCTCGCGGGCCTGCAATGGCGCATGGCGCGCTTCGTCACCCTGATCCCAGTGGTGCTCGCGGTGGCAGCGGTGCTGAAGCTGGGGACGACTGCGATCGACCAGATACTATCGACGCGTCCCGTGGCGGTGGAGTTGGCGAGTATGGAAACTTACAAATTGCCCCTCGCGGTATGCGGAGTCTCACGCGAAGTCGAGTACGGACTGGAGTTCTATCGTGACCAGATCATCTCGCGCTACGAGACGGGAAACATTCCTGCCAGCGAGCATCTGCTCGTAGCCGCCCCAGACTGGAAGCCGAATGTGACCGAGTGGACCAGAGGACGGCGCGTTTCGTTGCTTGGCCACTACACCCCACAAAATCTCGACTATTACTGGATTGCTGCTGCTCCCGCCAGCCGTTAACTTCCCTGCCGATACGAGAATAGGGAGTTGCAGAGGCATAAGCCTCCACAACTCCCCGTAAGAGGGTCGCTGGCAGATTTTCTTTTCCAGCAACCCTTTTCAGCTGGGACAAACGACCTCTCACTGATTAGTCGTCCCCGCCTCCTTCTCCTCCTCTGCTGCCGCTGCCAGACCGGCACTGTACCACCGTCGAGTTGCCGCTCGTTTTAGCTGTGCAGGTGTAGCGAGCTGAAGGTATGGCGCTGGCTGGGATGCAGTTGATGGTGAAACTACCCTTCGCACTCGTCAAGGAGCAACCCGCTCCCGACTGTGTCACCGACACCGTCGCACTCGCCGACTTGGTCGGATCGGTCACGGAAGTCGCTTTCACCACTCCCATTCCCGCCTTGGTCGCAGTGAACATCCCGTTGGCGTCCACTGTGCCCACAGCTCCGGTTACGGTCCACGTGACTCCTGCAGAAGAGCCCGTCACGTTAGCCGTGAACTGCTGTGTTCCTCCTACGCTCACGCTTGCCGTCGCCGGCGTGAGGCTCACCGATACGCCGCCACCTCCGCCTCCACTGGACGTAACAGTGACCTGAGCGGTTGCTGACTTCGTTTTGTCCTCAACCGAAGTTGCGGTGACCGTTCCTGTACCGGCGGAGACGGCTGTAAACAAGCCATTCTGATCGACCGTCCCAACGCTGGTTGAGGTCCAGGTCACACCCTGTGTGGAACCGGTAACAGTCGCCGTAAAGCTCTGCGTTTGTCCTGCCGTCACTGTAGCCGTGGTCGGCGATATGCTCACGCTGATTGCCGACGCCACCAGGTTGCCAATGAGGTAAGTTGCTTCCAAAGCCACTGCCGACGATGAGTGGCCAACATTGTTGAACGCCGTTGTCGCATCCTTCCCGCAAAAGGGCGTCATCGGAGAAGGGCCGGCCGGGTGCACCGACAAGAACGCGGTCACGTTATAAACTTCTGTCTTGTTCAGAACCATCCAGCAATCGGTGGAAGAATTATGTTTGGCCACGTCGGCCAGGGTGTAGTTGGGTAATTGCGCTGCCATCGACAGCGAAAACGTCAGAATCAGCAATAAGCTCGCGAGTACAGCTCTCTTCATTTTCAGCACTCCTCAATTGGGGGATATGACGACACCTCTCCCGAACCGCGCGCGACTCAGGCGGTGGCGTTTTGCTACCGACACTCCGTCGTGAAACGGAATGTGTTTTGTGAGAAAGAACAGGTCTACGAGGGTTCTAGTGCCGGTTCCATGGATGAATGCTCCTTTTTTCGAAATCGCTATGCGATTTCGGAGTGGGGACGAAGCATGTCGTCCAGGCAGTCAAACGCGGCCCGGAAACAGACGTGGCGAAACAGACGAGGCGCTGGGTGATTCTCTATTCGGACAAAAGCACGACCAGAGTGGAACCGCTTACCCAAAACTTATCGTGTCTCATCATGCAGAAGCAAGTTCCACTGGGACAGGAACTACTAGCATCTAAGGTACACAGCCACGACGCCTCCATGACGGCGATCTGTGCCTCGTGCTTAGGTTTCAGATCTCAATCGAGAGGAGTGAGTGCGATCGTGTGGAACTGTAGCACACAGATTCTAATGCCACTCGAATCCACGGGGAGCGCAGTGGCGCATCGTGAGAGCGGTGGTACCTATTCTTCCGTCACTAGCTCTTCCAGTTCCGCCCTCGCAGGCGTCCCCGCTAGTGTGGTGTTGCCGTAATCGAATCCCTTTTCGAATGCCTTCAGATTCAATTCGCGGAATGCTGCCGGGACCGAATCAGCCACAGCTTTGCGCACACTATCAGCGCCGAGAAGCTTCGTAATGGCAGTGAAGAATCCCACCATTACTGAATTCAGCACCATGCGTTTACCCAGTTCCTCGGCGAAGCGCGTCGCTGGAATGCTATAGACCTTTTTGTCGCGATTGAGGTTGGAGACGCGTACCAGATCTTCTTCAACGATCAGCAATCCGCCATGTTTCAGTTCGCCAGCGAAGCGGTTGTAGGCCTCCTGTGACATGATCACCATGATGTCGGGGTGGGTCACGTACGGATACAGTACCGGTTCGTCGGAGATCACAAGCTGCGCGCTGCAAGCCCCGCCGCGTGCCTCGGGGCCGAAATTCTGTGTCATGGTGGCAAAGCCATTTTCGTAGATCGACGCCGCCTTGCCCAACACAACGGCCGAAAGAATGACTCCCTGTCCTCCGAAGCCCGCAACTCGAATTTCGGTCAGCCGCATACGCACTCCATTTCTGGTTCTTCCAGATCTGCCATCTCAACGTAGCGATCACCCAGCGATTCGACGTACTGCGCGCGCATCATCGATTGATAGTCAGGCCGGTCGCGGTCCACGAACTTACCCACGGCGATCTCTCCGGTAAGCGTCAGTCCAACTTCACTTGTGGGCGCTCCGTTCTTCACCTTGCTCTTCTCTTTGTAGTACTTCATCGTGTCGAGCCCGTCGCCCATCTTGTTGCGGCGTTGATAAAGCGTCGGACACGGTGAGATGACTTCGATGAATGAGAATCCCTTCTTCTGGAAAGCCTCACTGATCGATCGTGCCAGTTGACGCACATGAAACGTGGTCCAGCGCGCCACGTAGACAGCCCCGGCCGCCTCGACCAGATGCGGCAGGTTAAATGCCGGTTCGAATGTGCCGTAGGGATTGGTGGACGTAGTAGCGTGCCCCGGGGTGGTCGGCGCAGTCTGGCCGCCAGTCATCGCGTAAATCAGGTTGTTCACGCAGATGACCTTCAGATCAATATTGCGCCGCGCCGCGTGGATCAGGTGATTACCGCCGATCGCGGAGAGATCACCGTCGCCCGAATAGACCACAACATTCAATTTAGGATTCGCCAGCTTCAGGCCAGTCGCAAACGGGATCGCGCGGCCGTGCGTCGTATGAAACGAATCAAGCCTCACATATCCCGCCACACGGCCAGCGCAGCCGATCCCCGAGACCAGCGCAAGCGAGTCAAGATCGATCTTGGAATCAATCAGCGCGCGTGAGAACGAATTTACTGTCGTCCCAATTCCGCATCCCGGACACCAGATGTGCGGCATGCGATCGGTGCGTAGAAATGGTTCGACGGGATTGACGGTGTCGTCGATTACGTTCAGCATCGGCTTGCCTCCACGATAGCTTTGAGAATCTCCTCGGGATTGTGGACGCCGCCCCCCGCATGCGGCACCGCGATAGTTTTCGCTTTACCCGCCGCGGCGCGCTCCACTTCGCGCACCATCTGTCCCAGATTCAGTTCCGGCACGACAAACGCTTTCACCCGTGCCGCCAGTTCGACGATTTTTTTGTCAGGGAAGGGCCATGCAGTGATGAGTCGCAGCTTGCCAACTTTCAGCCCGCGTTCGTGCGCCATGTCAATTGCGCGCTGTGCCACCCGCGACGGTCCGTCGCCGTCCGAATCTTGTTCTGGAGACGCTTGACCAGCTTGTCTTGCGTCTCCGGCGTCATGTTGGGGTAGCCGCGTTCGTCGTGCGTCAGGCCCGTGACGTGGAACTTGTAGCCCTCGCCCGCATGCGCCATCTCCGGCACCATGTCGCCGTTCGTGGCATACGGCAGGTACTCTTCCACCGACTTGCGCGTGTGTTTGCGCGGAACGACTTCAATCTGGTCAGCCGGCGGAATCACGACTTTCTCCGTCATGTGCCCCACCACTTCGTCCATCATGAACATTACCGGCACGCGGAATTCTTCGGCCAGGTTGAACGCCTTGATCGTCAGATCGAAGCACTCCTGCGGAGAGTTTGGGCAGAGCGCGATGATCTCGTAGTCCCCGTGCGATCCCCAGCGCGCCTGCATCATGTCCGCCTGTGCGGGAAGCGTGGGCAATCCGGTCGAGGGCCCACCACGCTGCACGTCGACGAAAACGCAGGGCGTCTCTGTCATCGCCGCGTATCCAATGTGTTCCATCATCAGCGAGAAGCCCGGGCCCGAAGTCACGGTGAATGCTTTGGCTCCGCCCCACACGCCTCCTTGCAGGGCGATCGAAGCCGCAAGTTCATCTTCCATCTGGATGAAGCATCCACCCACCGTGGGCACACGCGCCGCGAACCGTTCCACAACTTCCGTCGAAGGCGTGATGGGATATCCAGCCGCGAACCGCGCACCCGCCGCCAGCGCTCCCTCGCAGCAGGCATGATCGCCATCGATGAAATGAGTGCCCGTCAACACTCCATGAGGATCAGCTTTCATTTCTCACCTCCGGCAGCGTTGGTGTCTTTCGCGGCGTTGGCAGATTTCACCTCAGCCGATTTCGTCCCGTAAATCGCGAAATCCGGACAGTACATCCCGCACAGGTCACATCCGCTGCACTTTTCCGGATGCACCACGTGCGGTGGATGATAGCCCTTCGAATTGAACGCGCCCGAAAGCTCCAGCACGTGCGTAGGACAAAACTCCACGCAAAACCCACAGGCTTTACACCGCTCAACGACGATCGAAACACGCCCTTTTGCCACGAGAACCCCCAGCCCGGAGTTACGATCACTCCGGTGTTTTCACTGCGGAGGATGTCATTATGCGGAAAAGAGCCCGCAGACAGTGTGATGGCAGTCACAAAAGGGGGTGAGGAGAAGCACGGGGGTTACTTTCCGCTGCACCAGTCACAACCGCTGTATTTTCCTGTGGTTACGGACAACTTGGGCAGCCTTGGGTGCCCGTGGTTACGCGCTTGGGAAGCTACGCCAGTGACGCTCATCACAGCGACGAGTGATCGCCGCTGCGCAACGTTTGGCTGATCACCGGCTGTTGCTCCCGATTGTTCCCGTTGTTTGCCTCTGCCGGGGCGAACCATCTACACTCGATTTTCGCTACGGTCTTTGCCGCGGTCCGCCGGCGCATGCCGCAGCAGGAGCCCTTTGGAGATCCTCGACCTCAGGCATTTTTCTTCCCTGGATTTGCGTCCCCTGCTCGATGACGAGACGCAACTGTGGTCGCGCCTCCTTTCCTGGGACTACACCAGTTCGGCGGAAATGATCCTTCGCTACGTAGACGCGAAGATCTTGCCGGGCTACGCAGCGGTGGACCGCGGTCGCGTCTTTGGTTATTCGTTTTTCGTGTACGAAGGCAGCAAGGGGGTCATCGGCGACCTCTACGTCACGAATGGAACTCGCCTGCCCGACGCTCGCAAGGTCGAAATCAACTTGCTGACCCATGTCATCGAGACGTTGCAGCAGTCACCCGGAATTCATCGCGTAGAAGCGCAATTGCTGGCTCACGACGCAAATGTGGTTTCGCGCCCTTTCCTCGAAACCGGCTTCCAGCGCCATCCGCGTCTGTTCATGGTCCTGGGTTTTGCAAAGTCGACTCCGCCGAACATTGCCACCCACGCTGACGTCGAAATCCGCCCCTGGGCCGAAGCCGATTACCAGCCCTCCGCCGCGGTGATCACTGCCGCTTACCGAGGGCATGTCGACGCGCAAATCAACGACCAGTACCACACGCTCAGCGGATCGCTGCGCTTTTTGAATAACATCGTGCGCTTCCCCGGCTGCGGAGTCTTCGATCCAGAGTCGTCTTTCGTGGCGATCGATCGCAAGTCCAGAAGCCTGATTGGCCTCATCCTTTGTTCGCGCGTCCGCCACGATGTCGGCCACGTGACCCAGGTCTGTGTGTTGCCGGACTATCGCGGGCGAGGCATCGGAGAGTCCCTACTGGCGGCGACGGAGTTGAATCTGCGCAAACGAAATTTCTTCATGCTCTCGCTAACGGTGACAGAAGCCAATGCGCGCGCCGTCGCCCTCTATCGCAGGTTGAATTTCGATTCGAAGAGAGTCTTCGACGCGTTCGTCTGGGAAGGCTAAGTGCAGGCGTCCGACCTCGGCCCTAAGGCATCAAAGCCGACGTTAAGGATGTAGTCTGCGTGGAGATGATCTCTAAGGCTGAGGCGCGGAGCCTGAGGGCCGAGGTCCGACGCCCGAGGTCCGGTGTCCTATCTCTTCAACACCCACATCGCCCACCCGGCCACGAGCACACCGCCAAGAAACATCACAAAGCAATATGCTCCATAACGCACCATGTCGCGTGCATTATCACGGTGCGTGATCCCGAAGACGATGGAGGCGAAAAACGAGAAGACCAGCGCTGCGCTGAAATGATTAAGAGTAATCGTCACCGAATGAATCCCCGCGAAAAAGGTTGAGCTGATAGCTTACGGCTGATGGCTGAAACCTTCTTCACTGTTTCTTTCCAATCGCAATGTGATAAGCATCGGCAATCGCAATAAAGTTCAGCAGTCCCGCGACGATCATGAACTTCGTGCCGTAATCCGCGGTGGCGAAGGCGATTGCCCCCTGTCCCCAGTCCATTGCCAGCGAAAGCAGGTAGAGCCCGCCCGCACCGACATCTCCAATGAATCCCAGAATTTCGAGAATGTCCCCGCCATTCGCCTTGTAAATTCGCCCCTGCATCGCGAGTCCGAGCAGGAAAAGCGCAACGATAGAGACGAAGAGCAGGATCCCGCGAATCCAGCGCTTCTGGATCATGTGTCCCGCGCCCGGGATCAGCCATCCCACGGCAGGCGCAAGCACTGCCATCGCGCTGATATTCTGCGCCGGGACAGCTTTTGATTTTTCAGTAGTGGAATTAGCCATTCAGATGTTCACAATCTCGCGCTGAATTTTTCCCGTGACGTCCGCCGACTTGGCGCGCACCAGCACGTTCACTTCGGTGCGTACACCAAACTCCGGAAGATAGATGCCGGGCTCGATCGAGAAGCAGGAATTTGGAAGTATCTGCCGCTCGTCATGGATCTCGAGATCATCCATGTTGGCCCCATTGGAATGGACGTCAGTCCCGATCGAATGTCCCGTGCGGTGAATGAAATATTCGCCGTATCCGGCCTTCTTGATGTGACCGCGGGTAGCCCGGTCGACTTCCCACCCGGCAATGCGGCGCCCGGCATTGATGGCATCCACCACCGTTCTCACCCCGGCATCGCGGGCATCCCGCACAATCTCGAAAACTTCACGCATGCGCTGCGACGGCGCTCCGCCCACAAAGCCCATCCATGTGATGTCGTAGTACACCGCATTCGGGGTGTTCTTTTTGCCCCACACATCGAGCAATACCAGATCACCCTCGCGAATCGCCACCGGATGGCTGGCACGCGGCTCATAATGCGGATTGCCAGCGTTGGAATTCACCGCAACGATCGGCGGGTCGTCCGTCAACAGATTCTCGCGCCCGAAGGCTTCCATGAACCACTGCTGGATCTCGTGCTCCTTCGTGCCTCCATTGCGCACCCGGCGTCCGATCTCCTTGAACGACTCGGCAACAATGGAATCCACGCTGTCGCGGGCCGCGTAATGCGATGCAATCTGCTCATCGCTCCAAGTCGATTCGAATTGCGCCACCAGGTCGGCCGAGCTCACAATATTCTTCCCCAGCCCGCGCAGCAGATCGATGGTTCCACCATCCACCAGCGAAATCGTGAATACGCTATTGTTCCGGGAAGGGAGTCGAGATGCCCTGCTTCAATCTTGTGGACCAGTTTGACCGGTTCGCCCTCCGCCGGGACCAGGTAGAACCAGCGCCGCGTCACCATCAAGCTCGTAGGCAGCCCGAGCACGCGATACGCAATCGGATCGCGATGATGATGGTCGTAGAACAGCCACGCGTCGATATTGCGTTCGCGCAGCGCAGACTGTATGGCGGGCAGGTTCATGGGCAAACGTCTATTGTAAACAAGAGAAAGGATTTGAGCGAATCGCCAGGAACAAGGGAACGAATCATTTGCGTTGGCAAAGATTTTAGTGGGAAGGGTCGACGTGGAAAGGTTTATGTGGGGACAGCCGCCTTCGGCTGTCCGGTCGAGCGGAGCTCGACCGAGGTTTTGAGCCAACATAGAACCGAGCCCCGTCACGAACAGAACTCTCGAGTTAACTCTTCTCCGCGGCCAGAATCTTCCGCTTCACCGCCGTCGGCAACGTCTCGCAGGCCGTTCTCAACACGAGCCGCGGCGCCCGTCCTCGAATCTTCATGAGGTACGGCACAGTCCGTTTCGCATCGAACTTCGCCGTTTCCCGCAGCAGCCACCCGAGCCCTTTCTGCACCATGTCGTCCTTATCGCCCAGCAGCGAGTCGGATAGTCTAACGATCTCACCGAAGAACATCTTCGCCCGGGCTCCTCGAATCAACGCCACGCAAGCCGCCCGTCGATACCAGCGATCAGGAGACTTCGCCCACCGAAACACAGATTTCGTCCGCGCCGCTTTCGCCGCCACCATCGGCGCAATCAGAGAGTGCACCAGCCCATCATGGTCAGCCCAACTACTGATCCGGTCCAGCCACGATTCAAAAAGCTTGAATTCGGCGTCGCCACACTCCGCAGTCAGATTCTCGAGGAGGAAAATGGCTGCAGCTTTCTCTTCCAACACTGGTCCAGAGAACAACTGATCCGCCACTTGCATCAGAAAGTGGAACTCGTGCTCACGAAGGATTTCCTTGCGGCATCGTCGCACCGCGCGTCGCAAATCGGCGGTGTACCATCCGTGCGATTTGATTTCTTCTTTGAAGAACCACTGCACGCCCTTAGCATGTTTAGCCGATCCGCCGTCCCGCAACGCACGCCGAATCTCAGCGGCGATACTTGCCGACCGCCTTCAAATCATCGAGTGTGGCCCAATCTTACGCGGCACGTCCCGTTGCCGGACGATACCCGCATTCCTTTGCCTTGCGCAACGCCTGCGTAGCCTCTTCGGGAGAGATCAGTGGAGTCGTCTGCACCGACTTGCAAGCTCCACCCGCTGCGAACGCCATGGCAATCGCGGCAGCGCTCACGTTGTCGGGCAAATTAACAATGACGATCACGTCGTAGTCTCCGAAAGAAAACCACGCCGCTTCGATCTTGCCGCCCAGTTTCTCAATCGCAGGCCGCACTGCTTCTATTCGATTCTGCGGATTCGCAACCAGCGCCTCCCACCCTTGCTGAGAATACGCAACTTGCTGCAGGTAATGTGGCATAGAGCCTCCTTGCGATTCGCTAACTGGGGGCGAATCATCCCAGAGGCAGTCCCCGAAGTCAAGCATCCACCGTTTCTGCGCGGACAAGTCGGTCGTAAATCCACAGCAAAATAGTTGTCGCGATCCCGACGCCGACAACCCACCACCACACTATTTGTGGCCGGTGCATCTCCTCTCCGTAGTGATGCATGAGCCATCCGCTGAATTTGCCCGCGATGAACGATCCAATACCCAGCGGCAGAAAGGCAAATCCCATGTACGTCCCCTGTTGCTCCGGCGGCGCCAGGCGCGAGATGTAGTCGTAGTAGCGCGGTTGCTGGATAATCTCTCCGATCGCAACCACCACAAGCGTAGCAACCGCCGTCAATACCGAGGGATGCACGATCAGCAAAATCCACGCCAGGCTGGAAACTAGCGTCCCCAGAACAATCGCGTGAAACGCGTGCATGCGCTTCGTCAAAAAGCCAATTACCATCGTCAAAAAGATGACGACCAGGGGATCGGTGACAAGGATCAGTTCCGTATCGGCCTTGGGGTCGATGTACGTGGAAATGTACAGCGGCAGTGCGATGAATTCCTGCCAAAAAACAATCCAGTACCCGGTGAAGATCAGCAGGAAAAGCATGAATCGTGGATTCGAGAGCACAGTCAGGAAGTTCCTTCCGACTTGCCCAAGACTGGCTACAGGCGCGTCGTCCGTGCGCCGTGGTTCCTTGAAAAGAAGCAAAATCACAAACAGCATCGCGAACACGCTCAGCGCCGCCATGCGGAACACGCTCTCCATGCCGCGGTGCTTGTGTACCCATGAGGCGAGGTAAGGTCCCGCCGTGCTGCCGACATTCACCAGCGTGTAATAAATCGAGTATCCAACCGACCGCACCTTTTCATTCGAAGCCCGCGCTGTCGTCCCGACCACACTGGGCTTCACCAGTGCGACACCCAACGCCGGCAGAACTAATACCAGGCCGACCAGGGTCGGGAGCGGCATGGCGTTGCGAATCGGCGCGAACCAGTCCGCCCCGATCGATCCCAGCGTGAAGTAGGCAACGCTGAGAAACAGGTACGCGAGCGAAAGCGCGCGCCGGAATCCGAGTCGGTCCGCCACCGCCCCGCCGATCACCGCGAGGAACCAGACCCATCCGCCAAACATCCCCGTCAGGCTGCTGGCGCGTTGCAAATCGAAATGCAACCCTTCGTGAAGATACCTGGCAAGCACCGCAAACACTGCATAGTAAGAAAGCCGTTCAAACAATTCGCTGATATTGGCAACCCAGAATGGCCGTTCAAATCCGGTTCGGATCTCGTGGAAACGTTCGGAAAAGCTCAAAGTGGCTCCTGTTTGTGTGGCGCGGGCGCTCCCGCCCGCGAGGTGTGAACGCTCCCGCCCGCGATCATCAGCGCAACCGATCGATTACGTAATCCCGGCTCACGCCCGCAACGCGAATCACTTTATTTCGGCTCGTCTGACCGGACGCAATAGTAACGGAAGATCGCGGCACCTTCAAAAGTTTTGCAAAGAACTCGATGCAGGCTTCATTCGCCCGTCCCTCCACTGGAGGCGTAGTCAGCGACACCTTCAGCGCGTCCCCAAGTTCGCCGGTGATGGCATCCTTCTTCGCCCGCGGATGCACCTTCACCGCAAACGTGACTCCCTGAATTCCATCCTGGACCTTAATCATTATTCGACCTTGCCCCTCCAAAAGACTTTTCGACAATTCACTTCCGGTCCGCAACCTGTCTTTACATTGGGCCGTAGGTCCTACAATTCACAGCCCCATTCCTCAGTCGCTTCCCGTTTTTCCCAACGGCAACCTCTTATCCCTGAAGGCATCCAAGTTAGCGGCAGAACTGCAGCACCCTCCCTCCAGCCTCACTGAGCGGAGAGGGGTTGGAGGGTAGGGTCGCCGCGGTGTCTGCCCACTTAGGCAACGTATCGAGCCCCCACCGAATCACAAAGAGAGTCGTCCTTGGTGTCCCTGGTGCCGCCGCGATTCGATACACTAGAGCTATGAAGGTCATCATTCGTCTCTTCTTCTGCCTCACTCTGCTCACCGGCGGACTGGCGGTCGTCCCTGCCTCCGCGCAGGAGGGCCCGCTCGATAACACTCCTCCGAAGGACTCCACTCCCGACGAGATTATCAAGCATTTCGCCGCGAAGGAGACGGAGTTCGCCAAGGCCCGCGACCAGTACACCTACCGCCAGAGCGTCAAGGTCCAAACCGTGGACGGCGAAACCGTGGACGGCGAATATCACGAAGTCTTCGACGTTATCTTTGACGATAAGGGCAAGCGCATCGAGAACGTCGTCTTTGCGCCCCAGTCAAGCTTGCAGAAGATTTACATGTCGCAGGAAGATTTCGCCGACATTCGCCACCGCCTGCCATTCGTCCTGACCACCGAGGACCTTCCTGAATACAACATCCTCTATGTTGGGCAGCAGCAGGAAGACGAACTGCATTGCTACGTCTTCGATATCGCGCCGAAGAAGATTGAAGGCAAGAAGCGCTATTTCCAGGGACGTGTATGGGTCGACGATCACGATTTTCAGATCGTTAAGACCTACGGCAAGACCGTTCCCGACATCTGCAATGGGCACCCTTGCAACGAAGTCAAAAAGCGGGGAGATCAGGAAAATCTCTTCCCCAAGTTCACCACCTGGCGCCAACAGATCGACGGCCTTTACTGGTTCCCCGTCTACACCAAAGCTGATGACGAACTCCACTTCAACACGGGAGACGTGCACATCCGCGAGATCGTCAAGTACGAAGACTACAAGCGATTCGGCTCCAACGTGAAGATTCTGTACGAGGGCAAAGAAATTCCCAAGTCCGATCAGAAGCCGAATGATAAGAAGCCGGCGGATCAGAAGCCGGATGAAAAGAAGCCTCAGTGAGCAGGTTTCAAGGTTTCAGAGTCTCAAGGTAAAGCCACACGCCTGTGGCGCAGGGAATCAATCAGACGATTGAGTAGACCGAGGACTTGGTAACTCTCCTCAGCCAGCGACGCCTGCTCGCCCCGGTCCAGGTAGGCGAGCCAGTTGGGTATCGAGTTCAAGCAGCGAGCCTCTGGCCTGCCCCAAAAAATGCAGGAATTCGCCTGACGTTAGCCGTCCTTGCCCCTCCGCGATGTTTGAGACTACAGAAACTGCAGCACGCCGCATCTGAGAGGTCAGACCGTATGTCTCTGTCTTAGGGAATAGCTCGGTAGAGTGGTAAAGGTGGACCGCGAGAGCCTTAGCCTTCTGCCAGACGAGGAGTTCTCGGTAAGTGCGCGCCACACCAAAGTCTAGATACGTCCACTCGGTGACTCAAGCTCTACTTGAAAGTCGGGGAGCGGTGCAGTCCCACTTTGAAACTTTGAAACCTTGAAACTTTAATAAAAGAGATACTTCCGCCACTTATCGTCCGACCGCCCCATCAGCCGCATGATATGCCGGCTGGTGTGCAGATTGAACGCGCGCGGTTCTCGCATCAGCTTCATGCCCGCCTCGGCAGGGAACTGATTCCCCTTGCGCCGGTTGCACGGATGGCAGCAGGCCACCAGATTCTCCCACGTAGACGAACCTCCGCGCGACCGTGGAATCACGTGGTCTAGAGTCAGTTCGCTCGAAGGCAGAACGGTCCCACAATATTGACAGGTATTCCGATCACGCAGCAGGATGTTCTTGCGCGATAACGCGCGGCTCTGGTGCGGAATGCGCCGGTACTCCAGCAGACGGATTACCGACGGCAAACGCATCGCGACCCGCGCCGAATGCAGAAAGTGTCCATTCTCCTCTTCCGTCATGGCCACGCCCTTCAGCACGAGCACCAGCGCACGCCGCGCGGCGCATACATTAATCGGCTCATAGGACGCGTTCAGCACAAGAACAGGAGAAAGCAGCGCATGCCCGTCTCCATGGCGGTGCGGAGCCGCCGGCGGGTACATGCCGGCGGCATGCCGGGATCCTGGGTCGTGTTCCATCCGCATAGACATAAACTTCAGGTCAAGGGTTCACAGTTTCAAGGTTTTCGATCTCGTCAGTCTCCGCTGCCTCGAGACCTTGAAACTCTGGAACGTTCAATTCCTCGTACTTAGATGCCAGTTTCAGCGTCCGCGCGACGGTCGCCACCCACACCCTGGCGGCTCCCGCCTTGCGCAGCACGCGGGCACACTCCGTCGCCGTAGTCCCCGTGGTATAGACATCATCCACCAGCACGATTTCACGGCCAGTAACTTCCGCGGCACGCGCCACAGCGAAAGCTCCTCGCATGTTCTCCCGCCGCTGATGGCTGGTCAATCCGATTTGCGACTGCGTAGCCCGCGTACGAAGCAACGAATCTGTCGCCAGCAGCAATCGCCCACCCGCAGCAGAAGCCTTCAACGCCGCGCGAGCGATCAACTCCGCCTGATTGAATCCTCGTTCCCGCCGCCTGCCCTTGTACAGCGGCACCGGGATGACAAGTATCTTCTCGGCTCCAAACTCACGCTCCAGCCCCGCGATGGCTTCCGCCAGCATGCGCCCCAACACACCGGCCGCAGGTCGCACTCCGTTGTATTTCAGCAAATGAATCAGCTCGCGCAACCCGCCGTCATAACTTCCATACGCGACGGCCCGTAGAAACGGACGCTCCATGCGCCGGCAAACCGGGCAGCGCACCATTCCGTCGGCATCACACTGGGCGTAAGAAGAGAGAACTCTCTCCCCGCAGATCGAGCACACTTTGCCGCGTATCGCATGAATTCCCGCCAGGCACTCAGGACACACCGGCAGGCGCGAGATATTCAGCAGAGGCAAGCCGCAGAGGCGGCAATCGGAAGGAAATAAAACGGAGAAGAGACCCTCGGCGGCGCCGCGAAACCAACTGCGCGGAAAACTCGACCAGCTCCGCCCGGAGACAATAGAACGCCCAGCTTCTGCAGTGGTGGCCTGAGCAGCCCGGATTCGGTCCTCACTACTGCTGAAGACAGCCTCCTCGCACTCCCGCGGCGATAACTCGATCCGCGGCCGATCTTCTCACACCAGCAGTATAGCGGTGATTCCCGCGCCTAGGCAACGTTGCGATTGGGCGTGACCGTGTGTTTCTTCGGCATCATTCGCGGAGTGTCTGACAAACGGTCACTCACCCGCGTGAAGATCGGCCGGTAATCCCGCCGGAAGCACTCGCCGCACCGTACTGGCTGCAACAGAAACAGCGGCAGCAGATATCGCTCCGTCAAACTCCGGCGTCGGGAGCGGAATCCTACTTCACTTCCACAATCATGACATTGATAAAGAGGGGAAAACGGCGAATCGGGGGAAGGACTCATACACTGCACCTCTGAATTCGAAATACCATGGGTGTGTCAACAGATTGACCCTATCTTACACCTCTGACCTCAGTCGGAACCACCCCTCAATCCCCCGTCGTGTGTTGGCGGACGCCGAAGTAGCCAATCATTTAAGAACCGGGTAGGAACCGGGTGCCCCGCCCTTGTCTTCGCGGTTTTTACGAAGACAGGGTGGGAATTTTGACCTTCTTTCCACCACCCGGAATTGGTCAGCCCCCGAAGTCCTCCCCTTGTCACATCCCCTAGCCACGTGCTAACGTGCGCCGTTGCTTCGAATCCGCCTCATAAGGCAACACAGACAAACGTGATCCCATCCCACGCCCTAAAAGGATTCCGTCCATGAGCACCCCAGTCACCGAACTTCCCCCCAAAAAGAAACACGCCCCCTACGTTCCCGAAACGATGGAGATGAAGGAATTCACCCTGCGCGCCGTGTTAATCGGCCTGGTGATGACCGCCATCCTGGGCTCAGCCAACGCCTATCTCGGTCTGAAGGCCGGCATGACCATCGCCGCCACCTATCCCGCGGCCGTCATTGGCATGGCCCTGCTGCGGTTGATGAAGGGTTCGCTCCTCGAAGAAAACATCGCTCGAACCGTCGGCTCGATCGGCGAATCGGTCGCGGCCGGCGCGGTCTTTACTATCCCGGCGTTCGTCATGGCAGGCCTCTGGCCCGGGTTAACCGGTGACCAGTACTGGAAAGCGGTCGCGCTCATGCTGATCGGCGGAACTCTCGGCATCCTCTTTGTCACTCTTCTCCGCCGCGTCATGGTGGAAGATCCCGAGCTCCCATATCCCGAATCCGTGGCCGCCTCCGAAATTCACAAAGCCGGACAGCAAGGCGCCAAGGCAGCCAAGATCCTCTTCGCCAACATGGGATTCGGAGCTTTCATGTTCTTGCTCGGCGCTCTGAATGTGTTTTCCCCAAGCAACACGTTTGCGGTGAAGATCAGCGACTTGGGCAAGAAACTGCTGCTGCGTACCAGCACGAACCCGAACGTTGCGACCACGGTCACTGGCGGAGCCTCTTTGTTCACAATGCCCGACATCAGCCCCGCATATCTCGGCGTCGGTTACATCATCGGACCTCGCTTGGCCGCATTAAATTTCGCAGGCGGCGTGCTCGCCTGGGGACTGCTAGTGCCGCTTCTTACCTTCACCATCGGTCCTTATATCCAGGCCGCGCAACCGGCCGGACAGAGCTTAGCGTGGACAACTCTCGCCGGCGCCATCTATTACTCCATCGTTCGCCCCATTGCAGTCGGCGGCATGCTCGTCGGCGCAACCTATACGCTGTTCAAGATGCGGAAACAACTCGCCGTCGGAATGGGACGCGCGATTTCCGATCTAAAGAAGTCTGCCGCGGTCCACGCCGCCACCAATCGCACCGAACGCGACCTGCCCGCGAAGGTCGTTTTTGCAGGAATCGCCGTCGTTTTCGCCGCCATGCTGGTCCTCTATTACTACTTCATCAGCGGCGCAGGCAATCTCTCCAGTTCCAAGATCATTGCCGGCTCCCTGGTAGCCGCGGGCGTCATGGTAATCGTCGGATTCTTTTTCGCCGCAGTCTCCGGAAACCTCGTCGGCATGATCGGCTCTTCCAACAATCCGGTCTCAGGACTCACGCTCTGCACGCTGGTCATCGCCGCTCTATTAATGGTCGCACTGGGAGTCTCCGGCACAGGCGGCGTAGCCGCGGTGTTAGGAGTGGCCGCCGTGATCTGCGTATCGTCAGCCGTCGCAGGTGAAATGCTGCAAGACCTCAAAGTCGGACACATCCTGGGCGGCACGCCCTCCAAAATGCAGATTGGCGACCTGCTCGGGATCATAGTTGCCTCCCTCGTGCTCTTCTTCCCGCTCGCGGTTCTCGATAAGGCGTACCACTTCGGCAGTCCCGCTTTGTCAGCCCCGCAAGCTGGACTCATGGCAATGCTTTCGAAGGGCATCGTCGGCGGAGACATGGCTTGGCCACTCGTGGTGGTCGGAATCCTGCTGGGTATCGCCATGATCATGATCGAAGTCAAAAGCGTCATGCTGTTCTCCGTGGGAATGTACCTGCCGCTCGGAACAACGTTCGCAATCTTTGTTGGCGGCATCATCCGCTGGATCACCGATACCCTCCGCAATCGCCGTAATCTCAACGACGCGCAAAAGGCACGCGTCGATAACGCCGGAGTCTTAACCGCCTCCGGCTTGATTGCCGGAGAGGCCCTCTGCGGCATCGTGGTTGCCGGCATTATCGCCCGGAAGATCGCGGGCAATCCGAACGCGGAAGCGAAGCTGTATCAGTTCGCAATCGGGGATCATCCCATCACGACTGTGATTGCCTTAGCGGTGCTGGTGGCAGTCATGATCTGGGTCCCGCTAGCCAACGCCGGCCGCCCCGAAGATCCGGCCCCGCCCACGGCGATCATGTAATCTCAACCACGAGGACAAAAGGGTTCATAGAGGGAAGAACCCTCTGTGCCTCTCTGTGCCCTCTGTGGTGAATGTTTTTGTATGTCAATTCCCCAGAACATAGCGGAGCTCCAATCAAAGATCGCGCAAGCCGCCAAACGCGCCGGAAGAAGTCCTTCCCAGATCGCGCTGATGGCGGTCACAAAGACGCACCCTCCCGACCCCATCCGCGAAGCCTACGAGTCAGGCCTCCGCCTCTTCGGCGAAAACCGCGTCCAGGAATTCTCCGCCAAAGCCGATGCCTTGGCCGATCTCGTCGGTGCCGAGTGGCACATGATCGGCCATCTTCAAACCAACAAAGCCGCGAAAGCCGCGGAGCTTTTCAACGCCATCGACTCAGTAGATTCCATCAAGCTAGCGGAAAAACTCGACGCCGCAGCGCGAGCCTTGAACAAGCAACTGCAAGTCTTGATCGAAGTGAACGTAGGTGGCGAAGCAGCCAAGACTGGTGTCGCCCCGGACTCGGCGGACTTAGAAGACTTGCTCAAAGCCGCTCCCCGCCTGGAAGGTCTGAATGTCCGCGGCCTGATGACAGTCCCTCCCTTCGCCGAAGACCCCGAAGGCGCCCGCCTCTACTTCCGCAAACTCCGAGCCCTGCGCGATCAAGTCGCCTCGCGCAACCTCCCCGCCATCACCCTGGAAGTCCTCTCCATGGGCATGTCCCACGATTTCACAGTCGCCATAGAAGAAGGTTCGACCTGCATCCGCATCGGCACCGCCATCTTCGGCGAGCGCGAAAAGCCGTAACTCGCCGCTCTGCGGTCATCTCAAACCCTTGTCATCC
>QIAL01000726.1 GCA_003225535.1 Acidobacteriota bacterium | reverse complement strand
CGCCGCTGGTCAATCGTCAGTTTGCTTTTTGCTGCATCGTTAATCAACTACCTGGACCGCGCGGCGCTTTCATTCGCCCTGCCTGTCATCTCGAAGGATTTCCAGCTCACGGCGCAAAGCAAGGGCCTGCTGCTGTCTTCCTTTTTCTGGTCATATGCGCTGATGCAAATTCCAATCGGTTGGGCCGCAGACCGTTTCAATTTGCGCCGGCTCTACGCTGGAGCGTTCATCGTGTGGTCATTTGCTCAAGGGTTGACCGGTCTGGCTAGAACCTTCACGGCTTTACTCGCATTCCGGATGCTGCTGGGCATTGGAGAATCCATTTATCTGCCTGGAGGAACCAAAATCGTCAGCTTGCTGTTCTCGCCGAAAGAACGTGGTCTGCCCTCTGGACTCTTCGATTTCGGGACTCGAACCGGCCTCGTTTTGGAAGGCATACTGGTTCCCTGGCTCTTAGTTCATGTTGGCTGGCGACGCACTTTCGTGATTTTAGGCTTCACGGCGCTCCTCTGGCTGGCACCATGGTTCTCGGTTTTCCCGCGCAGTCTCCGAGCAGTGAGACCGAACGCGGCAACATCTGACACGTCGAGTTCCGCAGCGCGCACTTTGCTCAATCGCAACTTGATCGGCATATGCCTGGGATTCTTTTGTTTTGATTACTACTGGTATGTACTGGTGACTTGGCTGCCCGACTATCTGGTAACAGTGCGCCAGCTCCACATCGTGCAAGCCGGATTTTATGCTTCGCTTGCGTTCTTTACATTTGGGATTGCCGAACCACTTGGCGGATGGATCGCCGATAGCTTGATCCGCCGTGGCTGGAACGAAACGGCTACTCGGAAAGGGATCATAACGGTCGCTTTCAGCATGGGGATCTTTCTTATAGCGGCGATGCGCAGCGTCCATACAGGTGTAGCGATAGGGTTATTGATCGCAGCTTCTCTCGTCGGGCTTGCAACCGGGAATCTTCTGGCGATTCTTCAGTCGTGCGCGCCTCCAGAAGCGGTGGGGGTCTGGACTGGAGCGGAAAATTTCGCAGGAAACCTCGCCGGTATCGCAGCGCCGCTCGCGGTAGGATTCTTGATTACATCCCGGGGCTCGTATGTTCCAGGCTTTCAACTCGCCTCGATCATTCTGTTGGCAGGTGTACTTGCCTACTGGTTCGTTGTCGGCGAGCTGAAGACACACAGCTCTTAGGGCCAATTGTTCAACGATGGGGCGCCACGCTCACATAGGATTGGGTTAGAGCGTTCACCGAAGGGCATCCCAACAACTTGAGACACCTCTCCAAATCATTTCGTAGCATCTCGAGCGACCGTGTAACGCCCGGTTCGCCAGCTGCGGCGAGTCCGTAGGCGTACGATCGTCCGCAAAGCACGGCGCGAGCACCGAGGCAAATTGCCTTGACGATGTCTGACCCGCGACGAATGCCGCTATCCATCAGGACTTCCGCGCGATCTTTGACTTCTTCAACGACTTCCGGCAGAACTTGCAGGCTCGCGGGGACGCCGTCAAGTTGGCGGCCTCCGTGATTGGAAACCACTACGGCAGCAGCACCATGGTCGAGCGACCGTCTCGCATCCTCTGCGGTGAGAACGCCCTTGATGACGATCGGTCCTTTCCAGAGCGCGCGAATCCACGGCATGTCGCTCCAACTGAATGCTTGGCGCTTCATCGCCGTGTGAGCGTCGCGAACCCGAAGTACACCCCTTTCAGGGCTGACAATATTAGGCATGTCGGGAAGACCGCCGTCTAGAAGGAAGCGCGCCAACCAGCGTGGATGAGTGAGAATCTCCGAGACAAAAGGTACCTTTGACCACAGATTCCCACGCAGGAGCTGCTCCATCCCATCACGAGACTCGCGCTCACGATGTCCGATGACGGTCGAATCAATCGTAATCACCAGAACCGTGTAACCCACATCCATGGCTCGGCGCATTGCGTTCTCTGCAGCTGCGCGGCCGCCTGTGAGATAGAATTGATACCAAACCTGCCCGGTAGACGCAATCTTCACGTCCTCCAGCCGATGGCCAGAAACCGTTGACAGAATCATGCCAACGCCAGCTTTGCTGGCTGCTCTGGCAGCAGCGATTTCGCCCCCAGGATGCATGACACGCAGATAACCCACGGGTGCGAGAAGCAGCGGCATGGACAGGTCCGTCCCAAGCACTCGAGTTCGCAAATCGCACGTTGGCACGGCAATAGCTTGACTTGGTCGAAACGTGACCGCGTCAAAGGCTCGACGATTTTCGCGAAGTGTCCATTCCGCTTCTGCACCTCCATCGAGGTAGTTGAAAACAATTCTCGGCAGACGGCGACGTGCCAGCTCGCGCAGATCTTCGATGTTGACAGCTCGCGAGATGCGCGATGAGATGAGGGCCATTTAGGAGAGCCTGCCGGCTGTCATCTATCTCGGAATATTGCGGATCATCATCAACTGTCTGCCCCAGGACCGATAGCGACAACGTAGTAGGTTGCTGGGCCTGTACCGACGTTCTTGATGCCATGCTCTTCGTTCGAGCGAACGAAGCCCACCCCTCCTGCACCCAGACGATGGCTAATGCCATTGATCGTAAGTTCGACCGTTCCTTCGCGGATAAGCCACATCTCCGAGTGAAGGTGATGGTGCGGCGGGTG
>QIAL01000725.1 GCA_003225535.1 Acidobacteriota bacterium | reverse complement strand
CTATGGCTGCGTCGGAAAACCCAAGGACCTTGGCCTGACGCAGCATCACGTATTCGAGGGGCATGCGCGATGAGCGCAGCGCTCGTTCCATCACAACCACCTCGCTGATCGCGGTGATAAACCATCGATCGATGTTCGTGGCCGCATGGATTTCGTCGATCGAAACGCCGCACGCCAGTGCCTTTGCGATTCCGAACACGCGAAACGGCGTCGCGGTCTCCAACTCCTCACAAGTTCCTTCGAACCTGAATGCGTCGCTGTCCAAACCATCGACGCCTATGTCGAGCATTCGCACCGCCTTTTGAATTACCTCCGGAAAGCTGCGACCGATGGCCATCACCTCGCCGACGCTTTTCATTTCGCTGCCGATCTTCACCGAAGCGCCTTGAAATTTCGATAGATCCCACCGCGGGACCTTGCAGACGAGGTAATCCAGCGCGGGCTCGAAAAACGCAGTCGTCCGACGCGTGATGAAGTTCGGGATTTCGGCCAGCGTGTATCCTAAAGCGATCTTCGCCGCGACATAAGCCAACGGGTAACCCGCGGCTTTGCTCGCCAGCGCGCTCGATCGCGAAAGCCGAGCATTCACCTCGATGACGCGGTACTCGGAGGTGCGCGGATGCAGCGCGTATTGAATGTTGCATTCGCCGACAATCTTCAGATGGCGGATCGCGCGAAGCGCGGTTGTGCGTAGCAGCTGATATTCGTCGTCGTTGAGCGTCTGCGACGGCGCCACGACGATCGAGTCGCCGGTGTGCACGCCCATAGGGTCCATGTTCTCCATATTGCAGACCGCGATGCAGTTGTCGCGCGCATCGCGTACCACTTCGTACTCGATTTCCTTCCAGCCGCGCAGACTTTCTTCGACCAAGACCTGTTGTGAATCACCGTCGAATGCGCGAAGAAGCGCTTCATCCAGTTGTTCGGGCGTGTCGACGATGCCGCTACCTTTCCCGCCGAGCGCGAAACCGAGCCTCAGCATCACGGGCAAGCCGATTATCCGGGCCGCTTCCCGCGCCTCCGCGATCGTTCGGCATGCAACGCTGCGAGCCGTCTTTACGCCTATCTCGTCGAGGCGTTCGACAAACAAGCGCCTGTCCTCGGTATTGCGAATGGCGTCGATCGCAGTGCCGAGGACACGCACGCCGTGCCGCTCGAGTACGCCGCTCTCGGCCAACGCCAACCCGCAGTTGAGGGCCGTCTGGCCGCCGAACGAAAGCAGAATCGCGTCGATCTGCTCGTTGACGATGATGCGCTCGACGAACTCGGGCAACACCGCGACAAGATAAGTCCTGTCCGCCATATTGCTGCTCGTCTGTAACGTGGCGATATTGGGATTCACGAGAACGGTGAATACGCGTTCTTCCTTGAATGCCTTGATGGCTTGTGATCCCGAGTAATCGAATTCCCCTGCTTGCCCAATCTGCAAGGCGCCCGATCCGAGGATGAGAACGCGACGTGGCTTCTTCGTGAGATAGGCTCCGTACATCGAGTCATTTCCTGGAGTAAGCGCGTGCGAGCCCTATGAACTCGTCGAAGAGAAAGCTCGTGTCTTCCGGCCCCGGCTTGGCCTCGGGATGAAACTGGACGCTGAAATAGGGTTTCCGCTGCGATCGTATGCCTTCGTTCGTGCCGTCGTTGATGTTGACGAACCATGATTCCCAGCCGTCGGGCAAACGATCGGCGTCGACGGCATAGCCATGGTTCTGGCTCGTCACATAGCAACGCCGACTTAGCAGATCTTGCACGGGCTGATTCGTGCTTCGATGGCCATACGGCAGCTTATAAGTCAATGCGCCGGCCGCGAGTGCGAGGATCTGGTTGCCCAAACAAATCCCGAAGATGGGCTTGTCGAAACGATTGAGCAGGCCACGCACTTTCGCGACGAGCTCCTGCATATCGGCGGGATCACCGGGGCCATTTCCGATGACAATGCCGTCGACGCGTGTCGCGTACGACGATAATTCCGCATGCCACGGCACTCGCCACACGGTTGCGCCTCGCGCTAGGAGCGACCGCACGATATTGTCCTTGGCGCCGGCATCGATCAGCATGATCGAGGGCGCTCCTCCGGTGTAATGCATGGGTGCTTCTGGAGCGACGATCCGAAACACTTCGTTCTTCATGTCGATTGCCGTCGCCTGCGCACGCGCCTCGTCGAACGTCATGCTGCTCGGGAACAACCATCCCTCCATGGTGCCCCGCTCTCGCAGGCGTCTCGTCAGAGTTCGCGTGTCGATTCCGCTTACCGCTGGCACATGGGACGACTGAAGCCAGCTCCCTAGGGAGCGCGTGGCGGTGTGGTGGCTGAAGTCGGCGACGTAGCTCTGTACGACGAGCCCCTGCACCTGCACTCGCGCCGATTCGTACGGGCCATCGATGCCGTTCGCGCGTCGTTCGGCCGGCACGCCGTAATTGCCGATAAGGGGAAACGTCAGAACGAGAATCTGACCGCAGTACGACGGGTCGGTCAGCGCTTCGACGTAGCCGGCCATGCCTGTGTTGAACACAACTCCACCCCGTACGGCCGCGACACGTCCGAACGATGAACCCTCGAAGCACGTTCCGTCTTCGAGGGTGAGCCGCATCGATCGAGTCGCAACTTTTTTTGGATTCACAGGAATCGTCGGTTCGCCGATA
>QIAL01000363.1 GCA_003225535.1 Acidobacteriota bacterium | reverse complement strand
CCGGACATGGTGGCGGATATGTGCAGCGCAACTACGTGGTGCGGAATGGGAACACCTATGTCTCGCGCACATACGTCGTCCACAATGTGACCTATACCAGCGTGTACCGGTCGTATTCGTACGGCGGCCACTGCTGCTACTACGGATATGCGCCCGCGTACTACTACCATCCGATGTACTACGGGTGGGCTTACAATCCGTGGCCGGCTCCCGTGTACTACGGCTGGGGATGGCAGGCTGAGCCCTGGTACGGATACTACGGTCCGTATTACTACCAGCCTTACCCGATGTATCCGTCCGCCGCGTTCTGGTTGACCGATTATCTGGTTGCGGCCAGCTTGCGGGCGTCGTATGCGGCCTCGCTAGAAGTTGGTTCGTTGGATCCGCTCGGCCCGGATTTTCCGCTGGTAGCCGGGCTGGGAACGATTCCGGTTGCTCCCGACGCTTCGAAGAGCGTGGTGATGACCAAGGAAGTCAAAGACCAGCTGGCCGAGGAAGTGAAGGCGCAATTGGCAGCCGACCAGGCTGACGCCGGCAAAAGCGGGAAGACGTCTGGCGGAAATTCCGGCGGGCAGGCATCGAGTGGCGGTTCGTTGCCGGCTCTCGATCCGAAACGGCGGGTCTTCGTCGTGCACAACGAACTGTCGGTCGTCGCCGATGGTGACGAGTGCTCATTGACCGACGGCGACGTGATCAGCCGAATCTCCGACACGCCGGATGACGACAAGAACGTCGACGTGAAAGTGCTGGCCAGCAAGAAGAACAATTGCGCGGTCGGCAAACAGATGTCGGTGTCGCTCGATGATCTCCAGGAGATGCACAATCATTTCCGCGAGCAGCTCACTGGAGGCATGGATGAGCTTTCAAAGAAGCAGGGAACCGGTGGGCTGCCCAAGGCCCCGGACACCGGCAAGCAGGATGGAGAGGTGCCGGCGCCGGCTGCCGATTCCAGCGCCGCCAAGACTTTGAAAGAGCAGCAGGCCGAGGCGGATAAGACCGAATCAGAGGTCAAGCAGGAGGCGGCTTCGTCGGGCGGCGGATCGCAGTAAGCAGAGTCGAGATCGAGAGGGCAGATGAAACGGAACGCGCTCTCGGTTTCACTATGTACGAGAACGAGATTGGGACAAGTGTGGAAAAGGAGAATCCGAGTCATGTGGCAGAAGTTTGAGAAGACGATTCCAGTGATCGCGATTTTGTGCGTAATGGCGTTGGTGCAGACCCAGGCGGCGGCGCAAAGCGGCGCTCCCACTCTGCAAGAGCAACTCGCGGCGCAGTACAAACTGGTGAAGATGGGATCGGACAGCAGCGGATATTCAGTGGTGGAAGAAGGGACGTTGCTCGCCCTGCAGAAGGGCGGAGTCATGGGCGTGCCGTACTCCGACAAGACTTCACTCATCAACAAATACGAGAACGGGACGGTGCACGGGCCGAACGCCGCCATGACGGAGGCGAAGAAACACTTGTTAGGGCACTTCTCGCAGACTCAGTCGGAAGGCCAGACGACTCACTTGCTCAAAAAGGGAGACAAGGTATATCCCACCAAGATCGACGTGAAACTCGACAAGGACTTGGTGGTGATGGGCATCGTTGCCTGCGATACCTGCAACAATACCGATCCGCCGATCTGGGCCAAGGCAAATGTGGAGTTCCAATTTCCCAAGGGATCTCTGGCGAAGGCCAGCGCCGGCGATGTAGAGGACACGATCGGGCAGTTGCTGGCTATCAGCGATGACTCGCAACAGCAGGCGCAGGGTGGCGATCAGCAGGGTGGCCAGCAGGAGGGTGGGCAACAGCAGCAGGGTCAACAACAGGGCGGCGGACAGCAACAACAGGCCGAGGCTGAGCCGCAAACAATCCAGATGGGGATGACCGCGGATCAGGTCCAGGCTGCAATGGGCAAGCCGACAAAGATGGTGAATCTCGGTCCGAAGCAGATTTACGTTTACAAAGATTTGAAGGTAACGTTCCTGAACGGCAAGGTCGTGGACGTGCAGTAGGACTAGTCGGCTGCCCCGAAGTCCCCGGCAGGCGGGCGGCCAGCATGGACCATGTAGGGACAGCCGCCTTCGGCTGTCCGGCGGCCAAGGTGTATCGGGCCGCAGGTTTTTGACTCGAACGTATTCGATAAGAGAGTTTCAGGCACCGCGCCCTTTTTCAAAACCATTGTGAGAATCGTTGTGATCAGGAGGGCTCTATGCGTCATCGAGTTTGCATTGGCATCATCGCGCTTGCGATGATCCTGCCCGCGGTCCATGCCCTCAGCCAGGCGGTTTCTCTCCAGGAACAATTGATCGCTCAATATCAGGTCGCCAAGGTTAAGGCAGATTCCAGCGGGTACGGCGTGGTCGACCCGGGCACGCTGCTTACGATTCAGAAGAACGGTGTGCTGGCCGTTCCATGGAGAGCAATGACGATGTGTCCGGCAAAGTATCAGGACAGTGCGTTTCATCCCTCGGTTGGATTCTGCGCCGGCATGCTGAAAGACGTTTCCCACTACTTCCAGATCGGAGAAAAAGTCTATCCCACCAAAATCGACGTGAATGTGAACAAGGCAAAAGTTTCATTCACAGTCGTGGCCTGCGACTCGTGTAGTGGAACGAATCCTCCAACCTCGATGAAGGGCGAAGTGGTCTTCCAGTTTGCGAAAGGTTATCTGGAGAAAGCGGGAGTGGGGGACGTGGAGGACGCGATCGGGAAAGTCTTCCTGATTTCCGAAGACAGTCAGCAAAACGACAGTCAGAATCAGGGGAACGGATCAGGACAGCAGGCGCCGCAACAGCAGGAAGCCCAGACTCAGCAGCAGTCGGAACCGGCGACGGTGCAACTAGGGATGACGACGGATCAAGTGCAGTCGATCCTGGGCAAACCGCAGAAGATTTTTAACGTAGGCGCGAAACAAATCTACGTGTATCAAGACGTGAAAGTAACCTTCCAAAACGGCAAAGTTGCCGATGTGCAGTAGATGTCCAGTAACTGAATTTCCGGCAGCCTGGGTCGCAGCAAAGACTGCGGAAACAACAGCTTGGACCAGCGGCGTAGTACCTCCGTACCGTGCCTAGTACTTCAGTTACCGCTATCCGGATGACCGCGTACGGGGCGAGCCCCAAATCCCAGTAATTGTGCTTAATCTGGCGAATACCACAATATATAGATATTTGCTCCTGCCCCTTACTCTTCCCATTCCAGAAAACAGGTAAGAAAGCCCGTAAAACGCGGAGATTCGCGTGGAGGCGGGGTTTTTCAGGGCTGATATATGCTCGGGACACCGATAGCCCTCTGAGCCGATAGACAGGGTGAGGACGTCTCCGGAAGCTATCCCGTGGGGCCGTGAGAGCGGACGGGAAGAAGAGCAACGGAGAGAGAGCAAAAGGAACTATGGCCGACTCGCGAGAAGTGATGAACATTCGCCAGGCGTCGCAGTATTTAGGAGTGAGTCCGGACACGCTGTACAAGTACGTTGGCGAACAGAAAATTCCCGCGTTCAAGCTGGGGAACCGCTGGCGGTTCAAGAAATCGCGGCTCGATCAGTGGATGGAAGAGAAGTCGAGCGAGATGGAACCGCAGGCGAAACGGAAACCGAAGGCGGCCATGAAAGCTGCCGGACAGATTTAGTGAAACCGGCGCGGGCATCAGTGCCCGCGCCACACATAAAGGGTGGACACATGTTTGGACTCGGATCGAAAACGATTGTTGGTCTGGACGTAGGGTCATCGAGCATCAAGGCAGTCGAGTTGAAGAAGAAGGGCGGCCAGATCGAAGTCGCGCATCTCGGCCTCGAACCGCTTTCATCGGACATCGTGGTCGACTCGATGATCGTCGATTCGGGCACAGTGTCGAGCGCGATCTCGAAGCTGTTCCTCGACAACCAGATCAAGACCAAGGGCGTGGCCACCGCGGTGAGCGGACACTCCGTCATCGTGAAGAAAATCTCGCTGCCTTCGATGAGCGACCAGGAACTGGCGGAAACCATCGAGAAGGAAGCGGCGCAGCACATTCCCTTCGATCTGGCCGACGTGAGCCTCGACTACCAGATTCTGTCCGACGAAGTCGGCAGCCCGCAGATGGATGTTCTGCTGGTCGCCGTCAAGAAGGACAAGATTCTGAACTACACCAACGTGCTCTCGATGGCGGGCCGCACTCCGGCTATCGTCGACATTGACGCGCTGGCCCTGCAGAACTGCTACGAGTACAACTACCAGCCGGCGCCGGGCCAGGTGGTGGCGCTTCTGAACCTGGGCGCCAGCGTGATGAACATCAACATCGTGAAGGGCACGACGCCGCTGTTCCCGCGCGACGTCAGCGTGGGCGGACATCAGTACACCGACTCGCTGCAGAAGGAACTGGACCTGAGCTTCGAAGACGCGGAATCGTTGAAGCTGGGCCGCAAGGTGGGCACGGTGAGCGAGGACGCGAAGCAGCCGATCCTGCAGCAGGTCACTGAAATCATCGTGCTGGAAATTCAGAAGACGTTCGACTTCTTCCGCGCCAGCGCGGCAGGAGAGCACATCGAGAAGATCTACCTGGCGGGCGGTTCGTCGAAAGTGCCCGGCCTGGTGGAAGCGTTGCGGCAGGAGTTCTCGATGCCGGTGGAATTGTTGAATCCGTTCCAGCGGGTGATGCCGCCGACGGAAGGATTGGGAGCGGAACTGGTAGAGCAGAATCCCGGCCAGATGGCAGTTGCAGTGGGTTTGGCCCTGAGGAGCTTTGAATCCCTATGATCAAAATCAATCTTCTCGAAAACTCCAAAGGCAAAGGCAAACGCGGCGGCAGCGGCCCGTCGATGCCCACGATGGAAATGGGCGACATGGGGTCGCCCAAGCTGAAGATCCTGGTGATTATGGTGATCGTCGGCTTGGGGAACCTGGTCTACTGGCATCAACTGGACCATCTGTCGAAAGAAATCGACCAGAAGGTGAAAGTAGCCGAGCAGAGGAACCGCGAATTGGCCGATGTGAAAGCGAAATTCCTCGACCGCCAGAATCAGGCCAACCTCTATCAGCGGCGCGTGGACGTGATCAAGCAGCTGCATGATGGGCAGACCGGTCCGGTCAACCTGATGGCCATGATGGGCGAGACCATCAACAGCACCGAGGCGGTGTGGCTGAACAAGATGGACGATCAGGGCACGAGCGTGAGCCTGGAAGGTACGGCGCTGTCGACCGACGCCGTGGCCAATCTGATCGCGAATCTGCAGAAGACAGGTTTCTTCAGGAACGTCGAGATCAAGGAAACCTATCAGGACGAGCAGGTAAAGGAAATGCAGGCGTTTCAGTTCACCCTGACCTGCGACAAAGCTGCAGGGGAAAACCAGCCTGGGAAGGGAAAGTCGTAGGGACAGACTATGGCGAACTTTAGCGAACTGTCGGGCATCAAGCAGTGGGGGCTGGTGATACTGGGCGGAGTGGCCGTTACAGCGGTTCTCTACTTCACGGTATTCAAGAGCCAGAACGATAAGAACGTGGCTGCGCAGCATGCCTGGGAAGAAAAGACCCGGGAAAACAATGAGCTGGAGTCGTACCGGCCGAAGCTGAAACAGATCGAGCAACAGCTGGCCGAACTCAAGCAGCAGCTGGAAATCGAGCAGCGCATTGTTCCCGACGAGAAGCAGATCGACGGGTTCATGACCATGATGGACGGCGAAGCGTTCAAGGCCGGCGTGGAAGTCCGGCGCTATACGGCGAAGGACTCCAAGCAGCAGCAGTACTACACCGAAGTTCCCTTCGAGATGGAGTTGGACGGGCCGTATTACTCGGTGCTGAACTTCTTCGACCGCGTGAGCAAGCTGGAACGCATCGTCAACGTCGGCGGACTCATCGTTTCGACCACGAAAAATCCGAACGCTGCAAAGGCCAAGCGGACCTATCAGTACGCACCGAACGAGAGCATCGTGGCCACATTTACAGCGACCACGTATTTCAGTCGTGATTTGCAACCTCCTGCGGCAGGCGCTGGAGCAAAACCGGCAACGACAGCGGCGAAATAGGGAATATCCATGAAGATGGCGATGAAGCTGAAAACTGGCACTCTGGCAATCGCACTCACGATGACGATGGGCGCGGCCTTCAGTACGAAGGCTGTGGCACAGAACCCCGACGCCATCGACAACGCGCGCAGCGTAGCAAAATCGCTGCAGCAAAAGCAGGCCAACGATTCGGATGCGGCACTGAACGCAGCGGGAGTTCCGGCGACGGCGTCCAAGCCCGAGCCTGGCGCTCCGGCGCCGACGGTCAAGCCGGCCGTGATTCCGGGGGAGCAGAAGCCGATTGTGCTGGCGCCTCCGAAGCCAGTTCCCACGGTGACAGCTCCAGCGCCGAAGCCCGTAGCCAGGGTTGCAGCGCCGAAGGCGGAAGCCGCCTCGGCCGCGAACAACCAGCTGCAGCACGTCAATGTCGTTCCGGGCAGCGACGATATACAGATCGAAATCAGCTCCACGCGGGCTGTAACTCCGCGCGTGACCAAGCTGAGTTCTCCGGCGCGTTTATTGGTTGAGCTGCCGGAGACAGTAGTGGCGAGCGCCCAACACAAGATTCCAGTCGGCAGCGGCGGAGTAAAAGGCGTGCGCATCGGCATGGACGGGAAGAATCCACCGACCACCAGCGTTGTAGTCGACCTCGACAAGGCTCTGGCGTACGACGTGGCTCCTGGTCCTGCGGGTAAAGTGACGTTGATCCTGCATACCCAGGGAGGCTCCCCGGAAGTAGCCAAGAGCGCTCCGGCTCCTTCGAAGCCTGCTCCGGCGAAAGCAGCAGTAGCAAAGACAGCTCCTGAGCCCAAGGTCGCAAAAGCTGCAGCGCCGAAGGCGGAACCGAAGAAGGAAGCGAAAGCAACCGGCGCGGCTAAGACTACGACGGTGGCAGCCGCCATTCCAGCTCCGTCTGCGGCCAAGCCTGAGCCCACCAAGCCGAAGGTCGAAGACAAGAAATGGGCGATGAATGGGAAGCGCGATCCGTTCTTCAGCCCGGTGGTGCATCAAGAGGGATCCGGTTGCTCGACTGGTAAAAAGTGCCTGGAGATCAATGCGATTAACCTCCGCGGAGTCGTGAAGTCGGACAACGGATTTATTGCAGTCGTTACCAACAACATCGGCAAGGCGTACTTTCTGCGGGAGAACGATCCTGTGTTCAACGGCTACGTGGTGAAGATCACAGGAGACTCAGTTGTGTTCCAGGAAACAGTGCAGGACAAGCTGGGCAAGACATCGACGCATGAAGTGGTGAAGAAAATCTTTACGCCGGCGGTTTAGTCCGAAATTCGAGATTAAGTTGCCGGAAGGAATTGCGGGCCAGGCCCGCAGGTGGGGAGAGGCGAAATGCGAAAGCAACCAGTAATCATCTTCGTATCGTTGCTGCTGATGGGAGTGGTGGCTGCGGCTGCCCAGACGCCCAGCCAGCTCGATCGAGTCAACGTAATCCGCGACGCGGACAATGTCCGGGTCGAGATGACAGCCAGCGGCGCAGTCACGCCGAAGGTCAGCAAGCTGGACTCACCCGCGCGTGTGGTGATCGATCTGCCGGAAACCGTGATGGCGACCGGACAGAGTCACATCGCGGTGGGCGCGGCCGGGATCAAGGATGTGCGCATTGGCATGGATGGCCAGGCGCATCCGACGACCCGCATCGTTGTCGACCTCGATAAGGCGCTGGCCTATGACTTGACGCCGGGTCCGGCGGGCAAGCTGGTGCTGACGCTGCACGGCAACGCTGCCGCGCAGCCGAAGACCGTGGCCGCGGAATCGAGCGCTCCAGTGGCGCGCCCGATGTCGCCCTTCTCACCGCGCGTGATCGATCTGCGCACGGCACCGAAGACGATTGCGCCGGCGACGAAGCCTGCCGAGAAGAGCTCGGCTTCGCCCTCCGACTTTGTATTCGTCGAGCCTACCTACCAGGCAAAGACCGAAGTGAAGTCCGACGTCAAGAACGACTCCGCCGATGTGCCCGTGGTTCGGGCGCAGGAAGCTGCGGCGCGCTTCTCCGACAAGACTGCCGCCGAGCTTCTTCCGGTGAGCATGCATGCCGCTCCGCAGGCGCAAAGCGCTTCAGGGCCCGCGCAGAGCTCGACCGGAATCACTCCGGCTGTAAATCTGGCGGCTGAGCAGAAAGCTCAGATGAATCAGCAGGGAGTCGCGGCCGGCCCGCGCTACACCGGCGAGCCGATCTCAGTGAACCTGAAGGACGTCGACCTGAAAGACTTCTTCCGGCTCGTCCACGAGATCAGCGGCCTGAACGTAGTGCTCGATCCCAACGTGCACGGCACGCTGACGATCGTGCTTGACGATGTGCCGTGGGATCAGGCGCTGGACATCGTTCTCAAGAACAACGACCTCGCCCGCGAGCTGGAAGGCAACGTACTGCGGGTCGCGACAGTCGACACTCTGAAAAAAGAAGCCGACGCACGCAGGGCACAGATTGAATCCGAAGCGCTGGCGGTGGAAAAGGTTTCGGTGACGCGGTTCCTGAGCTATGCCAAGGCGAAGGACGCCGTCACCACGGTGAAAAAGTTCCTCTCGCAGCGCGGCGACGTTGTGGCAGATGACCGCACCAACGCCGTGATCATCAATGACATTCCAAAAGTGATTCCGGTCATCGACCGGCTGCTGACGCAGCTCGATCGCAAGACACAGGAGGTGGAAATCGAAGCTCGCGTAGTGGCCGCGACCCGTGCGTTCGCGCGCGACATCGGCACACAGTTCGGCTTTGGCTGGGGCAACGGACATAGCGCGGTCGGCGGAAACTCGGGCGCCGGCACCACGAATACCAACGTGGGCGGGCTGACACCGGGTTACATTACGAGTCCGGCGAACGGCGCGGGCACCGGAAATACGATCCCGCTGTTCTCGAACCTGGGCGTCACGCAGCCTTCGAGCGGATTGACGTTCCTCAATGCCAGCAACACTGTACGACTGGACTTCCAGCTCTCGATGGCGGAGTCGCGCGGCTTGCTGAAAGTGCTCTCTCGTCCTCGCGTGGTCACGCAGAATAACATTCAGGCCCTGGTAAAGCAGGGCGTCCGCGTACCGATCGTGACGCAGGCGCAGTTGGGCGGTCCTCCGACCGTAACCTACGTGGACGCGTTCCTGCGGTTGACGGTGACTCCGCAGATCACTTCGGAGAACACCATCTTCCTGAACGTCGACGTGGAAAACACCACGCCGAACTTCGGACAGGAAGTACAGGGCAACCCCGAACTGATCACGCAGCAGGCTACAACGCAGGTGCTGGTGACGGATGGCGGCACGGTGGTAATCGGCGGCGTCATTCAAACCCAGAACTCGATCGATATCTCGCAG
>QIAL01000724.1 GCA_003225535.1 Acidobacteriota bacterium | reverse complement strand
TCAGGACATTTATGAACATTCATCGGAGGATATGTGAGTCAGGCCACGGCCTCATCCTATAAGAGCCCGCTGCACGAGATGACACAATCTACTCCTACGTGCCTATGGAACGATTCGGCATCGGTCGTGGAGCTGTCCTATTCCATCCAACACGGTGCGGTCGGCGCGACGTGCAATCCGGTAATCGTACTAGGAGTCCTCAAGAAGGAAATTAACGATTGGAAGGGTCGGATCCACGCCCTCATCCACGAATTTCCGACTGCCACCGAGGATGAACTTGCGTGGCAGTTGGTACGCGAGATTTCTATGCGGGCCGCCACCTTGCTGAAGCCCATTTTTGATGAGCATCACGGCAAGAACGGCCGGCTCTCCATACAGACTGACCCACGATTGTTCCGCGATAGTAACGCGATCCTGAAACAAGCGATTGAGTTTAACCAACTCGCTCCCAACCTGATCGTGAAGATTCCGGTTACACGTGCGGGAATTCCGGCGATCGAGGAAGCGACGTATCGAGGCATCAGCATCAACGCGACGGTGTGCTTCTCCCTGCCGCAATGCATTGCTGTGGCTGAAGCCGTCGAACGCGGGCTGAAGCGACGAGAACAGGAAGGAAGAGAGATTGCGACGATGGGGCCGGTGTGCACAATCATGGTCGGCAGACTCGATGACTGGCTCAAGGTTCTATTGGAGAAGAACAATGTGGCTATCGATCCTGGCTACCTGGAATGGGCTGGGGTGGCAGTATTCAAGAAGACTTATCGGATTTTCAGAGAACGCGGCTACCGAATTCGCTTGCTGTCCGCAGCATTTCGTAACCACATGCATTGGAGCGAATTGATCGGTGGTGACGTGGTCATTTCTCCGCCCTACGCTTGGCAGGTTCGCTTCAATGCCAGTGACATTGAAGTACGACCACGTATTGATGAGCCAGTGCCGGCCGGGGTGATTGAAGCTCTTTCGGTGAAGTTCCCCGACTTTCGCCGCTCTTACACCGAGGATGGTCTTACGCTTCAGGAATTTGATTCTTTCGGTCCTACGCTGCGGACGCTTCGGCAATTCATTGCCGCCTGCTACGATCTGGATGGCCTGGTGCGCGATTTTCTGGTTCCCAACCCCGATATGTGCTAGCAGGCGCAGCTAAACGTTTTGAAACACGACTAAACCCTGATATCTTCCGTCTGTACCATGTCTTCTTCCAAACGCAGCAGGCCGTCAAAACCCGGCAGAGCCGCCAGCATCTCAGATGTTGCTCGCGAGTCGGGAGTGTCGATCTTTACTGTCTCGGCGGTGGTCAACAATAAGAGTCACGTGGGCAAGACTCTTCGCGAACGCGTCGAGAATGCGATTCGAAAGCTGAATTACCGGCCCAACCTTATAGCCCGCAGCCTGATTAAACAAAAGACGCAGACGATTGGCATGATCGTGCCGGACATCGTGAACCCATTTTTCCCCATGGTGGTTCGCGGCGCTGAGGACGCGGCGCAGAAGCAGGGCTACAATCTTCTGCTTTGCAACAGTGACGACAGTTTGGCAAAGGAGGAGACTGCGATCGAACTGCTGCTGTCTAAGCGAGTCGACGGAATTCTTCTCACCAAAGCTGCCGGAGAGTTTTCTCCCGCGTTGCACAAAACGATTCAAGAGGTAAATATCCCCTTTGTTCTGGTCATGCGCACGTATCCGACCTTGACCAAGGATGCCGTCATCACCGACGACTACCAGGGAGCGTACGAGGCCGTTTGTCACCTGGCTCGCGCGGGACGCAACCGCATCGGTCTTATCAGCGGGCCGTTAAGAATCAGCAATGCAAAAGAGCGTTGGCGCGGGTTTCGTGATGCGCTCGAGGAAAAGAAGTTGCCCTACGAACCCGAACTGGTGGTTGAAGGAGATTACCGGATCGAGTCGGGTTTTCGTGCGGGGCATGCTCTGCTATCGCACCGGCCCGATGGAATTTATGTAGCCAATCATTTGATGACCATCGGATTACTTCAAGCCGTTGAGGAAATGGGACTGAAGTGTCCGGAAGATTTTGGATTGGTCAGTTTTGACGACTATCCGTGGCTGGGTGTTTTTCGGCCCCGGCTCACCACGGTGGAGTTACCGAAGCATCAATTAGGGAGCGAAGCCGCAGAGTTATTAATACAGCGGATTGGCGGAAATCATGGGAAACCAGTGCTCAAGAAGCTGCTGCCGGAGCTGCGCATCCGTGAGTCGTGCGGGTTTGCTCAATTTGTGTCCGCTGAACACCGCCGCGCTGCGCCATCCGAGCCGTCGGACGCCTCTTTGGTAAACAAGTAGAGCCGTTGCTTCCCTCATTCGGCTTGAATTTACGTTTCGTTGAAATTAAACAGCTTTGGCCGGAGCGTAAACATCCGCGTTCTGT
>QIAL01000362.1 GCA_003225535.1 Acidobacteriota bacterium | reverse complement strand
CTCGGCGGGGCGGACGAAGGCGTCCGCCCCTACACGAGCAGTGGAGATTGGGGGCGCTTCTTCGAACGACTTGTGGATCAGGGGCGGGCGGGTGTTGCTTCGCTGGATGGCCGGCGGTATTGGGTAGCGGCGGAGCGGGCGCAATCGTTTCAGGCGCTGTTTCCGGGGGCTCGGTTTGAGCGGAGTCTGGCTGAGGTGGAGACAGGGGAGATCTCGCGGGATGAGGCGCTGCTGAGTCTTGTCATGGGGTGGATGTCGGCGATTGGGCCTACTACTGCTTCGCAGCTTGGGGATCGGCTCGGGCTTTCGGGTTCGGATATTGAGAAGGGGCTGCTGCGCATGGAGGCGGCGGGGACTGTCCTGCGTGGGTCGTTTACTGGCTCTGGCAGTGCGCGGGCGGGAGCGCCCACGCCACACAATCCTGTCGAGCATCGCTCGACTGGACAACCGATGGCGGCTGTCCCCACATATTCCTCTCAAGAATCTGAGGTTGAGTGGTGTGAGCGGAGACTTTTGGCTCGCATACATCGGCTGACTGTGGGGATGCTGCGGAAGCAGATTGAGCCGGTTACGGCGGCGCAGTTTTTGCGGTGGTTGTTGCGGTGGCAGCATGTGGCTCCAGGATCGCAGGCTGCGGGCGAGCGCGGGACGATGGAAGTCTTGCAGCAGTTGCAGGGGTTTGAGGTTCCGGCGAATGCGTGGGAGCGGCAGGTGCTGGCGCGGCGGGTGACGGATTACGATCCGAAGTGGCTGGATCAGCTTTGCCTGACGGGAGTGGTGGGATGGGGGAGGTTGTCGCCGCATCCGGCTACGCTGGAAACTAGTGGAACTTCTGATGGGGCTGTGCCTCGGCAGCGACGAGTCATTCCTACCAGCGTGGCTCCGATTACGTTCTTTGTGCGCGAGGAAGCGGATTGGATGGGGGTACGTCAAAATCCCCACCCTGTCGCACAAAACGCGACAAGGGTGGGGCACCCTCGGGATGATGACTCCCATCAGGCGCGCGGGTTGAGTAATAGCGCGGAGGTTGTGTTCGAGTTCCTGAAGGCGCGGGGGGCGTCTTTCTTTGCGGACATCGTGCGCGGGACTGGGAAATTGAAAGCGGAGATTGAGACTGCGTTGTGGGAGTTGGTGGCGGGTGGGCTGGTGACAGCCGATGGGTTCGATAATCTGCGGGCGCTGATTGATCCGAAGCGGAGGGCAGGACAGGGAAGCGGACGCAGCGTGCGGCCGAGGCACAGTTCGGGACGTTGGGCGCTGCTGCATGCAGATGCGGCCGTGGAGCGTCCGCGGGCGGTGGAGGCGGCGTGCTGGATGCTGTTGCGGCGGTATGGGATTGTGATTCGCGATTTGTTGGCGCGGGAGGCGAATCTGCCTTCGTGGCGCGAGTTGCTGATGGCTTTCCGGCGACTGGAAGATCGGGGAGAGATTCGCGGGGGAAGATTCGTGGATGGATTTCTGGGCGAGCAGTTCGCGCTGCCGGTGGCAGTCGAGTCGGTGCGGTCGATGCGCAGCCTGCCGTTGAGCGGAGAGACGATTACTCTGTCGGCGGCGGATCCGTTGAATCTGGTGGGGATCCTTGTGCCGGGGGAAAGGGTGCCGGCGATTTCCGGTCGGACGGTGAGTTATCGGGATGGGGTGGCGGTGGTGGCGGGGTCGAGTGCGCTGGTCAGTGAGGCGGCGGGGTAGCCACTGTGGCTAAAGCCCCTTTTTTTAAGGATTCCAACGCGGCCCTAAAGGGCCGCTCTTCCACGGCACATCCGGCGAGCGTCTCCCGGTCGAGCGGCAGGACGGCGGCAGCGGCTACACAGAATCTTCTGCCAGAGTCTCTACACAGAATCAAGAGCGGCTCTTCGCAGATAGTGCGGCGAGGCAGGGTATTCCACGAACGCCGCTTTAATGGTCCCTCTTTAGGCGCAAAAAACAGAGGCTCGATGAGGGGGTCCCCCGAGCCTCTGATTTTGGCGTTGACCGGCTAGAACTTCTCGAAAAGCGCTTCCCCCATCGCTTTTGCCGAGCATCCGCATCCTGATAGGTAGCAATCCATATTCCAAGTTTGAAGGAGCACCCCACGATCTTCCTGTGTAGGTGGAAATGGTGTTCCTGCAATGATTTAGCTTGGAGGATTTTGATTCCGCCTAGCGCTCGGGGAGATGGATCCATGAACGGAGCTATCTGAACGGATAGTCGGACTAACTGTTCGGATATTGAAAAAGGTGAAGGTGGCTCATGCAAATCGGGCCGCGCTATGGTAGAAGATTCTGCACCCCCTTGGGAGACCTGATTGCGGCCCAGACTACTGGTGATTGCGGGACCCTCGAAAGACCTGACCATTCCGTTGCCGGACGGAGAAGCCACGATCGGTCGCGATCCGGCAAATGTGGTGGCAATTGTCGATCCGTCCGTTTCCCGAAAACATTGCCTGCTGCGTCAAGAAGAAGACGGGCGCTTTTCGATCAAGGATCTGGAGAGCCGCAACGGAACGCTGGTGAATGGCAATCCGATGAAGGAGCAGTATCTCCATCATGGGGATGAGATTACGACCGGGGACTCACTATTTCTGTTCCTGGTGGACGATGAGGATCGAGCGGCATCTGCGAGCCAGGTGGAGTTCGACGACGGGCAGCCGATGGCAGAGACTCGGCTGATTCATCCCAAGGAAGCGGTGTATCTGCAGCCGGACCGATTGCTGAAGGAACTTCCGGCGACATCACAGGTGGGGCGAAATCTGAATGCGTTGCTGAAGATCAGCCGGGTGGTGCATGCGATCCGCGATCTGGAAGAGTTGCAGGCGCAATTGCTGGACTTGATCTTCGAAGTAGTACCGGCGGGCCGAGGGGCGATTCTGCTCTCAGAAGGCGAGGGCCAGGAATTCAATTCGCTCTATGCGCGAACGCGGCAGGGCGGACAGCCGCAATTGGTGCGAGTGAGCCGAACCATTGCCCGGAAGGTGATGAAAGAGAATGTTGCGATTCTAGGCGTGGACATCGCGTCGAGCGGGAATCTTCGGGAGGTGGAGAGCCTGGTAGCTTCTCACGTCCGGTCTCTGGTATGCGTTCCGCTGAGCGTTTTTCAGCGGATGATCGGATGCATCTATCTCGATAGCACGAATGCGGCGAACCGTTTCAATGAAGAACATCTGCAACTGATGGCGGGAGTGGCGGGAGTTTCGGCGGTGGCGCTGGATAATGCGCGCCGGTTGCAATGGCTGGAACAGGAGAATCAGCGTCTCTTGACGGAAATCAGGCAGGACCAAAGCCTGGTGGGAGAGGGCGCGCGGATGAAGGAGATTTTCCAATTCCTGGCGCGAGTTGCGCCGTCGGATTCGACGGTTCTGATCGAAGGCGAAAGCGGAACGGGAAAAGAACTGGTGGCGAAGGCGCTGCATCGGAACAGCCCGCGGGCGACCAAGCCATTCGTCGCGATCAATTGTGCGGCCATCCCCGAGACACTTCTGGAGGACGATCTATTCGGACATGAACGGGGCGCGTTTACCGGGGCGGCAACGCAGAAAAAGGGACGGCTGGAAGTTGCCGATGGCGGAGTGGTATTCCTGGACGAGATCGGCGAACTAGCTCCGGCGCTGCAGGTGAAACTGCTGCGCGTTTTGCAGGAGCGGGAGTTTGAGCGCGTGGGCGGGACGCATCCGATCAAGGTGAATATCCGGCTGATCGCGGCAACGAATCGCGATCTGGAAGACGCAGTGCGGAAGGTAGAATTCCGCCAGGATCTTTATTACCGGCTGGCAGTGGTGAAGATGACCATGCCTCCGCTGCGCGAGAGACGGGAAGATATTCCAATGCTGACGCGGCATTTTCTGCAGAAATATGCGATGCGGTGCCGGGTGAAAGCGAAACCGATTTCACGCGAGGCGATGGCCGCGCTGGTCCATTACGAATGGCCGGGAAATGTGCGCGAACTGGAAAACGCGATTGAGCGATCGCTGGTGATGGGATCGTCGGACATGGTTTTGCTGGAAGATCTGCCGGAATCGCTGCTGGAGCAGAATGCGCCGGAGGACATCACCGAGGGGAAGTATCACGGCAGCGTGAAGGAGTTGAAGAAGCAGTTGATTCTGGATGCGGTGGAGCAGACTGGCGGGAATTACGTGGAAGCGGCGGGAATACTGGGAGTGCACCCGAATTATCTGCATCGGTTGATTCGAAATCTGGGACTGAAGGACGAGTTGAATCAAGCGCTGCGCGGGCGAGGACGAGTGTCGGGGGGAGCCGCGAAAGGCCGCGGCTCGGGATGACAAGGGTTTTTGGGTACGCTTACGGGACAGATAGTTGCATAAGGCGGGCGGGATCGAGATAGGTGGCTTGCCAGCGGACGGCGACATGGAGGTGAGGTCCGGTGGCGCGACCGGTGCCTCCGCTGAGACCGATCAGTTGACCGCGTTTTACAGGGTCTCCTTCCTTCACTTTCAATTCGGACATATGGAAGTACAAGGTGAGTAGCCCCTGGCCGTGATCGATCACTACACAATTTCCTTCAAAATATAGAAAGCGGGCGAGCAGGATTGTGCCGTCGTTCATGGCGGCGACGGGTGTTCCTGTGGGGACGCGGTAGTCGAGGCCTTGGTGCTCTCTCTGGGCCACTCCGTTGAAGATGCGTCGAGAACCGAAGACGTCAGAGGTCGGCGCATCGACGGGGGCTGCGAAATTTCCATTCCATTCGCGGTCGGGAGTGACGCGACCGAGGTATTCCTCTTTAACCTTCTTCGATTCGTCAATTTGCTTCAGCTGTTCGGGGCTAGGCTCAGTGAATTTCTTTTCGACCGATAGTTCGACTTTGATCTCAGGGTATTGTGCACGAGCGACAGTGAAAGTGCTACTGAACTTGAGAGGCGTTTTCGTCACTGCGTTCTCGCCCGCGAGTTCGAGCGTGTACTTTCCGGGCTTTGTCTCGAAACTGACACCAGCCAAAGCGAACCAAACCTTGGCAGATGGGCTGTAGCTGAAGGAAAGTTGGTGGCCGAGCCATGTGCCGGCTAAGGAATCTAGCTTTGTCGGCGCTTTTACTTGGAATAGGACGGGGGCGCCGTTCAGGAGGCGGGTGGGTTGTGTGTGGATGGTCCAGGGGATGGCTGCGTGTAGGGGCAAGGTGAGAACAAGCAAGGTCAGGCCTAGGCAGAGGGGAAGAGTTTGTGGTCGGGGCCGCTCGGCTTCGCCTTCGCGGGACAGCCGAGGCGGCTGTCGCCACATGAGTTGAGACATCCACGGCAGTTTGGATTGTGGCTTGCGAGTTGGTTCCCACATGAGTTCGGGCGGCATCACTCCATCAGCGTAGCATTTGGTGGCTATAATCCGGGCATGCGAATCTGGGTGCTTACTGCTTGGATGCTGTGCGGGATGGCGATGGCGCAGACGGCGGCGAAGCCGTTGCATGCGGATCGAGTGGTGGTGCTGAAGAAGGAGCGCATGCTGCAGTTGCTGACCGGGGGCAGGTCATCAAATCTTATAGGGTGGCGCTGGGTGGAGATCCGGTAGGGGCGAAGACGCGGCAGGGGGATCACAAGACTCCGGAGGGAATCTACGTTCTCGATTCGCGGAATGCGCACAGTCAATTTCACAAGTCGATTCACATTTCGTATCCGAACGCGCGGGATCGGGCAGCGGCGCGAGCGCAAGGGGTTTCTCCGGGTGGAGATGTGTTTGTGCATGGACTGCCGAATGGATATGGGTGGGTTGGGGCTTCACATCGGGCGAAGGATTGGACGGATGGGTGCATCGCAGTAACTGACGAGGAGATTGAGGAGATTTGGAAGGCAGTGGGGGATGGGACGGCGATTGAGATTCGGCAGTGAGAGCGCGGGCAGCAGGGAAGATTCCGCTTGGCTTCGCCTTCGCGGGACAGCCGAGGCGGCTGTCGCTACACGAGTCGATTGCGGGACGGACTAAAGCATCCGGCGCTTCACAAGCACGGGGGATCGCCTGCGTTTGTGCGTGTAACATGAGGGGCATCTGACATGTCGCTGCAGACAACTACATCTCCTGCAACTTTGACAAAACCGCGGGCTCCTGAGTTGATTCGGGGGCTGAATGCGTGGCATGCGACCTCGATTGTGGCCGGGACGATTATTGGCAGCGGCATTTTTCTCGTTCCGGCGGAGATGATGCAAGCGGTGGGGTCGGCGGGGCTGGTTTACCTGGCTTGGATCGTTGGGGGGCTGCTCTCTTTTTTTGGCGCATTGACTTACGCCGAACTGGGCTCGGTGCGGCCTTACGCGGGCGGTGAGTACGTGTATGTGCGGGACGCGTATGGTCCGTTGCCGGCGTTTCTTTATGGCTGGACTTGGTTCTTGATTGCGAAGCCCGCATCCATCGCAAGCGTGACCTCCGGCCTGGTACGGGTGTTGGGAACGTTTTCGGCATTTCACTTCTTGCCACAGACCCTTTTCTCTTTCCATATCACCTCGAGCCGCATGCTCGTCATCACGTACGGTCATCTGGTGGCGATTGCGGCGAACGTGTTTATTACGGGGCTGAACTACATCGGAATCCGCAAGGCTGGCGCGTTCCAACTGGCGTTCACAGTGCTTAAGGTGGTGATGATCGTCGGGATTGCCGTCATCGCATTGACTGCGGCGTCCGGGTCGTGGAGTAATTTTGGGACTAGTTTTCCGGGAGCCATCGGTGGCGTGAGCGGGTTCATGGCTGCGCTGGTCGCGGCTCTGTGGGCTTACGACGGCTGGAACGATTTGAACATGGTGAGCGAAGAAATTCAGCGGCCGGAGAAGAACATTCCTCTGGCTCTTGTTCTTGGTGTCGGAGTTGTGGCCGTACTCTACATGGGGTTGAACGCCGGAATTCAATACGCTCTGCCAGCGGCGACCATTGCACATGCGGCAGTGCCGGCTGCGGCAGCGAGCGAGGCGGCGTTGGGGCATTTGGGAATCGTGCTGGTCTCAATCGGGATGATGATCTCAATGCTCGCGACACTGAACGGCACCGTCATGAGCGGAGGGCGCGTGCCCTTCGCGGTTGCGCGCGACGGATATTTTTTCAAAGCGCTGGGAAAAGTTCATCCGAGATTTCACACGCCTGCGTTGGCGCTGGTGATTCAGGGCGCGGTGGCGGTCCTGCTGATTGTGGTCGGAGGCGCTTTCCGCGAATTATTCTCGCTGGCCATTTTCGCCGAGTGGCTGTTCTACATGGTGGCCGCGAGCACGATCTTTGTATTTCGCAAACGGGAGCCGGACGTGGCGAGGCCATACCGCACCGCCGGATATCCTTTTGTGCCGGCGCTCTTCATCGGTACGGCTTTCGTCCTGCTGTGCTACACGTTCGCGAGCAATCTTTGGGATTCGATCGGCGGAGTGGCGGTGATCCTGCTGGGCGTGCCGGTTTATTTGTGGTTCGCGCGGCAGCGCAAAACGAGAACATAAGGTGCGCCCCGAATCCATGGGCGAATACGAAACTGGCCAGGGGCCTGAAATTCCGTTTGAATACAGATGTGGCAATCGCTATACTGTGCTTTCTGTAGCTCCATCCTGAGAAACTGTACTCCGGGGTACTAGATCCGGGGTACGTTCTTGGCAAAGGGTTACAGAAAAGCAAGCGCCTGGACGTCTTCAGTGCTGAGGTGTAGCAAGTCTAGTGCACCTCTTCTGGCCGTGGCCGGCCACAGGGTCTTCCCGGATAGCCGTTGCCAAGGGAATCTTCCGCTCAAGATCCCGCCAAATAAATCCTTAGAGGTTGATGATGTTTCTTTATTTGAATCATTCCGCGCTGAAGACGCGCGTCTGCCGAACCATTACGTCCAACCGAGCGTTTTTCATGGCGACCTTGTCCGCGATTGCCGTTCTCAGCGGCTGTGGGAGTCCTTCAAAACCCGTCAATCTCAGCGCAAATAATAACGGTAACTTGGCGATTTCCGCGAGTCTGCCGACCGGAACCGAAGGTTCCGGGTACAGCGGAAGCGTGACCGCGAGCGGTGGTACGTCTCCATATAATTTTGCGGTCACTTCGGGGCAAATGCCGCAGGGCGTAAACCTGGATCGTACTTCGGGAAACGTCTCAGGCACACCGACGGCAACCGGAAGCTTCAACTTTGGCGTTACCGTTTCGGACGCAAAGGGAGCTTCGCAAGAGAAAGGTTTGCAGATCAGCGTAGGTCAGGCAGCTGCGCCGCCTCCACCTTCGCCGCCGCCCGCGCAACCGCCGCCGCCGACCACGCCTCCACCATCGAGTCCAACAAGCGGAAGCGGAGGAACGTCTTTCTCGAACATACAGAAAGCTGGCGGCTGGGGACAGTACGGACAGGGACCGCCAAATTTCGTGGATTGCTCACCCTCTCCGTGCGATGGGATTTCGTTTTCGATGACGCAGGGAGTGAGTTCGCCTTCGCTGAGCGGGCAAGCCACGATCTTCAATGTTGGCGGGACGACTCCCTATTCCGACGCACTTTGGAACAACCATCTGATTGGTCCTTACTCGTCACAGGGGTTGTTTGACACCGACCAGTCGCTGAGTTCGTCGCTGCACGACTTCACCTACGACGTGGACTTCTACGGGGACAACCTGGGATTGTCGGAGGCGGTGGAGTTCGACATCAACCAATTCTTCGGGGGTATGGGCTTCATTTATGGCCACCAGTGCCGGATTGCGAACGGGAACCAGTGGGACATCTGGGATAACTCGAAGGGCCAGTGGATCCCGACGGGAGTGCCTTGTTATCCGAAGAGCGGTCAGTGGAATCATCTGACACTGAAGGTGCAGCGGACGTCGGACAATCATGAAACGTATCAGTCGATCACCCTCAACGGGCAGACGGCGACACTGGACTGGACGTTTGACAAAGGATCGAGCCCGGGATGGTACGGGGTGACGATCAATTTTCAGATGGACGGAAACTACAAGCAGGACTCGTACAACGTGTATCTGGATAATTTAACGCTCGCGTACCAGTAGGAACCACGCGTGTCCTGGGTCGCAACTGGTCACGGGATAACCCAGAGTGATCGTCGTCACCGGCAGCTGTGGCGACGATCACGGTTCTTCGAGCGAGACTTCCTGTACAACCAGAAACAGCACTGTGGCAGTCCCCCAGGCCCTTTCTTTACCGCAGTGCTGAGGTTCGGCCCCCGTACTCCCCCTGCAAAGCGCGTGATTGAGTAGGTGTGTACCTTTTTTCGCAAGAGTCAAAAAGAATGACAGATGGTTCGTGCGTGGTGATGTCAGACGTGGCTCCAGTACAGTTCGTGCGTTTGATGGTTGCTGAGCAGTACAGAGTGCCACTTCGTCGAGCACTCCTCGCTGCGTCAATCTGATTATCCATCGGTCATGCTCGCGCAAATGAGATTGCGAAGAGAAGGGAATGGTCTGTTCGGAAGTCGTTCGAATTCGCTCTGGAGAAATATATGCCTAATAACCGACGGGACTTTCTGAAGAAGGCCGCTGTGGCCGGTGCGGGAATGGTGTTGTACCCAGCCCTTGGTAAGGGACGAGCCTGGGCTTTTGCCCAGAGCCCAACAAGTCTGCGAAAGTTCGTAACGTCCGTGCCTGGACTCGGGCCGTCAGCCAAGAATGAGATCGGCCAGTACATACCGCTGGCGACCAAACGCTCCATAAATTTTGCAGGAAAGGCCACCGACCTTTACAGCGTTGCAGTCGGTAAGTTCAGCGAACAGATGCATCCAGATCTACCGGGAAAGACCGAGTTCTTTGGATACACCGACCTGTTGACGTTCGATCAGAAGTATCTCGCGGGAGCCATCGTTGCCAAACGCGGTACACCTACACTCCTGACGGTCACCAATTTGATGCCGGAAAGGCATATTCTGCCCGTCGATCCTACGATCATGGCCGGCCCCAACGGACTTATGGTGGGCGATCTTCCGACCAATCGCATTGCGACTCATTTGCATGGCGGAGCAACGCCATGGTTCAGCGACGGAACTCCGTTTCAATGGTTCACGCCCTTAGGAAAACATGGATCGAGCTTTATGAACGTTCCGGGCTTCCCCGTCCTGCCAGGTACAGCTAGCTACTACTACCCCAACGATCAAAGTGCACGTTTGGTTTGGTACCACGACCACGCGATCGGGATCACGCGCCTCAACGCTTATGCCGGAGTCGCCTCCGCGTACATCATTGTCGACGACTTTGAGACGGGGCTGGTCAGTTCAGGCCTTCTGCCTGACCTGGTCGGGATTCCGCTGGTCATTCAGGACAAGGGGTTCGTTCCACGAAACATTCTCCGGCAGGACCCGACCTGGCGATGGGGAGGCCCGGGAAGCCTGTGGTATCCGCACGACTATGAAGTGAACGATTTCCGCAGTGGGCCTAATCCGAAAGGTCGTTGGGATTGGGGCCCGACTGTTGATCCGCCCGCGCAAGGAACAAAGCCGCTGCCGCGTGTGTGCGCGATCCCTGAGGCGTTTTTCGACACAATCGTTATCAATGGTGGCGTTTATCCAAAAGTCAGCGTTCCACCCAGGCGCATGAGATTCCGTTTGCTCAACGGTTCACAGGCTCGCTTCTACCACCTGAACCTCTATGCGGAGGACCAGGCGAATGCGGGCGAGGCGCGAGTTGGTACACCGGGCCCAGTCATGTATCAGGTAGGAACAGAAGGAGGATTCCTTCCGGCGGTGGCCATTCATGGCAATCAGACGCCAATTCCGCTCGTGAATCCGGCCGATGAAGCTAGCGCTAATCCGGACGGGCCGTTTAACCTGTTGCTTGCTCCCGCCGAGCGCGCTGACGTGATCATTGACTTCAACGGCGTCAGTGCGGGCTCCAGCTTCATTCTCTATAACGATGCTCCGGCGCCGTTCCCCGGCGGAGATTCGCGCAACGACTACTTCACCGGATGTGCGGACCAGACCTCGATCGGAGGAGCGCCATCGACCGCCTTGGGTCATGGGCCCAACACGCGGACGCTGCTGAAGATTGTTGTAACCGCCGGCAGCGGCGATACGGTTTCAACTCCATCATGGCTGGGGCAACTGAACGTGCAGCTCAAAACAAACTTCCTCACTGGAAACCAACCTGGGCTGCTGTTCAATAACGGCGACCCGTCAGTGCCGGCGTTTCCTTTCACTGAGGTGGCCAACCGGATGCTGACCCTGAACGAGGACTTCGATGAGTTCGGCCGTCTGATCCAGACCATGGGTACTCTCGATCAAAACGGCGTGAACAATCAGGGAATTCCCACGTGGGGCTTGCCATATCTCGCGGCGTCAACGGAAAACCCAAAGGCCGGTTCGACCGAAGTGTGGCAGATCATGAATCTCACCGGCGACACGCATCCCATCCACTTCCACCTGGTGAACGTGCAGTTGATTCAGCGGCAAGCGTTCAGCGGAGATCCGGGGCACTGGAGCTTTGCCGGACAGCCCATGCCGCCTGATCCGAATGAAGTCGGGTGGAAGGATACGGTGCGCGTGAACCCTGGTGAGATCGCGACTGTCATCATGCAGTTCAACTTGCCGAACTTGCCGACCGCAGCCATGCGGAATGCGGTGAGTCCGAGGACTGGTGGAAAAGAGTACGTCTGGCACTGCCATATCCTCGAGCATGAAGAGCACGACATGATGCGTCCGCTGGTGGTCGAGTAGCGCAGGCCCGCCCGTCCGGAGGGGAGAACCGGACGGGCGTGGTTTGGAAAGCATTCGTTGGCGTCTATAGGAGGAGACACGTGACCTCATTGAGACGTGGGTTTTGCTCAGCGCTGACTTTCGTGGGGCACAGCCAGGGTTGCGAACATTGTGCGGCTCTCAAGAAATGCGGGGCTGGATATGCGGCGGCGACTTGAGGAGTTAAACGAACAGGCAAACCAGTCAGCCAAAGCTATGGAACACGAGATACAGAGATCGTCGAACGATGCCGCGTGAAATAGGCGCAGCTCTGATCTAGCGCAAGGTCACGTTTTGTGACCACCCAAATTGTTGAGGGATTTGGTGGACCTGGTCGGGATCGAACCGACGACCTCTTCCATGCCATTTCCCTCACTGAAGAAAGGCATTCCGAGATGGAGTGAGAGCAAGCGACATGGAGAGGCTGTGTTCATGCGGGTTTGACGCATTTTACCTGCTTCGAACTTGTTGCCAAGAGGTACGATGTTACAAGCCCTGATATCGCCAGGGATGGAAGAGTTACGACACAAACTGCGACACAGAGAGGTAAACTCTTGTACGTCCAAATTTGGACTAACCTGAACCCCAGAGGTGCGCTTTACAAGAGAAGTTGTCCAAGGGGTAGGGTGCGCAGGACGCAGCGACGCATTTTGGCGTGTCAATTTTTAAAAAAAATACGAAGCTAAGATTTATAGAACAATCTCTCTGCTGGAGAGGCTAAAAGCCCGAAGCAAGGGCACGCGACCTAACCTCACCACTTGCAGCATTCGAGAGGCGGCCACGCAGAACGGGTCCCATTTTCGAGTTTCGGGACACCGGATAGTAGGGACCTGCCGATTATGAGAAGGCAGAACTTTACGTCGAAAATTCGACAGCCCTCATCACCACGCGCTGGAGAACAGAATCCGCAAACATCGCCAGAACGCCTGATTTTCTCCCGTCCGCCCTTAAAGGGTATAAGAAACGCGTCGGGACGCGTCGATTAAACAGGGGTACCGGACGGCTTTTCCTTGTTAAAGACCCCGGTCAGAGCACACGTAGCGACCGTAAAACGTACAAGCGCCCTTCCTCGTCGGTTGACAATGTCCAGAACATCCGCTTCTCGGATATCGACAGACCGACGATATTGTCGACATCGAGGCTTTCACTTGACTTCCCTCGACGCGCCTGGGTGGGAGGGCGTAACGGTCACGAACAGTACAATGATGCTGCTTTAAGACTTTTATAGGAATCTGTTATTGTGCGATGCTTCACAAAATTATTTGTGGTGATTTGGCTTTGCGTCTTGGCCAGCTTCGATATCCAGGCGCAAACTCCTAATGCGTCCGTCGACTCCTCTTCGGCCCCATACGCAAAGATTGAGCACGCAGATATTACTCTCAAGCCAAACGGTCTTAGCATCGAGATCGTCCTCAGCGCTCCTTATCTCCCACAAGGAGTGGCGCTGACAAACCCTGATCGCCTGGTATTCGATTTTCCTGGATTCACGCTCCCAGCAGGGAATCGGCAAATGCCAATTAACAACGGACCAGTACGGAGGTTTCGAGCGGCGCTGTTTCAGTCCGCTCCGCCGGTTGCGCGGATCGTCGTCGATTTGAGGGAGCCGGTGAACTTTGATGTGCAGTCCGTGGGAAACAAAGTCGTGATTGAAATTCCATTTCCCAACACAGGTTCCGTTCCCGCTACTTCAACACTCCCTCCCGTCCTGGTAGAGAAGAAAGTAGAAAAGAAGAAGGCCCAAGGGACCCCGGGTGCCATGGCCGACACAGCTCCCAAACCTGTGGCGGCAGCGCCCAACCAGGTATCAAGCGCAAGCGCGTACAAACTGCAAGACAAGGCGAAGGATCTGAAAGTCGAAGATCTGCAGAACGTGGAGGACAAGGCTAGCGCCGGCGATCCTGAAGCCGAAACCTTGCTTGCCCTTGCCTTGCACTCGGGCACTCTGCTGAGGAGAGACGACGCGGAGGCACTCCGCCTCTTACGCAAGGCCGCAGATCAAGGATCTATGGCAGCCCAGGAGTCTCTCGGCATCTTCTCGGCAATGGGAATTGGAATGGAGCAACCGTCCCCGGCTGAGGCGCTGGAGTAGTATAAAAAGGCGGCCCAACAAGGTTCGTTGGACGCAGCCACCAATATCGCGCTGATGTATGACGACGGAATCGGCATCCCGAAAGATCCGTCGCAGTCGATGATCTGGTTTCTATGGACGAGGCAAGGAAGTACCTCAGGACTACAAGGAGTCTCTACGTTGGCTCACCGCCGCTGCGGACCAGAACGTGGTGCCTGCGACATTGGATCTCGCGGCCTTTTACCTGCATCCGGCTGACGGTACGCCCGCCGACGTCGCCCGAGCCATTCACTACTATGAAAAGGCGGCAGACCTCGGCAGTGTTCCAGCAGAGGTGACGTTGGGAAACATTTTTGCCAACGGTGCCCAAGGCAAGCCCGACTACGAAAAGGCAGTGACATGGTATCGGAAGGCAGCGGACCAAAGGCACCCGGATGCCCAATTCGGGTTGGCGCTGCGGTACGCGCTCGGCCAAGGTGTTCCACTCGATCTCGAAGAGGCGCTCCGTTTATTCGTCGCCGCAGCCAACCAGGGACAAACAGGCGCACAATTTAATCTGGCCACCATGTACGAAGAGGGAAAAGGTACACCCGCGGATCAGGCCCTCGCCGTGCACTACTATCAGTTATCCGCGGACCAGGGTATGTCCCAGGCACAGTTCCGGCTAGGACGGTTGCTCGCAGGCAAGAAGGAATCCCGCGCCGACCAGGTCTCCGCTTACAAGTGGCTGATGCTGGCAGGAAACTCAATCAAAGAAAGCTCGCCCATCCTGGCCGACTTGCGAAAATCCATCAGCCAAGAGGAAATCAACGAAGCAGAGCGGGACGTGGACAGGTGGCGTGTCGCGCACCCGGAGAATCACCCTCGCTAAACCTAGTCAGGTCGGCCGTCAAAACAAACTTTTCTCGATGACCCAAATCTCCCTTGGTTTTCACAAGTAATAGGTGGAGGTGTAACCGAGCAGTCGTGAAAGCTCGGCTTCTGTTTCTTGTTGCCGCGACGAGTAAGTGCTCGACGCAGATGTCGATTCCGCCCTGGTGGTCGCGCTCTTCTCCACGGAAATTCTCAATAGAAAATAGGCAGAAATCGAAACAGCCTCGACCACGAGTAGTAGAACTCCAAAAACTGAAGAGGTGACCGCAGTTGCCTAAGAATATGGGAAACCTGAGTGCAATCGCCCGCTAACGACTAAGCTGAAACCTTCTTAAAAAAGGTCCGGCAGATATTGCCCTTTCAGATTCTCTTCAGATTTCGTTGTTAAACTTCGTACGGCTATTGCCACCAGTAAAGGCGCGCCGATAATGGTCGATTGCGAGGGTGCGGAAGGTCATCGGCGCGGCGATCATCGCTTCTGCGGCACCTGGGCTTTTGGGCTCTTTGGCAACTCACATTAAATATCCGTTCCACAATTCACGGATAAATAGCGCTTCGTTGTCCTAGCACAAGGTCGCAGCTGCCGAGATTGGTGCAAACTCTTGCCAGCATGTGCTGGGTCTGGCCACATCGGAGGGGCTTGAATAACAGTGAAAGTAAAAATCTCGACCGCAACGTTCACCGGTCAATCGGGTCAGAAGTATCAGTTCTTCGTCTACCCGATGAATGAGTCATTCAAGAGTGTTGGCGCGGTGTATGCAGTCAGTCGTCGATATCGCGACAGTAATGGAGGCTATGGCTACGACATACTCTACCTGGACGAGACAAGCGACCTTGCAGCAAGACTTGAAAATCATAAAGAATGGGATTGCTTCGCTCGGCAACATGCGAACTGCGTATGCACCCACCTCGATAACGACCAACATTCACGTTTCGCCAAAAAGGAGGATCTACTTCGATACTGCACTCCTGCCCGTAAATGAATAACTCCTTCTGTTTCTCAGAGTGTTTCCGGCCCACACTGGGTGCATCTGTAGCTGTAACTGTTGGAAAATCCCGATCTCACTCGTTGACCGCCCACCCGGGTCCTATTCAATCAAGTCCGCCACTCCGGCGGGAATCGGTGGCAAAAGTACCGAAGGTTTTAGTCTCCGATAAATCCGACATCATCAATGACTCTTGGAGCCGTGAATGTCTTTCAACAGATTTTGTTGACTCCGTGTGAGTATCACTTTGGGCCCGTTAGATGAATGGAAATTAATGTGTTTTGAATTCTTGCGCCTGGGTTAAGCTCTCTGCGCACAGAAGGGAGCTTCCCCATGAAGTGGACTTCGAACCAGCGAAAGATCTGTGTATGCCTACTGATTTTGCTGCCGTTCGGTGCTGCTGCGAACCTACGTAGTCAAGTCGCGGGTGGGTCGATCTCAGGAACCGTGACCGATAGTGCGTCGCGAGTTGTCGGTGGAGTCCAGATCACGATTACGAATGTTGCTACTGGCGTCACTCGCGTGGTCACGACCAACGACGAAGGCGTTTATTCAGCGCCGAATCTACAGCCGGGCACCTATGAGATCGAATTTTCCGCCAAAGGCTTTAAGGTGGAGAAGCGTAACGGCGTCGAGTTGACGGTTGGCGCAGCCGTAGTCCTGGATTTTTCGATGAGGGTCGGGGAACTCCACGAATCGGTCGTGGTTCAAAGCGAAGTGCCGGCCGTGCAGCTCTCGACGTCCGACATTAGTGCTGTGGTCAACGCAACTACCGTTCGGGAACTTCCGCTCAACGGCCGGAGTTGGACTGACTTGGCTCAGCTTCAGCCGGGTGTAAGCGCAATCCACACGCAACCGGATTTCTCAGCGGGCACGGATCGCGGCAATCGGGGGTTTGGGCAGCAGTTGACTATCTCCGGTGCGCGGCCACAACAGAATAACTATCGTCTGGATGGCGTCAGCCTCAATGACTATGCGAATGGTGCGCCGGGCAGCGTGCTTGGCGGTAGCCTGGGCGTCGATGCAATCCAGGAATTCTCAGTCATCACCAGTAACTATTCGGCTGAGTACGGTAAGACGTCGGGAGGAGTGGTTAACGCGATTACCCGATCGGGGACAAATCAGCTTCACGGCAGCGGGTACGAATTCATCCGCAACAGCAAGCTGGACGCCAAGAACTACTTCGATGTGGGCAGCATCCCGCCTTTCAAACGCAATCAGTTTGGCGGGACGATCGGCGGTCCAATTCAGAGGGATGGAACATTCTTCTTCGCGGATTACGAAGGCATCAGACAGGGCTTGGGAATCACAACCGTTGCAACCGTACCGTCGGACATGGCCCGAACCGGCGCCATGCAAACCCTGGACGCACCTACGTGCGCTGCCGACGGGGGAGTTTTCAACGCCGGAATATGCCAACTAACGGTCGATCCGTCTGCCGCGCAATACCTCACCTTCTATCCCCGAGCGCCGTCAAGCGCACAAGTGGCTGGTTCCGACACAGCACAATATACCTTCGCCGGCCAGCAAATTGTGAATGAGAACTTTTTCACCACTCGTCTTGACCATAACTTTTCCAGCCAGGACAGTTTGTTCGGGACCTATATGTACGATAAGACTCCTTATTCCTCCCCCGACGGACTGAATAATGTCGAATTTGAAACCCTGACGGCGAGACAATTTGTAGCAATCGAAGAAACGCACATCTTCACGCCCAGGTTTGCGAATTCCATACGGATCGGTGGCAATCACGAAGTGGTGAACAACAATCAAAGCGCCAAGGCAATCAACCCTGACTCATCCCGGACTGACCTGGGGGTAGGAGGTACAGCGTTCGCGGGGCGGGCGGCATCGCAGGTGCTGATGGGTGGCGGTATTTCCGACTTCACTGGCGGAGTCGGAGGCAGTCCAACTTATTTTTATCACTGGAACTCACTGCAGGCGTATGACGACGCGTTTCTCACCAAGGGCACTCATTCCCTTCGATTTGGCGGCGGATTCGAACACATGATGCTCAATGTGATTGCTGATACGGATCCGAACGGAATCTGGCGCTTTACCGACTGGGCTGGTTTTCTCACGAATAACCCAACGAAGTTCCAAGGCGGAATCGCCAGTACACTGTCGCCGCGCAACCTGCGGCAGAACATTTTTGGAGTCTATCTCCAGGACGATTGGCGCTGGAAATCAAACGTCACGCTCAATATTGGCCTGCGTTATGAGATGTCGACGGTCTTGAAGGAGACCTCCGGCAAGACAGCCAATCTGACCAATCTGTCCGACCCGCTACCGGTTTGCGGCACATTAGTCCAAGGTCAGTGTTCGAAGACTGGTGCCTTCTTTTCGAATCCAACCCTCAAGAACTTTGAGCCGCGCGTTGGTTTTGCCTGGGACGTGTTCCGCAACGGCAAGAGCGCGGTACGCGGCGGGATAGGATTGTTTGACGTGCTGCCGTTGCCCTATCAATTCGTTCTCATGACAACACAGTCGGCCCCATTCTTTTCTTATACAGCCGTCAACAATCCTCCGCAGGGCGCGTTCTTTACCGGACTAACCAACTTCCCAGCGAACACGCTGCGTTCCACTTATGTTGATTCTCACCAGAAGCGCAACTACATCATGCAGTGGAATCTCAACATACAGCAGCAATTGACCCCGACAGTGGCGGGCATGGTTGCCTATGTTGGATCGCGTGGAATTCATCAGCCGTTTAAGGTGGACGAAGCCGATCTGGTGATTCCAAGCAAGACCGCTAACGGATATCTTTGGCCGCAGGTGGACGTTCTCGGAAACCTCTACGTGCCTGGACAGTGCGATCAGACCGACCCTAACGGTTCGGACCCGTCGCAATGCGTTGCCCCCAATCCCATCAACCCGAACTTCGGATCAGTTCGCGGGATCTTTTATGAGGGGCACTCGTACTTCAACGCCTTTGAGGCACAGTTGTCAAAGCGCATGAGCCATGGTCTCCAGGTGCAAGGCACTTATACCTGGGGAAAGAGCATGGACACCAGTTCCGCCTCAGTGGCTGGGGACACGTTCGGAAACTCCATCTCGAGCTTGCACTGGTTCGACTTGAGGCTAAGCCGTGGCCTTTCGGACTTCAACGTCGGGCATACGATTGTTGTGAATGGGTCTTGGGAACTGCCGACTCCAAAATCTTTTTCAGCACCGGCTCAGTGGGCGTTGGGGGGATGGGAGCTTGGGCTCATCTTCACAGCCAGCGACGGTGTACCATTCTCAGCAACCTGGGGAACGGGTTCCGACCCCCAATTTACTCTGAGCAGTGACGATTGGGCTTTCCCGAACCGCTTGAGTGGCTCCGGCTGCGGCAACCTTACCAATCCCGGGAATCCGAACAATTACATCAAGACGGACTGTTTCGCGGTTCCCACAGCTCCCAGCCAATCATTTTTCAGTGCCAACTGCGACCCGGCTCCTCCGAGTCTGGGCACTGCGCTCGCACCCGGGGATTTGAGGTGCTTCAATCTTCGTGGCAACGCAGGCCGCAACATTCTGATCGGACCGGGAATTACTTCCCTGGATTTCTCACTGTTCAAGAACAACTACATTAAGAAAATTTCGGAGAAATTCAACATTCAGTTCCGCGCCGAGATCTTCAACATTCTCAACCACCCGAACTTTGCTCCGCCGGTTAACCCTACCAACACCGATATTTTCGATGGAACGGGTACGCTGAACCCTTCGGCGGGTTTGATTACAAGGACAACTACAACAGCGCGAGAAATTCAGTTTGCGGTGAAAGTGATCTTCTGATCTCGAGGGGCAGTTGTTCAATTGCTTAGGAGGCAAGCTTACTACTCTGAGCCGGCCGCCCCATTTGCGTTGGTTCCCATGGTTTCTCTACCTATTTGCACGGGATACCTGGTTCGGGTATTGATCCATGACGACGATCATCGACAATACGAAAATCGCCGTGGGTTCGGGTGCTGAGCTCGAAGTGGCCAGCCGTGCGCGGCATCGCATCGCGCGGCGGCTCCTGCCCTTTTTGTTCCTGCTTTACGTGATCGCTTTTCTCGATCGCATGAACGTGGGGGCGGCGGCGCTGCAGATGCCCCACGACCTTGGTTTCAGCGAAGGCGTGATTGGCATGGGCGCTGGGGTTTTCTTTCTCGGCTATTTCCTGCTGGAGATTCCCGGAGCACTGATCGCGGAACGATGGAGCGCCCGGCGCTGGATCGCGCGGATCATGATTTCCTGGGGTCTGGTCACGGCATTGATGGCCTTCATCCACACTTCACGGCAGTTCTATGTCATACGCTTCCTGGTTGGCGCGGCGGAGGCCGGGTTTCTTCCAGGTGTCATCGTCTACCTTACGCATTGGTTTCGATATCAAGACCGGGCCAAAGCCGTGGCATTTTTCTACGCGGCGAATCCTCTTTCTTATGTCATCGGCTCTCCTCTTGCTGGCTTGTTGTTGGGTCTATCGTGGCTCGGGATGAGGGGGTGGCGATGGCTCTTTATCATCGAAGGAATTCCGGCCGTGGTGTTTGGCATTGTCACGATCTGGTACCTCACGGATTGGCCTCATCAGGCCGAGTGGCTTCCCGACGAAGAAAGGTCATGGATCACCACCGAACTACAACGCGAGAAGGAAGCTAAGAATCGTCGTCGTTCTTTCCGGATGTGGGAGGCGCTGCGCCATCGCGATGTGATCCTGCTAACAGTTTGCTATTTCTGTGCCATGACTGGAAGTTACGGAATCGCGTTTTGGCTGCCAACGATCCTGAAGCGGCTATCGGGTCAGAGCGATCTCAAGGTCACGCTGCTGGCAGCGCTTCCGTACATCGCGGCTTTTATTACGCAGCAGGTGAATGGATGGCACTCGGATCGAACGCGGGAGCGCAGGTGGCATGCGGCAATCCCGGTGTTCGTTTGCGGTCTGGCCCTTGCGTTCGCTGTTCTGTACAGCTCGAACCTGCCCATGTCCGTGGGATTGTTCGTGGTGGCCGGCGGTGCGTTCTATGGATTTCAACCTGTCTTCTGGGCAGTGCCCACGCTGTTTCTGAGCGAATCTGCCGCTGCAGCGTCGATCGGACTGATCAATGCAGTCGGCAACCTCGGGGGATTTGTTGGGCCTATGGTGATCGGCTATCTGGCTAACCGTACACATTCGTTCTCCCCGGGCTTGCTGTACCTGGTCGTGAGTCTGTTTGTGTCAGGGTCATTGATGCTGGCAGTGGGAAGGCAGTCGGCGCATACAAGCCCTTGAGGAACAGCACGGGCCGCAAACGTGAAACAACAAACATAGGGACGCGCTTTAAGAAATGATTCAGGTCTAAGTGAGAAATTAGGGTCAAGACGAACTTAAGGGTAGTTTAGGAGATTGTAATGAACAGACCTTCTTACTGGAGCGTGTTCGGAGCGCTGTTGATCTCTGTCGTTGCTTGGGGCGCGGAGAGTTCCGCCGTCCCGGATTTCAAGCTCTACGTCGGGAACAGCCGGGGAGACGATATCAGCGTTATTGATATGGCCTCATTAAAAGTAACGGGTAACATCAAGGCCGGAGAGCGTGTGCATGGTGTGTGTCTGCAGGCGGATGGCAAGCGCCTTTTTGTGACTGTCGAGACCGACCATACCTTGAGGATCATTGATACGGCAACCCAGCAAACCATCGGCACGGTTAAAGTAACGGGGCGTCCTAACCAATGCGCCGCGACGCCGGATGGGAAATACGTTGCGGTCCCGATTCGTGATGGCGACAGCGTCGACGTGATCGATGTCTCGCAGCAGAAAATTGTGAAGACGCTGCCAATCAAGGAGCCGCACAACGCCCTCAATACCGGAAGCAACCGCTATATCTATGTCAGTTCGATGGGATCGCACGAGATCGATCTCATCGATTTGGAAAAGATGGATTTCGCGGCTCACATTCCCACCGGTGGCAGACCGCGGCCTTACACGGTTTCGACTGATGGAAAAACAATGTATGTGGCGGTGGCCGATCTGCACGGGTTCGTCATTGTGGATATCCCCGGGCAGAAGGTGACGGCGAGACTGGAGATCCCCGCCGAGCACGCGACCCTGAAGAAACTGCAATATGAGACCCAAGATACGCTCACGCACGGGTTGGCACTGACTCCTGACGGAAAGGAGTTGTGGGTCTCTAGCCTGAAGGACGACGCCATGTACATATACGACGTTAAGGCGAAGAAGATTACGGGACGGGTGAATACAGGTGAAGGGCCGAACTGGATTGTGTTCACTCCCGACGGGAAATATGCCTGCATCAGCAATGCGGAGACGGATGATGTGTCCATCATCGACGCTAAGACTCGGCGAGAGGTCACACGCGTGAAAGTCGGAAAAGTTCCCAAGCGCTTGGCTGTAGCGCAGGCGCACCAATAGCTATAAGAGCGAAGTTCGCTGAACGGGATTTAATCTACTTTTAATGCCGGTTTAAGATTTTTCTGCAATCGTAAGAACTGGAGGATCACTTGAAGCGATCGAAGGCAATCACCGTGTCGGTGCTAATTCTTGGGTTTGCGATCGGCGTTCTAGCTGAGGAGAGAGCCCCATTGAAGCTCTTGCAGTCAACACCGTTGCCTCAACTACACGACGGAGACTTCGATCATCTCACGCCGGACGTGGAAGGCAACCGGCTTTTTGTGACCGCCGAAGAGAATTCAAAAGTTCTGATTTTTGACCTGAAGACGAACAAGTTGATCCACACGATTGACGATGTGAAGGCGCCGCACTCGATGCTCTATCGTGCCGACTTGAAGAAGCTTTTCGTAGTCGACAGCGATTTGGGCGAAGTCAAGATCTACGAAACCGAGTCCTACAAACCGGCCGGTAGCATCAAGGTTCGCGAGGGCGCGGATGCGAGCGGTTACGACCCTTCCTCGAAGCTCTTCTATGTCGTAAATGGTGGCAAAGATGCCAAGCTGCCCAATGCCTACATCAGCGTCATCGACGTCGCGACGGGAACGACTGAAGCGGATATCAAGATCGACTCCAATGACGTGGAGGGCGTGGTCTTCGAGAAATCAGGGCCTCGGATGTTCGTAAACGTCCGCGGAAAAAACGCCGTGGAAGTGTATGACCGGAAGAGTCGTGCACTGATAGCAACCTGGTCCGTTGCGGAGGCGGGAAAGAATCCCACCTCAATCGCATTCGACGAAAATGCGCATCGATTGTTCTTAGGAACTCGCGTTCCCGGAAAGCTCGTTGTCCTTGATTCTGATTCAGGCAAGATTGTGACCAATTACCCGGCGGCAGCGATGGTCGACGATATGGCCTACGACGGCAGCGGGAAACGTATCTACTTTGCGGGAACGGAATTCCTCGATGTGTTCCATGAGCAAGATGCGGATCACTACAATCGCATCGGGCACATTCCAACTTCCTTCCGCGCAAAGACAGGCGTCTTGGTTCCCGAGCTGAAACGCTACTATCTGGCGGTTCCGCATCATGAGAAGCAGACGGCGGAACTGCGCGTCTATGAGGTACTGCCGTAGGCCGGATTCTGTGGGTTTCCGATGCACCGGGAAAAGGACTCAGCGAAGCGCGGCTACTCCTGAAACTTCGGCTGCAATGACCTCGCCCATGTCTCGCGTGCTGGCCTTGCCGCCGATGTCGCGGGTGCGGATATCTGAGTGGGCCAGAACTTTGAAGATGGCCTGCTCGACGGCGTGAGCTGCCTCCTTCTCACCAAGGTGTTCCAACATCATCGCTCCCGACCAGATTTGAGCCACTGGGTTCGCGATCCTTTTCCCAGCAATGTCTGGCGCCGAGCCGTGTACGGGCTCAAACAGCGAGGGGTACTCACGCTCCGGGTTCAGGTTGGCAGATGGGGCAAGGCCCATCGATCCCACCACCGCTGCACCAAGATCGGAAAGAATGTCGCCGAAGAGATTCGATCCGACAACGACGTCGAACCAATCGGGGTGAGCGACGAAATGTGCGGTCAAAATGTCGATGTGATATTGGTCTGCCTTGACGTCGGGATATCGCTTTGAAATTGCGGCGAAGCGTTCGTCCCAGAAGGGCATGGCATAAACAATGCCATTGGACTTTGTAGCCGAAGTTACGTGCTTCTTTCGGGTGCGGGCCAGTTCGAAGGCGTAGGTCATGATGCGATCGCACGCACGGCGGGTAAAGACATTCTCCTGGATCACCATCTCAAATTCTGTGTTGCGATTGAGGCGTCCACCTGCTTCGGAGTACTCGCCCTCACTGTTTTCCCGAACGATGACGAAGTCGATGTCTCCGGCGTTGCGGCCGCTGAGTGGGCTGGTTATTCCTTCCAACAAGCGCGCGGGGCGGCGGTTCACATATTGCTGGAATCCGCGGCGGATAGGGATCAGGAGGCCCCACAGCGAAGTGTGGTCGGGTACTCCGGGATAGCCGACCGCTCCCAGATAGATGGCGTCGAACGGGCTTAATTGCTCGAGGCCGTCAGCTGGCATCATGCGGCCGGTGTCGAGATATGTCTGGCAGCTCCAGTCGAAATGCTGCCAGGAGAACGAGAAATCAAACCGTCGAGCCGCTGCCTCGAGCACCCGAAGACCTTCGGGCACAACTTCACGCCCGATACCATCGCCTTCGATTACCGCTATCCGATAAGTTTTCAAGTTTCCTCGCTGTTACAGGGAGCCTGTTGGACCGGCAGCCCATCAAGGGCTGAAGCCGGCATTTTGGAAAATCTTAGCGGCACGTTGAAGCCGTGCCCTTTCACAACAGTCTTCCTCGATAATTCCTATTTGCTCAAAAGTGCCGTTAGCGCGCGGACATCCGAAACGTCTTCGAGCTTTCGCACCATTTCGATGACCTGGTTCGCCTTGTCGGCCGGCCATTCCGCGAACGCGGCGCAGCCGCGGAATTTCTCCGCGACCTCATCGTAGCTCATGGGATTGATTGGGCTTCCCTTGCCAAAGTCAGCCCGTCCGGAGATCGTGCGCCCATCCTTCAGCGTAATCTTGAGGATGGTCGTCATCTTATCGTATCCCGCCTTTTCGGCCTCGGGATCGACATAGAAGCGAACTCGCTCGATCATTTTTTGTACGTTGTCGCGGTTCACCACTGCGTCGGTGTATTTCGTCTGATCCGCTTTTCCGTCAAGCAATAGAATCGCCATGCAGAACTCCATACTGAACTTCGCCTGCAATCCTGTCTTCGGATGGTGATGCAGTAGTGTGCTCTCCATGTTCTTGTTCGCGCCAACCTCTAAGCGTTCAACATCGGCGGCTCGAATTGCGTTCGCCTGAATCAAACGCGAGAGTTCGGTCATGCCGGGATGAGTCAGAGAACCCGAAGGAAATGGCTTGATCGAGACTCCTGGATTTTGAAACGTCCAGGGATTGCCCAGTCGCTCGATAATCACGGCGGGATCGTACGTGCCACCATAGGCGTGAAAAAAACCACGTTGCGCTTCCAGAATCTGCTCGGCTGCGGTCCAACCTATTGCAGCGAAGTCCGCGGCAATAACGCCCGATTCTGTGGCGTGACCCGCCTGAAATGGTTTCATCATAGTGCCGAAGTTCTCGCGCAGCCCAGCTGCATGGCTGGCAGCAATCCCAAAAGCGCGTGAGGTGTGAACGGAGTCCAACCCTTTGAGCTTGGAGCAGGCCGCGGTCCCACCGAAAACTCCGCATGTACCGGTGGAATGGAAACCATCTTCATAATGGCGTGGCGAGATTGCCTCAGCAATTTTGCACTCCACTTCCACTCCGGCTTCGTAGGCGACCAGCAGATCTTTTCCGCTTCTTCCAGCGACCTCCGCGGTTGCCAGAGCTGCGGGAAGAACACAGACAGTATTGGCAAATGCGGCGAAGCGGGCCGGAAGCCGAATTGCGGATCCCAGCACCGCCGCGCCACCGCGTGGGGAAAACCCGAAAGATTTCACATACTGCTGGATGAGTCCCCATGTCTCGGCTTTCGAGCCACTAAGGGCAAGTCCCAGACCATCCAGAATCGACTTCTTGCCGAGTTCGAGTGAATCCGCAGGTATGTCGGCGAACTTCAGGGTGACCACAAACTCAGACACATGGGCAGTCAGCTTCTGAACTTGCGGAAAGGTTGTCTCAGCGCATACCTGAGCGGTCATAGCGCTGGCATGAGTCGGCCCGGAAAGACCGAGAGCCCCTAACGCGGCTCCCGCGCTGGCTGCGTTTCTGAGGAAATCACGCCTTCTCATATCGGTTGGCATCGGATGTAGTCGCTCATTTCAGTTCGTTCTTGAATGCGGTCTCCCTTGATCAAGATGACCTGATCGGCCGCAAGCTTGTCACTTCCGTCAAACAGATGGCCGGCATGAATCGCAATCCACTGATCAGGCGCTGGGGTCGATTGACCGAGAGCCAACGTGCAGACCAGTAGAAGGAAACCGGCACTATATTTCTTCAGCATGGCGGGATGTCAATCGTGGCGGGTCTACATTAACACCCCATGAAGATGGGATTAGACGTTATTCAGGATCGTGAGCTGGGCCGGCGTACAGATGTCCTTTCTGAATAAGTTTTCATCTGACTTCTCTAACGATTTAGCTCGAACCGCAATATACTTACTGGCCGGAGAACCATGCGCATTCTGTTGGTCGAAGACGAGGCCAAGGTATCCACGTTTGTGGCCCGCGGTTTGACTGAGGAGCGATTTGCGGTCGATGTTGCCAGAGACGGCAAGTCGGGGCTCGATCTGGCTACGACCTACCACTACGATCTGGTGATTCTTGATCTCATGTTGCCCATGCTGGATGGAAACCAGGTTCTTCGCAGTATTCGAAAGGACAATGTGGAGGTCCCCGTTCTGATCCTGACCGCTCGCGATGCGGTTGCTGACAAAGTGGGGAATTTTGAGGCCGGGGCCGACGACTACCTGACAAAGCCATTCGCGTTTGCTGAACTTCTGGTTCGGGTGAAGGCCCTGCTTCGGCGCGGGCCAGTCACTCGTAGCAGCGTGGTACGCGTCGGCGATCTCGAACTCGATCGTTTGTCACAGCAGGTGAAGCGAGCGGGCAAACGGATCGACTTAACGGCAAAGGAATATGCTTTACTGGAATATCTGATGTCGAATGCAGGGCGGGTTCTCTCGCGCACCATGATCATCGAACACGTCTGGGACCAGAGTTTTGATGGCATTACGAATATCGTGGATGTTTACGTTCGACATCTTCGGAACAAGGTCGACGATCCATTCGAGCAGAAGCTGATTCGCACGGTGCGTGGCGTAGGCTACACCATCGGCCCCGGAGCGCATGCATGAATACAAGATCTCTCCGTTTTCGCATCACCGCATGGTATGCCGGACTGTTGGCCGGGGCACTGATTGTTTTTGGCGTCTCCGTTTATCTGGGCCTCGAGCGATATCTTGACTGGACTCTGCAAAGGACGCTGGCTTCCGAGTGCCAGACGATCGGGACAGAGCTGCTTTCCCAGCTGTCTGCCAAAGACAACTTGTGGCTGGCCACCGAGATCAACGAGGCTTATGCCCCAGAGGTGAATGGACGCTTCATTCGGGTTGTCCGCCAAGACGTGGGCATCGTTTACGTTTCGGGCCAGCCCAAAGACGGAATGTTTGATCCTTCGCGAATCCCTCTTCCAACCGATACCGAAAAGGATGGTCCAAGAAAGATTCGCTTCGAGGCGGGAAACCGGTTACTCATAGATTCGATAACTCTTACCACGGCCAACGGAAATCGATTCTTGGTGGAAAGTGGCGCCCCTTATAACCAAGTCGAAGTTGTGCTGCATGGGCTTCTGCGGATATTCGCGATCTACATGCCGTTCGTTGTTTCACTTGCGGTTGCGGGCGGTTATTGGTTGATGAGGCGTTCCCTGGCGCCGGTGGATGAGATCACTAGGAGGGCTGAAGGAATTACTTCCTCGAACCTGAGCGAGCGTTTGCCGGTGATCCGCACCGGCGACGAATTGGAGCGACTCTCTACTGCCCTGAACCGCATGATCGAGAGACTGGACGAGGCGTTTCAACACATCAACCGTTTTTCCGCCGATGCTTCTCACGAGTTGCGCACGCCCTTGACGATCCTCCAGTTGGAACTGGAAGGTATCGCGCAGAACCAGCGCCGGGATGCCGCGTTGGGAGATCAGATTGGCAGCGCGCTGGAAGAGACTCACAGGATGTCTCGGATCGTCGAAAGCCTTCTGGCCATTTCGCGCCTGGATGCTGGCGAAGTGAAGATGGACAAGACACGCCTGGACTTGGGTGACTTGGCTGCATCGACGGCCGACGAAATGAGGTTGCTGGCAGAGGAAAAATCGATTCGGATTCGTACTCACATGGCCATCAGCGTCCACGTGGAAGGAGACCGGACTCGCTTGCAGCAAGTAATCGTCAACCTCATCGACAACGCCATCAAATACAACCAGGAAGGTGGTGTGATCGATGTCAGTGTCAGCAGAGAAGGAAACGCCGCAGTCTTCGAGGTTTCCGACAACGGCCCTGGCATTCCAGTTCACGCTCTACCTCACGTGTTCGAGCGCTTTTACCGCGCGGACAAAGCCCGCTCGCGCGCCAACGGCGGAGCGGGACTGGGTCTCTCCATCGTCAAGGCGATCTGCGCTGCACATAATGCTGAAGTCAAAGTCTCGAGCTGTGAAGGCCGCGGCAGTTGCTTCCGTGTCGAACTCCCCCTACTCGACATGGTTACAAGGGACGTGGATCCCGCCGCGGTTCGGCAGGTTTGAGTGTGAGCACAACCCGTTCCAACCGGGAATCCAATGGGCGAATCGCTACTACCACTCAAGCCGGCGGCATTGACCGAGTCAATACCGGCGATCGCGCCGCAGGATCGGAAAGCAAAGATCTGGTCTGTGATACGTGTCTCCAGCGGCAATTTCCTGGAGATGTACGACTTCATGGTCTTCGGGTATTACGCCACAGCAATAGGCAATGCATTCTTTCCCAGCCAGAATCCATTCGTATCCTTAATGTCGTCGCTGATGACCTTCGGGGTGGGCTTTCTGATGCGGCCCCTCGGCGCCATCGTTCTGGGCGCGTACACCGATCGTCATGGACGCCGCGCCGGACTCATTCTGACGCTAAGCCTCATGTCGGTGGGCATCATCTCAATCGCGTGTATGCCGGGATACGCGACCATAGGCTTGATCGCTCCGCTCCTCGTGCTTGTTGGCCGTCTGCTACAGGGGTTTTCAGCCGGAATGGAGTTGGGTGGTGTGTCGGTCTATTTGTCCGAGATTGCCACTCCGGGGCACAAGGGCTTTTATGTAAGCTGGCAATCCGCGAGTCAACAGGTCGCCGTCATGTTCGCTGCCCTCGTCGGAGTCGTATTGAGTTCCACGTTGCCGCCGCAACAGATGATGCAGTGGGGGTGGCGTGTCCCGTTGCTGCTTGGTTGCGTGATCATCCCATTCCTTTTCCGGCTTAGACGTTCTCTCCAGGAGACCGACGAGTTCGTTGCCCGCAAGCACAAGCCGAGCATTTCCGAAATTTTGCATTCGCTGACTGCCAGCTGGCAGATCGTGATTGTCGGCGTAATGTTGGTAACGATGACCACGGTGTCGTTCTACATGATCACCGCCTATACACCAACGTTCGGCAACTCTATCCTTCACTTGGCCAGCATCGACAGTCTGATCGTCACCCTCTGCGTCGGCGCGTCGAATCTTTTCTGGCTGCCTGTCATGGGAGCGCTTTCCGATAGGGTAGGCCGTCGGCCATTGCTTCTCATTTGCGCGATTCTCATGCTGGTCACCGCTTATCCTGTGATGTTGTGGCTGGTTGACCAACCATCTTTGTCGAGATTGCTCGCGGTCGAACTGTGGCTGTCGTTCATCTATGGCAGCTACAACGGCGCCATGGTCGTTTTTCTTACCGAAATCATGCCGGCCAGCGTGAGGACAACAGGTTTTGCGCTCGCTTACAGCCTCGCGACTGCCATCTTCGGTGGCTTCACACCTGCCATCAGCACGTACCTTATTCACGTTACTGGGAACCAGGCGGTCCCGGGAATGTGGCTGTCCTTCGCTGCCGCCTGCGGCCTTGTGGCAACGTTCTTGGCCAGACCTCATGTCGCATTGCAATCCGCTGAGTCACTCCAATTCTGAGCAAACTTTAATGTTGCAGTTGGTCGATTTTAGTCCTCCCGCTCGTATAATTCGCCATCCATTCAATTGCCTTGGGGTGAGGTGACTATGCGAGCCTCTTTGCGCTCAGTGGTTCTGTCTTTCCTGTTGTGCAATGTGCTTTGGGTTGCCGGAACGTCTCGGATGTAGACCTATTCGCAAAGACCCTTACGATTCGCAAGTCAAAAACGGCTGCTGGCGAGCGGATTGTACCGCTGACCGACGTGACGGTGTCTGTTCTGGCAAGGCTGCGCCGAAGCGCTGAGGCTTTCGGCCCGGTCGAACCGGTACACGACGTCTTTGCGGCCTTTGTTCCCAAGTTCACCTTCTCCGGCAAGAGAGTGATTGATTACAACGTCACAGGCTTCGATCCCACGCGGCACCTGAATAGCTGGCGGTCGGCCTGGAGGACGCTAACAAAAAAGGCGCGATTGCCGGGCTTCCGGTTCCACGATCTGCGGCATTGCGCCATCACGCAGCTTGCAGAGAACGGTGCGTTGTTGGAGCGGTACAGTCACGAACGGATGGAAGCGAAACGAACCGCGATGGAAGCCCTCGCCGTGAGCACCAAAGCGGCGGGTTATGACACAAACCATGACACAAATGCCCGCCCTGTGAGCACGCGCCCTGTTTAACTTGTTGAGGGATTTGGTGGACCTGGTCGGGATCGAACCGACGACCTCTTCCATGCCATGGAAGCGCGCTCCCAGCTGCGCCACAGGCCCACATTTTGGGGACACTACTGTCTTGGTGCTGGTGACCTCAATTATTCTCGCCGTTTAGGGAGAGATAGTCAACGCGGGGAGGTGTGAGACCGAAACAGTTTGCAGGGTCGGGTGCAGCAGCCGTCGAGCATCGCTCGACCGGACAGCCGAGGACGGCTGCCCCACAAAAATCCTACATAACCATAAAGGGAACGAAGAGGCACGAAGGAAAATCTTGCGAAGGACGATTTCTTTCGTTTCTTCCACAGGGGTTTTCTGCCATAATTGATTGTGCACGCCACCTGCACAATTTTCCAAAAACAATTTAAAGCGAGGAAGAGATGCCAGCGAAGTACATCTTTGTGACTGGGGGAGTAGTGTCTTCACTCGGCAAGGGACTTGCCGCGGCTTCGATCGGATGCCTGCTGGAGAGCCGCGGGATCAAGGTCAACCTGATGAAGTTCGATCCTTATCTGAATGTGGATCCGGGGACGATGTCGCCGTTTCAGCACGGCGAAGTCGAGAGTTTCTCGCGACAACAATTGGACGACGGGGCGGATTTACGAGCAGATCATCGCCAAGGAGCGGCGCGGAGATTATCTGGGAAAGACGGTGCAGGTGATTCCGCACGTCACCAATGAGATCAAGGCCGCAATGAAGAAGGTGGCGCAGGAAGTCGATATCGCGATTGTGGAGATTGGCGGGACGGTGGGCGACATCGAGTCGTTGCCATTTATGGAAGCGATCCGGCAGATGCGGCAGGAGTTGGGGCGCGAGCATACCTTGTTTGTGCATGTGACGCTGGTGCCGTTTATCGCCGCGGCGCAGGAACTGAAGACGAAGCCGACGCAGCACTCGGTGAAGGAGTTGTTGAGCATCGGAATTCAACCGGACATTTTGCTTTGCCGGACCGACCGTTTCCTGGCAAAGGAGATGAAGTCGAAGATCGCGCTGTTCTGCAACGTTCCAGAAGAGGCAGTGATCACGGCGAAGGATGTTGCGTCGGTGTACGAGGTGCCGCTGGTGTTCGCGAATGAGAATGTGGACACGCTGGTGCTGAAGAATCTGCACATGGAAGCGAAGGACCGCGACCTCGCGAAGTGGGAGGATATTGTCCACCGCGTATACAACCCGAAGGACACGGTGACGATTGGGATCGTTGGCAAGTATGTGGAGTACGAAGATTCGTACAAGTCGCTGAAGGAGGCGCTGGTGCATGGCGCTTTGGCGCACAACCTGAAGCTACAACTGAACTGGATTGAGGCGGAAGGACTGGAGACCGGCGACAAGAGCTACGAAGCGCAACTCGAGGATGCGCGCGAGAAGAGAGTTCCGTATTTCGGAATTTGCCTGGGGATGCAGACGGCGTGCATCGAGTTCGCACGGAATGTGGTTGGACTGGAAGATGCGAACTCAAGCGAGTTTGATCCGGCGACGCCGCATCGGGTGATCTATAAGTTGCGCGAGTTGCGCGGAGTGGAAGAGTTGGGCGGAACCATGCGGCTGGGCGCCTGGACTTGCAAGATTGAGCCGAATACCCTGGCGCACAAGATCTATGGAGTGCTCGAAATCAGCGAGCGGCACCGGCATCGGTACGAATTCAATCGCGAATACGAGGAGCCGTTGGTGGCTGCCGGGCTGCGCATTTCAGGGTCGACGCCGGACGGGACTTACGTGGAGATGATCGAGTTGCCGGATCATCCGCACTTTATCGGGTGCCAGTTCCATCCGGAGTTCAAGTCGAAGCCGCTGGAGCCGCATCCTTTGTTCCGGACGTTTGTGGGAGCGGCTTACGAATATGGGCAGAAGCGAAAAGCTGAGAAAGAAACGGTTGAGGTGGAGATGTTCCACCGGCCGGAGCGAGTCGCGGGGCGATAGAATAACCACGAAGGACACGAAGTTACACGAAGGCTTTTCATGGCGTCGTGTTCTTGCGTGTCCTTAGATTTTTGGGATGACAACTTCCTTCCAAGTCGGCGATATCCATATCGGGTCTGGTGATCTGTTTTTGATCGCTGGACCGTGCGTGATTGAGAGCGAAGAGCACGCGATCCGGATGGCGGAAATCATCAAAGGAGTGACGAAGTCGCTCGATTTTCCATTCATCTTCAAAGCGAGTTACGACAAGGCAAACCGAACGTCGATTCGCAGCTTTCGGGGACCCGGGTTGAAGGAAGGTCTGCGGATTCTGAAGAAGATCAAGAACGAGTTGGACCTGCCGGTGTTGACCGATGTGCATGAGACGGCCGATGTTGCGAAGGTCGCGGAAGTCGTCGATGTGCTACAGGTTCCCGCATTCCTCAGTCGGCAGACGGACCTTGTGGTAGCAGCGGCGTTAAGCGGGCGCGTGGTCAACATCAAGAAGGGGCAGTTCGTGGCTCCATGGGATATGCGGCATGCGGTGGAGAAGTGCCGCGAGGCGGGGAATGCGCAGGTGTTTCTAACCGAGCGCGGGGCGAGCTTTGGCTATAACAACCTGGTCGTTGATATGCGATCGCTGCCGATCATGCGGAAGTTTGCGCCGGTCGTTTTCGATGCGACGCACTCAGTGCAGTTGCCGTCTTCGCAAGCGGACGACAAAGGGCCGGCGGTGAGTGGGGGACAGCCGGAGTTTATCCCGGTACTGTCGAGGGCGGCAGTAGCGGCTGGGGTGGATGGCGTGTTCATGGAAGTGCACGACAATCCGAAAGAAGCGAAGTCGGATGGAGCGAACGCGCTGGAGTCGACCAAACTGCGGGGAGTATTGAAGGAATTGCTGGCGGTGAAGAAGGCGCTGGAACTGGCGCACACTGCTCCCTAAACCTATCGATCGCCAATCCCGATCATAGATCTCTAGCCATCAGTTCGATCACTGGATTGTGAACGGTAGTTTGGCCGACAGGCCGCCGCCGCATGGACCGTTCAGGTTGCTTCCTCCAGGGATGCCGGTGACCCAAACGTCGAGCGTGGCGGGCGTCGATATGTAAATGCTGTCGATGCTCGCAGTCATTGTCGCGGCACTGACGGTCGTGCTGGCAAGCTCGGTGCCTCCAAAGAAGAAAACGGTGTCGGTGTGAAAGTGCCTGCCGGTCAAGGTCATGATAAAGGCCGGGCCTCCGGCAGATGCGCTCGTGGGCGAGATCGAGTTAAGAACCGGGATGTCGGCGCAGCCGTTGTAGCCACACGACAAAAAAGGGATGATTGCCAGCGCACTCAGCAGAGTAATGCTGATGACAAACCTCGAACGAAGGGGCATGAAGCACCTCCCGTGAGCCTTCAAGATTCAGGCCCCGCGTTGAAATCAAAACCCGCCTGCGCTACTCCAGCACGAAAATATTCTTCTTGGCGCACATCTCCTTCAAGATTTTTGGCCACACGGTGACGCTGACTTCTCCTAAGTGTGCTTTGCGCAGTAGAAGCATCAGGGTGCGGGATTGGCCGATGCCACCGCCGACAGAGAGCGGGAGCACGTTGTTGATGATTCCCTGGTGGTAGGGGAATTTGAGATTGTCGAGCAGGTTGGACATCTCGAGTTGCTGGCGCAGGGTTTCGGCATTGATGCGGATGCCCATGGAACTCAGCTCGTGGCGGCGCTGGGTGACATGGTTCCAGACCAGGATATCGCCGTTGAGACCGTGGGTGTCGCGGTTGGTTTGACTGCTGGTATCGGTGATCCAGTCGTCGTAGTCGGCGGCGCGCATTTCGTGCGGGTAGCCGTCTTTCAAGGGCCATCCAATACCGATAATGAAGACCGCCGGATATTTCTGCAGAATGACGGTTTCGCGGCGCTTTCGCGGGAGAGCAGGGTACATGGCCAAGAGTTCTTCGGCGTGCAAGAACGTGAGCTCTTCCGGCAGATTAGGATAGCGAGGATTGCGAAGCTCGGGGAACATTTCCTGGGCGAATTTTTCGGCGCCGACGAGGGCTTTCCAGATTTTCCGCACAATGGATTTCAGAAACTCCAGATTGCGTTGCTCGGCGGTGATAGTTCGTTCCCAATCCCATTGATCGACGTAAGCGGAATGATCGTGATCGAGGAAGTAGTCTTTGCGGACGGCGCGCATATCGGTGCAAATGCCTTCGCCGGGGCGGCAGTTGAACTGCTTGAGGGCAACGCGCTTCCACTTGGTCGCGGCTTGAACAACCTGGGAGTCAATGGGATTCTTGTCCCGATCGTTCGAGATATGGAACTGAATGGGCGTACGGGAGCCGTCGCGGTCGAGCATGTCGTTGACGCCGCTTTCAGCGTCGACGATCAGCGGGACCTGGACCATCATCAGACCGAGCTCTTTACATAAATTGTCTTCGATGTAACGGCGCAAGTGGAAGAGTGCTTTTTGCGTTTCTTTCGGAGTTAGAAGAGGGTGGTAGTCCTGCGGCAGGATCTTCTCCAACTCGGCATAGTCCCCGATGCCTGGACCTGCGAGGTCGGCTTTCTTGCTGGCCTGAGTGTCGGAATAAGACGGGGTTGCGGTGGACGTGTCATCAATTTCAGATGTGGGCGACGAGGTGCTGGGCTCCGAAAAATAAAGACTCATGGGCGTCAAACTCCTTCTTCGTTCAGACAAGGGTGGCGCAATCCCTTTTGGAAGTGGCATTCGCGTCTATTGGACTGCAAGGGAGTCTCATAAGCCGTGCTCAGAATCACAGGGGAGTGTGTGTGCGGCGAGGGGTAGGCAACGGTGCTTTTCTGACCGCCGGGGTTGAGCCCGCGGGCATGTGTTAGATTGAAATTCTTCGCATGAAACACGTTTGCAATTGGGCTTTGACCGCCGCGGCGTCGCGAGGGGCGACCTACGCGGACGTCCGTGTGATTGCGCAGCGCAGCCGGGCGCTGGGCACCAAGAACGGGAAGGTCGGGAGCGCATCGGATTCGGAATCAGTGGGGATGAATGTGCGCGTGATCGTCGAGGGCGCGTGGGGTTTCGCAGCGTCAGCGGAGTTAGGGCGCGGGGCGGTGGAAGCCACCGCAGCGCAGGCTGTCGAGATCGCCAAGGCATCGGCACGGGTGAAGAAGGAAGATGTTCGGCTGGCTCCGGAGAAGGCTGCGGTCGCGGAGTGGAGTATGCCTTACAAAATCGATCCGTTTACGATCTCGGTGGAACAGAACATCGAACTGTTGTTGAGAATCGATACTGAATTAAGGTCTGTGGTGGGGATTACGCTGGCCGAGACGAACCTGAACTTCAGCCGGGAAGAGCAGTGGTTTGCGTCATCGGAAGGCGCGGACATTCATCAGACGAGACTTTCCACCGGCGCCGGGTATGCAGCTTATGCGTTTGCGGGGAGCGAGATTCAGAAACGCTCGTATCCGAATTCATTTGGCGGGCAGTGGCAGAACAAGGGATATGAGCTGATCGAAGAATTGAAGCTGGTGGAGAACGCCCGGCGCATCGCGGAAGAGGCGGTCGCGCTGCATAAAGCGGATCAATGTCCGGAGGGAAAGTTCGACATCATTCTCGATAGTTCGCAGCTTGGGTTGCAGATTCATGAATCGGTGGGGCATCCGATCGAACTGGATCGGGTGCTGGGGATGGAAGCGAACTTTGCTGGGACTTCTTTCCTGACACTGGATAAGTTGCGCACGCTGCGCTACGGCAGCGATTTAGTGAATGTGGTTGCCAAGGCGTGGCGGCGCAGTGCACGGCGATCATCACGAATGGTCTGTTCACCGGTTATCTGAGTTCGCGCGAGACTGCGCATGCGATCGGGGAGAACCGGTCGGGCGGGACGATGCGGGCGGAAGGATGGAACAGGCTGCCGATGATCCGCATGACGAACATCAGCTTGCTGCCGGGGCAGAAGCCGCTGAATCTGGAGCAACTGATTGCAGCGACGGATCACGGGATTCTGATGCAGACGAATCGCTCGTGGTCCATCGACGACAAGCGCTACAACTTTCAGTTCGGGTGCGAGATTGGGTGGGAGATCAAAGGTGGAAAGCGCGTGCGGATGGTGAAGAATCCGTCGTACTCGGGGATTACGACGGAGTTCTGGAATTCGCTGGACGCGCTTTGCTCGCGCGACGAGTGGACGCTGTGGGGCACGCCGAATTGCGGCAAGGGACAGCCGCAGCAGGTGATGGGAACGGGGCATGGAGCCGCGCCGGCAAGATTTCGGGGGATTCAAGTGGGCAGCGCTTTCAAGGGGAATTGAACTACTGGAGTCACAGAGGGACAGAGAACTACTTGAGTTTGCATGCTGACCAAGGAACAAGCCGGTGATGTCTTTGACCGCATCCGGAAGCTTTCGAGCGCGGACGAGGTGGAAGTACTTTTCTCGGGCGGGCGGTTTGCGCTCACACGGTTCGCGAACAACGTCATTCATCAGAATGTGGCGGAAGCGAATCATGTGGTATCGGTGCGGACGGCGTTTGGTAGAAGGACGGCGCGGGCGACTACGAACAAGTTCGATGATGAGAGTCTGCGGCAGGTGGTGCGATCCTCGGAAAATCTGGCTAAGGTTCAGCAGTCGGATCCGGACCTTTTGCCCACGCCTTCCGAAGATGAAGCGGCCGGGCTTCGCCCTGGCCTGACAGGCGAGGCGCCTGTCTCTACGCGGGTCGTGCCTTCGCGATATTTTGAACAGACTGCGGGGATTACTCCTGAGTTGCGGGCGGAGGGTGTCAGCAAAATTGTCGGGGTTGCGGATCGGCACAGGCTGACTACGGCTGGGGTCTTCTCTAGCGGCGAATGGATTGACGGGATCTTTAATTCTCGCGGATTGAGCCGGTGGCATACGCAGACTTCGGCGGAGGTTTCGATCACCATGCTGGCGGGGGATTCCTCAGGGTGGCAGAAGGCGAATTCGCCGGATGTGGCGCATCTCAATCCGCTGAGACTGGCCGAGATTGCCGCGCAGAAGGCCGTTGAGACCAGGCATCCACGGGAGATTCCGGCGGGGAAGTACACGGTGATCCTGGAACCCGCGGCAGTGCTCGATATCGTGGGCTTCATGTTCTGGGACTATTCGGGGATGGCGATTCTCGATCAGAGGTCGTTTTTGACAGGGCGAATCGGAAGCAGATTGTTCGGCGAGAACGTAACGATCGTCGACGATGTCGCACATCCGCAGCAGGCGGGATCTCCCTTCGATGGGGAAGGCATGACCCGGAAAACAATCCCGCTGGTGGAGAATGGGATCATCAAGCGCGTCGTGTACGCCCGTGCGACCGCACAGAGAATGAAGAAGTCCGAGTATCGCGAAAAAGCCGGGCCGATTGAGGCGACCGGACACGGTTTCCCACTGCCTAACGAGATGGGAGAGATGCCGCTGAATATTGTGTTCGCACTGGCGAGTGATCCGCAGACCATCGAGCAGATGATTGCGTCGACGGAGCGGGGAATCCTGGTCACCCGGCTGTGGTACATCCGCGAGGTCGAACCGTTTGAAAAAGTGCTCACCGGCATGACTCGCGATGGTACGTTTCTTGTGGAGAACGGACGCCTGCAGGGCGGAGTACGCAACTTCCGGTTCAACGAGAGCTTGATCCATATGCTTTCCAATGTCGAAGCGATGAGCGTGCCGGTGCGGGCGTGCGGAGAGGAATCGTTCGACATGGTAGTGCCCGCGATGAAAGTGAAGGAATTCAACTTTACGGAAGTAACGAAGTTCTGAAAGAGGACCGAACGTGAGTGCGAGGATTGACGCCCGGGGTTTCGCCGACCGCTGGATTTCCGAGTGGAATCGCAAAGACGTGGAAGCGGTGCTGTCCCATTTCAGCGAAAGCGTGGTTTTCACGTCGCCTCGCATGAAAGCGATTGTCGGTTCATCGAGTGTTGAAGGTAAGTCCAGTCTGCGGGAGTACTGGACCAAAGCCATCGATCGGATTCAAAGGATCCACTTCACACTTGATTATGTGATCAGCGATGGAGACCGCATCGGTATCATCTATATCGCCGAGATTGATGGAAGGCGGATGCGCTGTGTGGAGTTCATGGTCTTCGGCGGCGACGGGCTGGTTCGCCAAGGCGAGGCCATGCATGGGGTCGAGCTCTAGCCGTTAGTTCTTTGCGCTTATCTGAGGACGGGTTAATCGACCTGTGTTCCCCTTTCATGCATTGGTTCATCTTGTCCGCGAGTTGCCGGAATATTTCCTGTTTTCACCCGTAAATCGCCGCTTTCAGCGGCCTATTTCAGGCTCAAGTCCGCAGCTCTGATTCTCGTCTAATCCCTTCAAAGAAAAGCAGTTAGCTCCGGTTGTTCCATGACTTCGGTAACTTTGATTCGCCTAAGCCGAGGTGTACGCTGCCCTTGAGTTGAAGATGGCAGCCGAAGGCACAGCCCCGATGATGGACGCGCAGATGAATGCAGCAGGTTATGAAGATTTGCAGAGCGCTCCGCGATTTCCCCTTCATCTTTCTGCGTCGGTGAAGACGGAAGGTACCGCGTACCACGCTCAGACGGAAAACATCTCAGCGAATGGCGTGCTTTTCGCAATGGATCGGGATGTGCCAGTGGGGTCGATCGTGGATTTCACGATTATGCTGCCGGCCGATGTCGTAGGTGCGCGGCAGAACGTGCAGATCGATTGCCGAGGCCGCGTGGTGCGCAGCTTCGATGACCGCGGACGGCGCGGTGTCGGGGTCGTGATCGACGAATATCACTTTGAGCGGGCGTAAACCAAGGGACTCATGGCTACGAATCCGGTTGGCGTAGAAGAAAATTTCGGGGCAGGCGAGGACGCTGGGCAGGGCCAGTTCGTCCGAGTGATTGTGGCCGACACTCAGGCCATTTTCCGCGCCGGTTTGCGGAAGATCTTCGCGCTGGAAGACGATATCCGGGTGGTTGGGCAGGCCGAGACCCTGGCGCAAACGCAATCGGCAGTCGCGAAGTTTTCCAGCGACGTGTTGATCTTTGAATCGGCGCTGGCACCGAATCCAGTGGAGTCGGTTGTCGAGTTGCTGCGGCAGAATCCGAAGTTGAAAGTTGTGGTCGTGACGCCTGGACCGGATGAAGAGTTGACGCTCGACCTCTTCCGCCGGGGCGCGCACGGAATCGTTTCACGCGAAGTGGAGCCGGAGTTAATGGTGGATTGCCTGCGCAAAGTCGTGGCGGGCGACACCTGGCTCGATACCCAGGCGATTCATTGGGTGATGGCAGCGTATCGCAACCAGAATAGCCGGGCCTCGGGAGCGCGTCCGAAGGTGCAACTCACGCCCAAAGAGACTCTGATTGTTTCGTGCGTAACGCAAGGCATGAAGAACAAGGAAATTGCGTTGCGCGTCGGGACGACGGAGCAAGTTGTGAAGAATTATCTGCGCAAGGTGTACGACAAACTGGGAGTGGCCGATCGCCTGGAACTGGCACTATATTGTTTGAATCACCACGTGGTCGATAATGCGAAAGTGCCGGCGCTGCCCAGTGCCTCCCAGAGTGCCGTGCCGAGCAACGGTGCAGCGAACGCAGCTGCCGCCGGAGCATCTGCGGGGAGCAGTTCGGCGGCGAGTGTTACGCCCGTTGCCGGTGGCAATCGCAACTTCACCCATAGAATTGAAAAGTATCATCGAATTCGCGGCAGTTTCGCGGATGTTGCGACTTCATTAAGATCGTTCCTTCCCAATCGATTCACGCCGGAGAGATGGCCGAGTGGCTGAAGGCGCACGCTTGGAAAGCGTGTTTACTCGAAAGGGTAACGTGGGTTCGAATCCCACTCTCTCCGCCATATTTTTATTGATTCTAGTGCACTTACGCGATCGGCTGACGTCCACTGACGTCCATTAACGCGCCATCGCCTGCTTCACCACTCTCCCATGCGCCTCCCGCATCGAGTCCATCATCCCTCCGCCGTAGGTATTCAGCGTGGTCTGAATCGATGCGTGGCGCATGAGTTCCTTCTGCACCGTAAGCGCCTCGCCATTGTCTCCGAGCCACGCCCGGTAAGTGTGGCGAAGTGTATGCCAGCCGATCGGTCCCAAGCCGGCCTTGACCGCCGCCGGGCTCAGGTGGTTGTGCTGCATGTTCCACGGTGTGTAGGGCTTTTCTCCGGCCATGAAGGGCGATGCGAAGACGAAGTCCGAGCCGGCGGAAAATTCGGTCCTCCGTCTCCACTCGAAAATCACCTCTGCCAGTGCTGGATCGAGCGGCAGGGGCGCCTCCGAGTATTCGGTCTTCACATCGTCGACGCGACCAGAAACAATCGCGCGGCGAATGTAGACGGACAGGTTTTGCCAATCAAAGTCGCTCCACTTCAGGGCGACCAACTCCGAGCATCTCACCCCAGTACAGAGTGCCAGGATCACCATGGTGTGACATGGTTCCCGGTCAACTCGAGCGACGAGGAGCGAAAACTCCTCGGGCGTGAGAATTCGCGGCTTCTTTCTCCGCTTCGAACTGCCCTCGATTCGCACCAGAGACATCGGATTGCGGTCCGGGGGCAGGTACTCCCATAACATCGCGCAATCGAAAATCCGGTGCGTGAGCCCTTTGATGTGACCTCTCGTTTTGTTGGCCAATGGACGCTTGCCCTTTTTGTCGAGGATTGCTTTCAGCCAGTCGCGCACGGCCAACGGTTTTACCTGGGTCAGGGGGAATTCGCCCCACCTGGGACGAATGTGATTGTTGATGTAAGAAAGATAGGCATGCTTGGTTGAGAAACGCATGGGGATCTCTTCCTGGACATACCTCTCGAGGACAACGCCAAATCTCTCGTCTGGTGCTGCGGGTTGGTCGCTGTTGATCTTCATTCTTAGGTACGCGACTTTGGAACACCGATCAGCCGCGGATCTGTTTTTGTATTCACTGGTCGTGCCGATGTCCTCTGACATTCTTTTGCCGGTCTTGTCCCGCCAGCGGAATTGCCAGATTGCAGGACCTCGGGCGCGTTCTTTCAATTCAATGGTTCCATGTTGATATCTCGTCCTCACTGATTACCTTTCCTCAGAAGGACGCGAATGGCGTATCAATGCTAGCTGTTCCTCCCGCCACCTGACAATGGCGGAGGCGGTGGATTTCCAGCGATAGCCGATGCGGAACACGGGAATCTTCTTGGCC